>JAZBPJ010000017.1:0-25489 GCA_036351575.1 Lysobacterales bacterium | reverse complement strand
TTCGCCCGGGTCGAGCAGCCATAGGGGGAGGCGCCGAGTATCCGGGCCGCACAGGGGCGATTGGCCTGGATGGCCAATCGAGCTTCGAAGGCATCACGGACGTGCCTCCGAAGCGGCCCCGTCCGTGCGGACCGGATGCAAGGGAACCCCGCAGGGGCGACGAACCAGGAGCTCGAACCGGGTGAGCGGTCCGGACAGGCGTACTTCTTGTCCGAGGTTATCGCTCTGTGCTGAGCCGGTCGGGCCGTTCGCTTGAGAGAAGAACCCATCACGATCTGCATGATTTCCGCAGGTATGCTGATTCAGCGGCAGAAGATAGAATCAGGCGGACCCTCGCCGAACATGGAATCGCCCGCAGGTATTACCGGATATGGAAGTCATATTCATCATCGGAGCCGCCCAGGCGTTTTTCCTGCCGTTACTGATTTTCAACAAGGCGGAACGATCCCGGGCGGATTACGTGCTGGCCGCCTGGTTCGTGCTGATCGGCCTCGCGCTTCTGGGCCATTACCTGGAGGTAACCGGAAGGGCCGCTGATTTTCCGATATTCCTGGGTTTTTGGACCTGTTTTCCCATGCTGATGGGGCCAGCCGCCTATGTGTATGCGCTGGCCGTCACCCGGGGTGATGAAGTGCTCAAGCCCACCCTGCTGCTTCATGCCCTGCCCTACCTGGTATTCACGGTCATCGTTTTTTTCAGGCTGTTCGCATATTCCAGCGGCTCGGTCGAAGCGGACCGCCTGGCGATCGAAGATCCGAGCACGCCTGTCTTCATCGCGCTGGGCCTGTTCCGGATTTTCCTGGGCCCGGTTTACCTGGTTCTCTGCCTGCTCATTCTGAAGAGACACGCGAGAAGAATTGCCGATGAATTCTCCTACACCCGCGACATCGACCTGGGCTGGCTGAAAAAAGTCATCCTGGCCATGCTCACGATCTGGATAACGGTGGTCGTGGTCAACATCATGGGCAATTTCAACGACTGGATTTCCATCGAGCAGGGCGACAACCTGATCTACCTGACAGTGACCGCGGTGGTTTTCTTCGGCGGCTTCTACGGCATCAAGCAGCAGATCATCTTCGCATCGCCGGCCGGCCCACCCGCCGCGGTTTCCGTGACGGACAACGACGGGAAAGAAACCCGGTACCGGAAGTCCAGCCTGAACGGCGAACAATCCCGCGCGATCCTCGGGAAGCTGCTCGAATTCATGGACGAGGAGAAGCCCTACCTCGACGGCAAGGTCTCCCTGTCCCAGGTCGCCGACCGGCTGGGCGTCTCCAGCAATCACCTTTCGCAGGTGATCAACGAGAACCTCGAAAAGAATTTCTACGATTTTATCAACGGCTACCGGGTGGACATGGTGAAGCAGCGGTTGGCCGAATCGACCGGTTCCCGCCCCAATATCCTGGCGATCGCCTACGATGCGGGTTTCAGCTCCAAATCCTCGTTCAACGAGGTTTTCAAGAAGAATACGAAGCTCACACCCTCGCAGTACTGGAAAAAACTCGGAAAATAATCGTCCAGACCCGCAGGACTGGACGACCGGCACCGCTGGACGTTGCAAACTCGACTTGAATTTCCACTATTTCGGGAACTCAAGATGAGAACCACGCAACACAAACGGCTCTATTACCTCGACTGGCTGCGCGTGTCGGCCTTCGGCCTGCTGTTCCTGTTTCACTCCTGGCGGCCTTTCGACCACATGCCCTGGCATATGAAGAGCGCCGACCAGAGCGTCGTATTCGACCTCCTGACGATGTTCGTGCACGGCTGGCGCATGTTTCTCATCTTCCTCGTTTCCGGTGCCGGAACCTGGCTGGCCATGCGTGCCCGGGGAGACCGGTTCTTCCTGGACCGGGTCCTTCGCCTGCTGCTGCCCTTCCTGTTCAGCATCGTGATCATCATTCCGCCGCAGCGTTTCTACGAGTGGATCAGCTTCGGCGGGTTCGAGGGCAGTTACCTGGACTTTCTGCAGGTCTATCCGGCCCAGCAGCTCAGCGCCGACATGGGCAGCAGCGTGCTGCTCTGGTTCGGGCACCTCGGCACCCACGTCTGGTACCTGCCGTTCCTGTTCGTGATGACGCTGATGACGCTTCCCCTGCTGGAATGGATCCGACTGGGAAACGTCAGCTTTTCGCGGCTCAAGAGCGTGATGTCGACCCGCGCGGGTGTCTTCGTGCTGGCCGTGCCCATGATCGTGAGCCGCTTCGTGCTGAAACCGATCTACCCCGAATACACGGACTGGGCGGACTTCTTCGTCTATCTCTGGCCGTTCCTTTACGGTTTCATTTTCATGGCCGACCGGCAGTTCCTGGACATCATCAAGAACAGGATGTGGGCTTTCCTGGCCGTCGGATCGATCTGTTCCGCCACCTTTATCTACATGGGCTCGACGAACGAGCAGCACGTGCAGGCCTATATGAACCCGGAGTTTTCCTGGTTGCACGGGATCATCTCGGTGCTCACGATGCTGATTGCCTACAGCTGGATCATGTTTTTCCTGGCGCTGTTCGCCCGCACCATGAATTTCAAGCACAAGTGGCTAGTCCCCGCCAACATCAGCATCCTCCCGGTCTACGTGCTGCACCAGACGCTGATCGTCGTGTTCGGGTTCTACATCGTGCAGCTGGACCTGCCGATGGGACTGAGGTTCCTTGGAATCGTACTCACGGCCATCCCGGCATCCGTGCTGATCTACAAGGTGATCAAGACCAACAACGTGACCCGTTTCCTGTTCGGACTCAAACCCCTGCCGAAAGCAGAACTCCTGCCGGCAAAAGAACTTTCGCTATGAGTCAGGGCCCTTGCCGGAAGGCCTCTTCCACCGGTAAGCGAGTTTTCAGCTCAGGTCTTTTCCGCATCGACGATGCGTTCGATCATCATCGGCCCCAGGTTCCGGCCCGTTGGCGTGACGTAGCGTTCGACCAGGGTGTCATACCCGACGTGTTCGCGAACCTGCCAACCGTACTCGCCGAGCAGGGTATCGACCTTTGAAGGATCGATCCCGAAGAGCCATATCCTGTCCTTGATCAGCATCTTGCCGTGCAGGTACTCCTGGCCATACAGATTTTCACCATCGATGAAATCTTTCGGCGTGTAGGTAAAAACCAGGCGGCTGCCCGAGGGCGCCGGCAGCGGCAAGCAGCTCGTCGATATGGCGCTTGCGACTCATGATGCTGCCCCAGAGCCCGGGCACCTTGCGCTCGGACTTGCCGATGATGCTTCGGACAAACGGTTTGAGCAGCCTGACCTCGGCCCGATGCCCCTTTACCGTGTGAAATTCAATAGGAGACCCGAGGCGCCTGCCGGAGATAGCGGTCATCGTCCAGTTGCTTCAACATGAAGTCCGCCAGGTCGCCGCGTGAAATCCACCCCTCGATATCCCCGTAGGCCAGGGCCAGGCCGTGCCGGTAAGTTCCCGTGTGCGGACCCTCCTTCAGGTGCGGCGGCCGCACGAGCGTCCAATCCAGTGCGCATTCTTTCACCAGGGCTTCCTGGCGTTCGTGATCCGCGAATGCATGGCGCAGAAATATGCCGACCACGACATAACGGGTGAAAAACGACAAGTCGGCCCGGCTTTCGCCCACGCCGAACGAGGACAGGCAAACCAGCCTCCTGACGTTGGCCGTCTGCATGGCCTCGATGACATTTCGGGTGCCCTGCTCGCGGATCGTCGTGCGCTTGGGCCCCGCGCCCACAGCGTAGAGCACGGCATCATGCCCGGCCACCGCGGGACCGACGTCCTCCATGCTCAGAACGTCTCCGCTGACCACCGCCAGGTTCGGGTTTTGGATATCCTTGATCTTGGTGGCGTCCCGGACAAACGCTGTCACTTCGATTCCTTTATCCAGCCCCTGCTTGAGCAACTCCCGCCCGGTGCCGCCGCTCGCTCCGAATACCAGTATCTTCATGCTGTCCTCACAGTGGAGCAATCGTCTCCGATAGATCCATCGCGTTTGGGGGGATTTCCCAGACTACGCCAGAGCGACCCGGGCCACAATGATGCGAATCAGGGCCAGATTGAGGTTATGAAAGGGGCAGAGAAGAGGTGTGGCTCACGCAGCAGCCGTTTTGGGCTTCGACTTTACTGGCGCCCGCCAACACCGAGCGCCGACTCGAAACGCCAGGTGCGGGTGATGTGAAGGACGTCGACGCGGTCCCGGATATTTTCCGGCAGGGGCGCGTAAGGCGCCGCCAGGCGCACGATGGAAAGGGCCGCCTCGTCGATCTCCGCGGTGCCGGAGCTGCGCTTGACGTTGATGCTCTCCACCGTGCCGTTCTGACGGATTCCCACCGTCAGAACCAGGTCGCCGTGAAGCTTTTTGCGGCGCAGTTCACTGGGATAATTCAGGTTCCCCACCCGCTCGACCTTTGCAACCCAGGCGCTCATGTAAGCGGCGAACTCGTATTGCCGCGTATTGGCTGAGATGAACTCGCGGCGCGGCAGCTTCGACTTCCAGTTCCGTTCCTGGCTGACTTCCTCTTCCAGGCTCGCCATTTGCCTGCTCTGCTGCATGAGATCGGCCGCCGTCGGCAGCTCTTGTTCCGGCTGCTCCACGTCGGTCTGCTGCGTGCGGGCAGCGTCCACTTCGCGCGCGACGATCTCGCGGGTCTCCAGGCTCACGTTCGGAACAGATTCCTCGCTCTCGGCAGAATCACTTCCGCGCTCAGGTACCGGCACCGGGGTGCTCGCCTCGGCGGTTGGCCGTGTCGCTTCGATCGTATCGCCGCCCCCGGACTGGTCCACCTGGGCCAGGTAATCCGCTTCCTCCGGCGCGTCTTCCGAGCGCCATTGGACCAGCACCACGTCGAGGGTGTCCGCGAGCCGGGGGTCAACGGAGAGGTCGATACCGAAACGGACGCCGAACAGAACCGCGGCATGCACGGCAATGGCCATCACGAAAAACAGCATGAAGCGGTCTTCAGCCGTCCGGTCGCTGTAAATTCCCCGCTGCTTCATTGCCTCGAATGCCACTTTCGATCAGCCCGGCCCGGACTCCAGCGCATCGAACAGGTCGCCGGCAATGTTCAGCCCGTACTGGCTGTCGAGTTCGCGGATACAGGTGGGGGAAGTGACGTTGATTTCGGTCAGCCAGTCGCCGATCACGTCAAGCCCGGCGAACAGGATGCCGCGGCGGACCAGTTCCGGGGCGACGCGGCCGACGATCCAGCGGTCCCGCTCGCTCAGTTCGACGCCCACCCCGGTGCCGCCCTTGGCCAGGTTGCCGCGAAAATCTCCTGCGCCGGGAATCCGCGCCAGGGCGTAGGGCACGGCCTTGCCGGCGACCACCAGGATACGCTTGTCGCCGGCGCTGATTTCCGGGATGTAGCGCTGCACCATCACAAGGTCATGGTCCTTGGCCGTGATGGTCTCCAAAATCACGTTGAGGTTCGGGTCATCCGCCTCCAGGCGAAAGATCGATTCACCGCCCATGCCGTCCAGGGGCTTGACCACGGACAGGCCATGCTCAAGCGCAAACGCCCGGATTTCACTCGAACGGCGCGTGATCAGCATGGGTACGCAGCACTCGGGAAACTGCGTGATGAAGCACTTTTCGTTGGCGTCGCGCAGGGCGTTCGGGCGGTTGAGCACCGTGACCCCTGCGCGCTCGGCGAGGTCGAGGATGTAGGTCGTGTAAATGTAGTCCATGTCGAACGGCGGATCCTTGCGCATCAGCAGGATGTCCAGCTCCGCCAGTTCTTTGTTGACCGCCTCGCCCAGCGTAAACCAGTCGTCACGGTTGTCCCTGACCTCCAGCCTGGCCATGCGGCCGAACGCGGTGCCGCCGTCGACGGTCAGGTCTCGCGGCTCCATGTACCACAGGTCGTGCCCCCGCCGCTGCGCTTCGAGCAGCATCGCGAAGGTCGAGTCCTTGTAGGTCGCGATGCCCGCGATCGGGTCCATTACCACGCCGGTCTGCACGGGGCCGGTTTGTTTTTCAGCCGGGTCGGTCATTCGGGCTCCTCAGGTTTCGACCTTGGATTCACTGCCGGTATTATCGGCCCTGAAGGCTTGTCAATTCCAGCGGCAAGCACTTCTGTTAGCTCAAAGGCTTGTATCAGCTTTTTATCATAAGCTATTGTTACTGCTGGAATCTGATTTCGTTAGTGGTAGACTAATGAATCCAGCGGATATCCGCTGAGCCAACCAGGGAAGGAGTTATGTCAGAGGAAGTCATGAACGAAGACCGCCCCACGGAGACCGGGAACGCTTCGCTGCGAATACTCGTGGTCGATGACAGCTCGACCATTCGCCGTTCGGCGGAATCCATGCTCAAGGCCGAGGGCTACGACGTGATGACGGCGGAAAACGGCTTCGAGGCCCTGTCGATCGTCGCGCGGCACCAACCCGACCTCATTTTCATGGACATCATGATGCCACGCCTGGACGGTTACCAGGCCTGCGCCATCATCAAGAACAACCTGCAGTACCGTTCCACGCCTGTCGTCATGCTGACCAGCAAGGACGGCCTGTTCGACCAGGCCAGGGGCCGCGTGGTGGGTTCCGACCTGTATCTCACGAAACCCTTCACCAAAGACGAACTGCTGAACGCCGTGGCCCAGCACGCCGCCTGACACACGTGCAAAACACGACTCCACGCGCAGGGAAGTGAATGGACAGATGACGGACCCCGGATCAAATGCCGCGTTTCGCAAGCTGCTCGAGTACGAGAAGCGGGCGGCCCGCTATTCTCCAGGCTCCGGCGGAGGCAGCGGATCTTTCGATGAATGGAGCGGCGTGGTTTTCGCAATAGAAGGCACACGCCTCGCCTGCAACATCAACCGTATCGGGGAGATTTTGCCGTGTCCGCCGTCGACACCCGTACCGGGGGCGAAACGCTGGATCATCGGCCTGGCCAATGTCCGTGGCGAATTATTGACCATCGTCGACCTCAAGGACTTCCTGAGCGGGGTCAAGACGACCATGACCACGGAGACCCGCCTGCTGACGGCGACGCTGAACAAGGCGCCCATCGGCCTGCTGGTCGACGAGGTGATCGGACAGCGTCATTTCCTGGACAGCGAGGCCCTGGAAGCGGGACTGGATAACGACTCACTGCTCAGCAGCGTGGTCAGCCACCGCTACGATCTCGGCTCTGAAACCTGGCACGAGTTCGATATCGAACGCCTGTTTTCCAACCCGGATTTCCTGAACGGCGCTGAAGAACACTGAACCGGCGGCACGAGATGAAACCCGAAAAACAAAATCCAAGCTGGCTGAGATCGGGCGGTCTTTACGCCCTGGTCGGATTCCTCGTGCTGGTGCTCGGCTTCGTGGCGGTCACCTTCATTCTGCTGACGCGCGAAAGCCGCTACGAACAGGAGTGGGTGCGTCTGGCGACGGACATGCAGATCCACTCGCAGCAAATGGCGAAGTCCGCCGCCGAGGCCGTTGAAGGCCAGCGCACCGCCTTTCTGCAGCTGAGCGACTCCACCGGGGTTATCGAGGATACCGTCCAGGCGCTGAAAGACGGCGATCCGATCAGATCCCTGCCGGCGCTGCCCGATTCGATGTCCGAAACACTGGTTGCGCTCAATCGCAGCTGGAGCCGGATGAACCAGAGCGCCCGCGTGATACTGGACCGCGAAGACCAGGTGCTCACGCTGGCTTCCGACAGCACCGCCATTATCCGGGTCATCCCGCAAATACAGGATCTCACCGACCAGGCCATTCGGGAGCTCACCCGGGGCAATGCATCGCGGCAGCAGCTGTTCGTGGCCGGCCGCCAGCTGGTCCTGGCAGACCGCCTGCTGCGCCACCTCAAGGAGATGCTGCGCGGCGGCGAAGGTGCGCCGGGCGCCGCCGACAGCTTCGTCAAGGAAGTGGCCTATTTCGAGCAGACGATGAATGCGCTGCTGCAGGGCAGCCAGTCCGTCGGGGTCAGCCAGGTTGCGCCGGGCAAGGCCCGGTCCGCATTGAACGAAGCCCGGCAGTTGTACGAAGGCGTCCAGCCGCAAATGCAATCGATCCTCGCGTCCATCGCGGACGTGCTCGAGGTGCGCAGCGCAGCCGAAGACATCTTCGTCGACAGCCTCGACATGTTCGACCTGTCGCGCACCGTTTCAGGCGACGTGCTCTATCGTGCGGAATCACGCCTGTGGCCCTCGCTCTGGTCCGGCTCGCTCGCCCTGAGCGTGATCCTGGTCTCGATCGCGTTCCTGGTACGCTCCTTCCTGGCTGCCGAGCGCCGCCGCGCGGTCGAAGCCGGCATGCAGAACCAAAAGAACCAGGCCGCGATCATGCGCCTGCTGGAAGAAATGAGTTCGCTGGCCGACGGCGACCTGACCGTCAGGGCCACGGTAACCGACGACATGACCGGCGCCATTGCCGACGCCGTCAACTATGCCGTGGAGCAATTGCGTGAACTCGTCAAGGGCATCAACACGACCGCCCAGACCGTGTCGGAATCAGCCCAGGAAACCATGGACACCACCGGCGAACTGGCGGCCGCCTCCCAGAAACAGGCCGGGCAGGTTCGCGAGGCGACCGATACGATCAACGTGCTGGCCGAGTCATTCGACGCAATGGCGAGAAAATCCCGCGAGTCGAACGAGGTGGCCCAGCGTTCCGTCGAGACCGCGCACAAGGGGTCGCAGCTGGTGCAGCAGACCATCATCGGCATGGACAATATTCGCGAGCAGATCCAGGACACATCGAAACGCATCAAGCGCCTCGGTGAGTCTTCGCAGGAGATCGGCGATATCGTCGAGCTGATCAACGGCATCGCCGAGCAGACGAACATCCTGGCGCTCAACGCGGCCATCCAGTCCGCTTCCGCCGGCGGCGCCGGCCGCGGCTTCGCGGTCGTGGCCGACGAGGTGCAGCGGCTTGCCGAGCGCGCGACGAACGCGACACGGCGCATCGAGATGCTGGTCCAGAACATCCAGACGGACACCTCCGAGGCGGTCGTGTCGATGGAAACCACGACCTCGGAAGTGGTGTCCGGCGCCGAGAAATCGGAGGACGCGGGCGAGGCGCTGAAACACATCGAACTGGTGTCGCGAGACCTCTCCAAGATGATCGAGGAAATATCCAACGAGGCCCACACCCAGTCGGAGACCGCCATGCGGGTGGCGGAGCAGATGAACAGCATTCGCGATGTCTCGATCAAGACATCTGCGGGCACGACGCAGACCGCGCTGGCCATGGGAAGGCTGGCCGATCTCGTGCACAAGCTCAGCGACTCGGTCGCCGACTTCAAACTGCCCAGGGACGGGAGCAAGACCAAATGATTTTGAGCGGCACCGGGGGCAACCCGGCGATTGCGTGGGTGCGCGAAGATCTCAACGCGGCACTCGACAGCATACGGACCAACCTCGAGGCGTTTGCGGGGGACCGTGCGCAGCTTGCACCCCTCAAGGCCATCCAGGACCAATTGGAGCGCCTCAACCTGACGTTCCGGGTCATGGAGCAGGAGGGAGCCGTACTACTCACCGACGAAATGCTCCGCGTCGTTGCGTACATGCTCGATAATTCCGACGCCTCCCTGCACGATTCGCTCAACGCAATAACCGATGCGGTCGTCGTACTGCCCGCCTACCTGGATCGTCTGCAGGCCGGGCACGAAGACCTGCCCGTCCTGCTCCTCCCGACGCTCAACGAACTGCGCGCCACCCACGACGAAAAACTGATGTCCGAAGGCGCGCTTTTTGCACCCGTGCTCGACGTCATCGTTCCCGAACTCAGCGGAAGCGAAGCCGATCACGTTCAAGGCAACGAATTTCCGGCGTTCGCGGGCAGTGTCCGCCGCCAGTACCAGGCCGGACTGCTCGCCTGGCTCAAGGAACAGTCCAACAGTGCGCTGCTGGAACCCTTGCAGGACGTGTGCCGAACACTCTACGTC
Organism: Lysobacterales bacterium; assembly: GCA_036351575.1. Classification (GTDB taxonomy): domain Bacteria; phylum Pseudomonadota; class Gammaproteobacteria; order Xanthomonadales; family SZUA-36; genus JABDPF01. The sequence continues at coordinate 15,647 of JAZBPJ010000017.1, read as the reverse complement.
CGCATGGCGCGCAACGACCTTCGCCGGCTATGGTGGATCGCCTCGCTGGTCATGCAGGGCCTGCGGGAGCGCGCTATCGACAACGACCTTCCGCTGCGCAGGCTGTTTGCCCGCCTCGACCTGACCCTGAAAGCCCTGCTCGAGGGCGGAGAGGAGGGCCCTTCAAAGGAGAGCCTGGTCGCGCTGTCACGCGGTTTGCTCTTTTACGCTGCACAGGCCCGGCCGGGCTGCAGTGCAACGGACAACCTGCGCGCGCGGTTCGGGCTGGAACAATTGATACCGGACCGCGAAGCACTGCTGCGTGCACGCGGAGCGGTAACCGGCCGTGACGCCGAACTGTTCCACTCCATCGGCGAGGCCGTGCGCGAGGAGCTTGCGCTGGTCAAAGACACGCTGGACATGGAACTCCGCACCGGCCGGATCGAGCAAACGCAGCGGGATGCAAGCAAAAAAACACTGGGACACCTCGCGGACACCCTGACCATGCTCGACCTGCCGGTCGCTGCCCATGCAGTGGAGAACCTGCTGCCGGCGCTCGAAGCGACCGACGGCGTAACCAACATGGACCTGGATTCGCCGCTGCTCGGCCTCGCGCAGGACCTGCTCGAAGTCGAGTCCGTGTTGAATGCCCACATCCAGATGCTCGGTGAGCCCGTAGAGCAAGCCGAGAGCTCAGGATTCAAGACGCTTCCGCCGCATGAGCAGCGCCAGATTTTCGGCCAGATGCTGGAGGAATGCGTCACGACCCTGCACGCGGTGCAGGACGCGATCCGCGAACGCCTGGATGGAAATTCCGAGGCCGACTTCAGCACGGGGCTCGGCCTGATCGCCGGCGCGATGGAAATCGCCGTCCAGCCCCTGGTCAGTGAATTGACGCGCCAGCTGGACCACACACTCCGCGCCGAGTTCAATGCGCAGACGTCAGAGTCCGACGATCTCCCGGCCAACCTGGTCCCCTTGTCGGACGCCATCGCGGCCCTCGAGCTTTTCCTCGTCGGCTGCCGCGACGACCAGGGAAACGGCGAGCAGATGCTCGAGATCATGCACGAACGGCTTGCGGGTATTCCGGGTTCAGGCGTGCAGGCGCCGGAAGCGCCAGCCGAGGAACTGCCGGCGGCGGCCTCTGCAGACGTCCCGGAACCGGAACCGGTTTCCGCACCGGCCGGCATCGACGCGACCTTGCTCCAGATCTTCCTCGAAGAATTCGACGAGGTGCACGCCCGGCTTGAAGATCGCCTGATGGACTGGCTCGACGACGTCACGGACGCCGCCGCGCTGGCCGAGGTGCGACGCGCCTTCCATACGTTGAAAGGCAGCGGCCGCATGGTTGGAGCTGCCGAGCTGGGTAATTTCGCTCAGCGCTACGAGGACGTGCTCAACCGCCTGATCGAAGGAAAGATCGAATTCAGCCCGCCGCTTGGCGACGCACTGACTCTGGCCGCCGGGGCGCTCAACGCGCTGCGCGACCAGCTGACCGGCGAGGCCAGCGAGCTCGGCGCTGCCGGCGTTACCGAGCTCATGGCTTTCGCCAGGCGCCTGGAGGCCGGCGAGCAGCCCGATATCACCGCGCTCTCGGCCGTCCTGCCGGCGCCGCTGATGCGACTGATCAGCGATGAAGCCGCTGCACGGCCGCCCGAGGAAGAGGTTGTCGAGGCCCCCGCGGCGGCGACCGCTCATGCCGGCGTCCGGGAAGCCATCGAGCAGCTGCAAAGTCTCCACGCGCTGCTCGAGTCGCAGGGCTCCGCTGCCGTTGAAGAGGAGCCCGTCGAGGCGCTCAGCAGACTGGGCGAGGCATTCGCGGCCCGGCCGCTGGGGCAGGAAGCCGAAGTGGCGCGTGCCGTCTCCGACCAATTGCAGCGTTTGCGCGAGTCCGGCGAAGCGCTCGGCAACGATGCCCTGGAAATACTCCAGCTCGCGCTGCACCGCTTCCGCCAGCGCCTGTACACGCTGGAGTCGGGTAACGAGGACAGCTACCCGCTCGATGACAGCGCCCTGCTCGGCGCCATTGCATCGCTCGGCGCGGCAGCGGTCGTCGAAACGGAAGCCGAGCCGCAGGCGCCGAGCGAGGCCGAGGCGGCCGCAACCGACCGAGCAGCGACCGAGAAAAGCGAAGCGACGATCGAGATCGAGGAAGGCAGCATCGTCTCCATTTTCCTCGAGGAAGCCGTCGAAGTGCTCGAGCGCTGTGACACCCTGCTCAACAACTGGCGGGACAACCTTTCCGACAAGAAGCTCGTACAGAACCTCCAGCGCGAGATACACACCTTCAAGGGCGGCGCCCGCATGGCCGGCCTCGAAGGCCTGGGCACTTTTGCACACGCGATGGAGAACCTGTTCGAACAGATCGCCGAGGGCCGCGTGGAAGCGACGATCCTCTCCGTCCAGGCGCTCGAAGAAGGTTGCGACAAGCTGAACCTGTGGATCGAACGAATCCAGGGCGGCGCCGTACCGGCGACCGACGCGGCGCAGGCGCGCTTCGAGAAACAGGTCCGCGCGCTGCATTCCGGCCAGGAACTGCCGGCCGAAGATACGGCGCAAGCGCCCCTGGCGACGCCAACCGAGCCGGCTGAAGCGCCGCACCCGGCCACGCCGGTCGAGCCGCCGGCAGAGAAACCCGGGCGACCGGTTCCCGCGACCCCGGCGGCCGCAGAGCCGGCAGCCCCTGCTCCGGGCGGGGATATCCGGGTGCACCGCAAACCTCCGGCCGCACCGAAAACACCGAAGGTTCCCCCGCGCGAGGTCCGCGATATACCCGACCGTCCGGCCGCGCCCGCCCAGGACACCGGTCCGGGCGCGCAAATCCGCGTCGCCGCGGACCTCATGGACAAGCTGGTCAATTACGCCGGCGAGGTCAGCATTTACCGCGCCCGCCTGGAACAGCAGATCGGTTCCGTGCGCGGCACGCTGAAAGACGTCAACGCCACGGTTGTTCGGCTCAAGGAACAACTGCGCAAGCTCGACATGGAAAGCGAGGCGCAGATGATGTCCCGCTACCAGAGCGAACCGTCCCGGGATTCAAGCGAGTTCGATCCACTGGAACTGGACCGTTTCTCCAACATGCAGCAACTCTCCCGGGGGCTTTCGGAATCCGCCTCGGACCTGCTGAGCCTGCATGAAATGCTGGACGAGTCCGTGCGCACCGCCGAAACACTGCTGACCCAGCAGTCTCGCGTCAGCTCAGACCTGCAGGCCGGCCTGATGCAGACACGCATGACGCCGTTTGGCAGCGCCGCACCCCGGCTGCGCCGCATCGTGCGCACCGCGGCCGCGGAGACCGGCAAGAAAGCGCGACTGCAGCTCAAAATGGTCGGCAGCAGCGATCAACTCGACCGCAACGTGCTCGAACGGATTACCGCGCCGCTGGAACACATGCTGCGCAACGCAATCGCGCATGGCATCGAGACGCCCAAACAGCGCAAAAAGCAGGGCAAGCCCGAGGAGGGCAGTATCACGGTAACCGTCGAGGCCGAAGCCACCGAGTTCGTGATCCGCGTGCAGGACGACGGCGCCGGGGTCAACCTGGAAGCCGTGCGCAGGCGTGCGATCGAGCGCGGCCTGATGAACGAGGACGAAGCGCTCGAACCGCAGCAGCTGGTCCAGTTCATTCGGCACAGCGGTTTCTCCACCGCAGACGAGGTCACCGGTCTGGCCGGGCGCGGCGTCGGCATGGACGTGGTCGACGCCGAGATCAAGCAGATCGGCGGCTCACTGGATATCTCGACCGAAGCGGGCAAGGGCACGCTGTTCTCGATTCACATCCCGTTCAGCCTGGCCGTCATGCAGGCTATCGGCGTTTCGGTCGGCGGCCGCCTGTTCCAGGTGCCGCTGAACAGCGTGGCGGGCGTGGCGCGCCTGTCGCCGGCAGAATACTCGGAGCTGCTCAGGAGCGATGAACCCGTTTATGAATTCGCCGCAGTAGACTACCCCATCCTGGAGCTCGAGCCCCTGCTGGGCGAGGACATCGAACCCCTGGACAGCGACAATATTTCCCTGCTGATGATCTCGGCCGGCGATCGCCGGGCCGCTTTCCGCGTCAACGACCTCAAGAGTCACCAGGAAGTCGTCATCAAGCCCGTCGGGCCGCAGGTCAGCTCAATTCCCGGCATCCTTGGCGGCACAATCGCACCGGACGGCCAGGTCATGCTGATCCTGGACATGGGTCCGCTGATCCGGCGTGGCCTGGAAATCGCGGCGCAGCCGTCGGCAGAGGTGCTGGAACCGGCGAAAAAAGAAAGCCGTCAGCCGCTGATCATGGTGGTCGACGATTCGATTACGATGCGCAAGGTCACCCGGCGCGTGCTCGAGAACCACTCGCTCGAGGTCGCGTTGGCGCAAGACGGCGTGGATGCCGTCGAACAGATGCGCAACGTCGTGCCGGACCTGGTTCTGCTGGATATCGAGATGCCTCGCATGGACGGTTACGAATTGCTCACGCACATTCGCGCCGACGCCCGTCTGCGGCACGTGCCGGTCGTGATGATCACTTCTCGCGCCGGGCAGAAACACCGCAAAAAGGCGCGCGAAGCGGGCGCGAACGACTATCTGACGAAACCGTACCAGGAAGTCGACCTGGTCGAGAAAGTCAGCGAATTGCTGGATCTTCCGCTGGTGCCGGGAAGGCAGGACTGATATGAGCCGAAGTGCCTATGCGGGCCGCAAGGCCCCGAAGAAAAAAATCATGCGCCGCGCGGGCATTCCGCCCGAGCTGCACTGCATGCTCGTTCCCGCCGGCGAGGTATCGCTGCTGCTTCCGACCGCCCTGGTGGCGGAGGTCATCGACTTCCGGCCAACCACCGCGATTGAAGAGACACCGGCATGGCTGATGGGCGAAATCGAGTGGGACGACCGCCGGGTGCCGGTCTTTTGCTTTACCGCGCTGATCAACGGCACCGAGCCCGCCGAGGCGGGTTCCCGCGCCAAGATCATGGTTCTGAAATCGCTCTCCGACTCGACCCGCGTTCCGTATTTCGGCCTGTTGATGGATGGCCTGCCGAGCCCGGTGCAGGTCAATGATTCCGACCTTGAAGAACTCGGCGACGAGAAGGTCTCACTGGGCGTTTTCAGCCGGGTGCGCTACAAGGAACAGGAAGCGATCATTCCGGACATGGACCGGCTCGCCCACCTGGTGACGCACGCTACTTACGGCGCGCTGCCCATCACGCAGCTGGACGACTAGCCTTAAGCGCCCGCCGGGCGGACCCGCAAAAAAACCGGCGCTTCAGCGAAAATCGCCGAAAAGCGTTTGCAGCGCCGCAATGGCTGCAGCTGCGGCCGTTTCGGTCCTGAGCACCCGCGGGCCGAGCGCAACCGGCCTGACGCCATGCTGCTCAAGCAGCTTCACCTCGCTCTCGCTGAACCCGCCCTCCGGGCCGACTGCCAGTTCGATTTCCCTGGCGGGAGCAAGCGACGCCAGCGAAAAATCGGCCGCGGGCGCCAGCACCAGCCGGACACGCTCACCGGGTACCCGCGCCCAGTCCGCGAGGCCTTTTGCGGCGAGGACTTCCGGCACCCTGGCGCGGCCGCTCTGCTCGCAGGCGGCAGCGACCACGCCGCGCCAGTGCTCGAGACGGCGGGCCAGTTTTTCACCTTTCAAGCGCACCTCGACCCGGTCGCTCCAAACCGGCTGGAAAGCTGCGGCACCGAGTTCGGTGCATTTCTGCAGCGTCTGGTCCATGCGCTCGCCGCGGCTGACCGCCTGCACCACCGCGATGCGCAGCGGGGATTCGGCGACGGCCGGCAAACGCGCCGTGACTTCGAACTCCAGTTCTTCACGCGCGGCCCGCAGCAGCTCGGATGCATAATCGCAACCGTCGCCGTTGAAGAGCACCACGACCTGCCCTACCGCGAGCCGCAGCACGCGGCCGAGGTAATGGGCCTGCCGCCCCTCGAGACGCACCCGGCAGCCGGGTTCAAGCGCCTGCGGTGTGTAAACGCGATGGGTCCTCATGATTCAGGGCCTGTTCCAGTACCGCGGAAACCAAACTGTTATCATTCCCTATCTTTCGCAGTGCCGCAAAGAATATGCAACAGTTCCTGGACACCGCACTGAAGGCAGCCCGTGCCGCAGACGAAGTTTCGATGGCGTATTACCGCGGTGACTTCGACGTGGAGATCAAGGAGGACCAGACGCCGGTCACCATTGCCGACCGGCGCGCCGAGGAAACGATTCGCGGCATCCTGCTGGACGCCTTTCCCGGGCACGGGTTCTACGGCGAGGAATCGGGCCGGCGCGCTGCGGATGCCGACTACCTCTGGCTGGTCGACCCCATCGACGGCACCAAGAGTTTCGTTGCCGGGTACGGCATGTGGTCGACGCAGATCGCGCTGATGCACCGCGGCGAACTGGTGCTGGGCGTGTCCTCTGCGCCTGCCGCGGGCGAAACGGCCTGGGCCGCCTGCGGCCTCGGGGCCCATCTGGGCGAGACGCGGATCCACGTCAGTCGGCAGGACCGGCTGCAGGACGCATCGGTATCGACCGGGAACCTGGGTACGATGGCCCGTTCGCCGCGCTGGAACGTGCTCGGGCGCATCCTGGCCCGGGTCAACCGCACGCGCGGCTACGGAGACTACTACCACTACCATCGGCTTGCGGCAGGCCAGGTCGACGCCGTGATCGAATCCGACGTCAACATCCTGGACATAGCCGCGCTCGCGGTCATCGTGCGCGAGGCGGGCGGTGTTTTCACCGATCTCGAAGGCCGGCCGCCCGGCCTGGAGACGACGTCGGTGCTGGCCGCGACACCGGGGCTGCACGGCCTGCTGCTGGACATGTTCAATCCATGAGCAAGAAGAACCTGCCAAGCATCCTTTCCCGGACCGAGGCGCCCGCGGCCCGGTGGATGCGGCGCGAGAAGCTGGAACTGGAATTTTCGAACGGCGAGACGCGCAGCTACACCCGGCTGATCACGCACGGCCTGGGCGCCGTCATCATCGTGCCGATGAAGGACGAAAACACGGTGTTGCTGGCGCGCGAATACGCCTGCGGCCTGCACCACTACGAACTCGGGCTGCCCAAGGGCCGGGTCGAGCGGGGCGAGAGCAGGCTCGAGGCTGCGAACCGCGAATTGAAAGAAGAGATTGGCTACGGCGCCCGCGACTTGCGTGAAATCAACGCGTTCAGCCTCGCACCCGGGTACATGACACACGTGACGCACATCGTCCTGGCGCGGGACCTTTACCCCGAACGGCTGCCCGGTGACGAGCCCGAGACAATCGATGTCGTGCCCTGGCCGATCGACGACCTCGAAACACTGGTCACGCGCGACGACTGTACCGAGGGCAGAACCATCGCGGCGCTGTACTACGCGCGTGACTACATGAACGGAGAACGGGCAAGATGAACGACAGAAGCCTGCCGGCGTTACTGCCTGAAATCGAACGCATCGCAAGATCCGCCGGCCAGGCTATCCTGGAAGTGTACGGGCAGGCGTTCGAGGTGATGACCAAGGACGACGATTCGCCTTTGACCCAAGCCGACCTGGCCAGCCACCGTATCATTCGCGACCGGCTTTCACGGCTGACGCCCGGCATTCCCTTGTTGTCGGAAGAATCCGACGACATCCCCTACGAAACACGCTCGACGTGGAAGGAATACTGGCTGATCGACCCCCTCGACGGCACCAAGGAGTTCGTCAACCGCAACGGTGAGTTCACCGTCAACATCGCGCTGATCAGGGGCCATGACCCGGTACTCGGCGTGGTGCACGTGCCGGTAAGCGGCGTGACCTACAGCGGCATCGTCGGCCATGGCGCGACACGGCGGGACGGCGGCAATGCTTCCGCGGAATCGATCCGCGTGCGCACACCCTGCCCGGAGCCATTCGTCGTCGTGGGCAGCCGTTCCCATGCCAACCCGGAACTGGAGCGTTACCTGCAGGCCATGGGCCGCCACGAACTGATCAGCATGGGAAGCTCGTTGAAGTTCTGCCTGGTCGCCGAGGGCCGTGCCGATTTTTATCCCCGCCTTGGACCGACCTCCGAGTGGGACACGGCCGCCGCACACGCCGTTGTCCTGGCCGCCGGCGGCCGGATCGTCGAGCTCAACGGCCAGCCGCTGCGCTACAACCTGAAAGCATCGTTCCTGAACCCGGAGTTCCTGGTCATTGCCGATGGCAGCCGGGACTGGGTTTCACCGTTTTCGTCACGAAACTGAAAAACACGCCGGCAAAAACACTTGACGACCCCGGGCGCTGAAGGTATAAATTCTGACCAGTTCTGGGGTATTGCCTTGAATAACGATAACAACAGAACGACTACAACACTGACAAAATTCAGGAAATAAGCGGCCTCGGCCGCTTTTTTTTCACATGGCACCTGGACCTGGAAAACACGGATTTCTCGAAGCGGCGTTCGTCACGCTGGTGCTCGTGGGCGCGCTGCTGTTCGCCACCTGGCAAATCGCCACCCGTGATGTGCCGCCGGGGATGGACCGGCTGCAGTCCGAAATCGATTTCCTGAGCGGCGAGGTGGAGGCGCTGAAAAATCGCGCGGGTCGGCTGCGGGCCCGCAACACCGTGCTCGAGCGCGAGGTTGCCGTGCTGCGGGACGCCAACGAGATGCTGCGCGAGGCGGAAAACGAAAGAAACGCACAGATCGCCCGCCAGCAGTCCGAGCTCGATTTCTTTCGGCGCCTGGCAGGCGCCGGCGGCGCGCAGACCGGGCTCGATATCTACCACGTCGAACTCGCCGCGACCGGCTCTCCCGCTGTCTGGCGCTTTACCCTGACCCTGACCCAAAACATTCGACGCGCCTCCATTGTCGACGGACAGGTCCGGATCGAAATCGAGGGCACGGACGGTGACCGCCCGCTGCGGCTGGACTGGTCCGGCATCGGTGGAGAGAAGGGGCCCGGACCGGCCTTTCGCTTCAAGTACTTTCAGCAGCTGGACGGCTACCTGACCCTGCCGGACGGCTTTCTTCCCGACCGGCTGTTGCTGACGCTGGAACCCGAGGACAATCAGGACCCGGTGGAGCGGCAGTACGAATGGGCCGAGCTTGCAGGCGACGAACCACCGGCCGGCGGTTCCTGATCGGCTTGATTTCGGAAGCGGCCAACCGCATAGTGAAGGTCATGGAAGAAAGCGTCGACATCATCGAAAGCCCGCAGGCCATGCCCGGCATCGTGTTCACTGATGCGGCCGCGCGCAAGGTCCAGGAGCTGGTGCTCGAAGAGGGCAACCCGGATCTGAAACTGCGGGTTTACATCAGCGGTGGCGGCTGCTCGGGTTTTCAGTACGGCTTCTCTTTTGACGAAGAGCAGGCCGAAGACGACATCACCGTGGAAAACGACGGTGTCACCCTGCTGGTCGACCCGATGAGCTTCCAGTACCTGATGGGCGCCGAGGTCGACTACAGCGAAAGCCTGGCAGGCGCCCAATTCGTCATCCGCAACCCCAATGCGAACACCACCTGCGGCTGCGGCTCTTCATTCTCGATCTGAGCGGTGGCCGGCCACGAAGCGATCGTAGACCGGCTGACCCGATCGCACCGGAACAGCTTCACCTCCGTCAGGCTCGATCGGCTCGTTGAACGGCGCGACGACCCGCAATGGGTCCGCACGACGCTGCGACTTCCCGGCACACGCATCCTGCCCATGTGGCGCGGCCGCGGCTTGATCAACCCGGACCGCCCGGGCGAGGAAGTGATCTACCTGGAACACGGCGCCCTCGCGCAGCAATCCGCCCGGCTGACCCTTCTCGGGCGCGACAGCGAACACCACTATTTCGCCCTGCCGGTGGACGATCCGCTGCGGGAGCAGTTGCTGGAAGCACAACCCGGCGCCGCGTTCCATGAACTTCGCCGGGCGGCGATCGGAGTGCACGAAAAACACGCCGGCATCCTGGCTTACGCAAAGGCCATGCTTTACTGGCAGTACCGCAACGCTTTTTGCGGTTTCTGCGGATCGGCCAACCGGGCGGAATCCGCGGGTCACCGGCTGAAATGCCTCAACCCGGATTGCGGTCGCGAGTCTTTCCCCCGCATCGATCCCTCGATCATCGTGCTCGTCACGCACGGGGATGCCTGCCTGCTGGGACGCAACGCGCGCTGGCCCGAACGCCGTTTTTCGGCTTTGGCCGGCTACGTCGAACCGGGTGAAAGCCTGGAGGACGCGGTAACCCGGGAAGTCTACGAGGAATCGGGGGTGCGGCTTTCATCCCTGAGCTATGTTTCATCCCAACCCTGGCCTTTTCCGTCTTCCGCGATGTGCGGCTTCTACGCCGAGGCCGCGAGCCGAAATTGCGCCCCGACGGAAGAAATCGAAGAACTGCGCTGGTTTACCGCCGCCGGGCTTGCGAGCGCGATCGAAAACGACGAAATCAGGGTGCCGCCGCCCGTTTCCATCGCCTTTCAGCTGATCTCGGACTGGTTCGAACGACAAGGCGGAGGACCGCTCGAACCGCTGCTGCGCGCATCCGGTAGCTGGATTGCACGCAAGGGGATAAAATGAAGCCATGACCATTATCGCCATTCTCCTTGCATTCGCCGTATGCCACTTCTTTCGCGAGGTTGCCCGGCTGAGACAAAACCGCTGGCTGAACCGCTGGGTCAACATGGCGAACGACGCACTGGGCGGGCTGCCGCGCTGGACCGACGTGACCGGTTTCCTGCTGCTGTTCGGCCTGCCCCTGGCCGCCCTGCTGCTGATCAACGACATCCTGGTGTCGCTGATGGGAAGCACCGGCGGCTTCCTGCTTGCGCTCGCGGTGCTGATTTACTGTTTCGGGCCCCGCGACCTGGACACCGATGTCGACGGGATCGTCAACGAGCAAGACCCGGTCCTGCGCAATGAAAAGCTCGGCCTGCTGCTCGGCGGAACACCTCCGGATGACCCGGACGAGTGCCGGGCCGCAGCGGTTGAATCCGTTTTCCAGGAAGCGCTGAGGCGCTGGTTCGGCGTGATTTTCTGGTTTGCCCTGCTTGGGGTCGCCGGCGCTTTCGTCTACCGCATCTCCGGCTGGCTGGCGCGCAACGACTATGCGCTCAGCGAAGAGCAGCGCGCGCTGTTCCGCAACATGCAGCAGATCATGGACTGGCCGGCGGCGCAGCTGATGACCCTCTCGCTCGCCATGGCCACTGATTTCGACTCGGTCTTCAAGGCCTGGAAGACCTACCACGACGAGCAGGGCCACGGTCTGTTCGAAGGAGACAACGGTTTCCTGCTCGCGGCCGCGCGCCGCGTCGTCATGTCGGGCCATGCCGCGCAGGACGGGTACGCGGACCAGCTCGACGGCCCGATGGTCGGACTGCAGCAGGCGATGGACCTCGCCTGGCGCATGCTGGGCGTATGGATGACCGTGCTGGCCATCCTGCTGCTCGTCGGCATTCTCGCCTGAACATGCACTGAACCTTGAAGCGCATCGGGCACGTCCTTTTTTTTCTGGCCGGGCTGCTGGCCCAGCCCGCGCGTGCCGATATCGTCCTGCCCGCCGCTGACGGCGTCGATTTGCACCTCGAAACACCGGCGGCGCGAGTCATTACCCTTTCACCCAACCTGGCGGAACTGGTCTTTGCCGCCGGCGCCGGGACGAGCCTGGTCGCGACGGTAGAATACAGCGATTTTCCGGCAGGAGCCGCCGGGCTGCCCCGCGTGGGAGACGCCTTTCGCCTGGACATCGAGAGCATCCTCGCCCTGAACCCCGACCTGGTCATCGCCTGGCATTCCGGCACGCCCGGGGCCGCGGTCGAGCAGCTTCGCCTGCTCGGTGTACCCGTCTGGCCGGTCGAGATACGCGAACCCGAGGAAATCGCGCTCGCGCTCGAGAACATCGGCCGCGCGACGGACACGCCGAAGACCGCGGGGAAGGCCGCGGCAGCTTTTCGAGCGCGGCTGCAGCGCCTGGAACAATCCCATGAAAACCTCGAACCCCTGGACTATTTTTACCAGGTGGATGCGCGGCCGCTGTTTACGATCAACGGCGCGCACCTGATCAGCCGCGGACTGGACCTTTGCGGCGGCCGGAACATTTTCAAGGACGAACCCGCGCTGGCTTTCCAGGTTTCCCACGAGGCCGTTATCGCGGCCGACCCGGACGTGCTGTTCGCGCCGTCCCTTCCGGGGAACGCGGACCCGCTGCTCGCCTGGCGCGAGTGGAGCACATTGAAGGCGGTCAGGCACAAGCGGCTTTTCCTGCTGAACGCCGACCACGTCAGCCGCGCCACTCCGCGCTGGTTGGATTCCATCGAAACTGCCTGTAGTCTCTTGGAATCCGTTCGCCGGACACACTGAACCATTACAGGACACAATCTTTGGAGAGACCCATGACACGCATACTCACGTTCCTTGCCTTGCTGGCTTTCAGCCTGCCGGCAGCAGCAGCCACCGTCCTCGAGTGCGAACGCCTGGTCGACGTCGATGCGGGCAAGGTATTGAAGAACCAGGAAATACTGGTCGAAGGCAACCGCATCGCGGCTGTCGGCAAGAGTGTCGATGCGCCGGATGACGCTGAACGCATCGCGCTGGGCAGCTGCATGCCCGGCCTGATGGACATGCATGTACACCTGGACATGCAGATGTCGCCGCAGGCCTACATCAAGCGGTTCCAGGCCAACCCGACCGACTACGCATTGATGGCCGCCCACTACGCGAAAAAGACGTTGATGGCGGGCTTCACGACCGTGCGCAATCCGGGCGACTCGTTCAACTCAACCATCGCGCTGCGCAATGCCATCGACGAGGGTTTCGCCGTCGGCCCCCGGATTTACAGCGCCGGCAAATCGCTCGCCACCACCGGCGGTCACGCCGATCCGACCAACAGTTACCGTTTCGACATGATGGGCCGGCCCGGCCCGGATGACGGTGTTCTGAACGGTGCCGCGAGCGCCCGCGAAGCGGTTCGCCAGCGCTACAAGGACGGCGCGGACTTCATCAAGATCACCGCCACGGGCGGCGTGCTGAGCCTGGCCAAGAGCGGCATGAACCCGCAGTTCGTGGACGAGGAACTCGAGGCCGTCATCGCCACCGCGACCGATTACGGCATGCACGTGGCCGCGCACGCGCACGGGGCCGAGGGCATGAAGCGGGCCGTGCGTGCCGGCGTGCGCTCGATCGAACACGGCACCTTCATGGACGACGAAACCATCGACCTGATGAAGCGCAACGGCACGTTTTACGTACCGACCATCCTGGCGGGCCGTTTCGTCGCCGAGAAAGCCGGCATCGACGGCTACTTTCCCGACATCGTGCGCCCCAAGGCGGCGGCTGTCGGTCCGCAGATCCAGGACACCTTCGAAAAAGCCTGGAAAGCCGGTGTGAAAATCGCCTTCGGCACCGATTGCGGCGTTTCACCGCACGGCGGCAACGGCATGGAGTTCGTTTACATGGTCGAGGGCGGCATGCCCGAGATGGACGCCATCCGCTCGGCGACGCTGACCGCCGCCGAGCTGCTGGGTGTCGAGAAGGAACTGGGCAGCATCAGCGCGGGCAAGCTCGCCGATATCGTTGCCGTCGAAGGCGACCCGCTCGACGACATCTCACTGCTGACCGACGTTTCCTTCGTAATGAAAGACGGACACGTTTACAAGGTATCGCAATGATCATGCTGACTGCAGGCGTCCTGCTCTGGATCGCCGTTCACCTTTTTCCCGCTGCCGCACCGGCCGCCAGGCACAGCCTGGCCGACAAGATGGGCGCCAACCCGTATCGCGGCGTTTTCACGCTGCTGATCCTGGCTTCCCTGCTGCTGATCGTATTCGGCTGGCGCTCCACCATTCCGGAAACCGTGTACCTGCCGCCGGAGTGGGGCCGCCACCTGGCCATGCTGCTCGTGCTGATCGGGTTCATCCTGTTTTCGGCTTCACACGGCAGAAACAACATCCAGCGCGTCATTCGCCACCCGCAGTTGAGCGGCGTGTTCGTCTGGGGCATCGCGCACCTGCTGGCCAACGGCGAGTCGCGCTCCATCGTCCTGTTCGGTGGGTTCACGCTGTGGGCGCTCGTCTCGATCGTGCTGATCAACCGCCGCGACGGCGCCCGGGACAAACCGCCGGCCGTGCCGTTCAAAAAGGACGTGATCGCCGTCGTCGGGGGTGTCGTTGTTTACGCGGTGGTGCTGTTCTCACACCGCTGGATTGCCGGCATTCCGCTGATCAATCCGGCCGGTTAAACGTACAGGGAGAAGAAAATGATCGGATACGTAACACTGGGAACCCGCGATCTTCCGCGGGCCATTGCGTTCTACGACGAGTTGATGGCCGTTCTCGGAGCCGGCCGTTTCATGGGGCACGAGGGCCGCTGGCAGGCCTGGGCCGTTGCGCCGGATCAGCCCGGGCTCTCCGTCACCCTGCCCTTTGACGGCAACCCGGCGACGGCGGGCAACGGAACCATGGTCGCGCTGACCGTCGATTCACCCGAAAAAGTCGACGAGGTGCATGCCAAAGCGATGGAACTGGGCGGCCAGGACGAAGGCGCGCCGGGTCGGCGCTCGGAAGGTTTTTACGCGGGCTATTTCCGCGACCTCGACGGCAACAAGCTGAACGTGTTCTGCGCCGGGCCGGCTGCGGGCTGAAGGAAAAGCGTTCGCCAACGCTTAACGCCGGCGCAGCAGGCTCAAGACATCCTCGAAACGGTCCGCCCGGTAAGCAGGGCGGGCCCGCTCGAATTCCTCCGTGCCGCCGAATCCCCAGCTGACGGCGATCGCCGGCAGCCCGTTTTCGCGCGCGCCGTCGATGTCCTGGTCACGGTCACCGATCATCAGCGATGAGGCCGGGTCGAGCCCGTACTCGCTGAGCGCAAATGCGATGATGGCCGTCTTCTTGCGGCGCTCCGGTCCCATGCTGGCGCCGGCGACCCCGTGGAAATGGACACGCAGGTCCAGGTCGGCCAGCACCTTCTCGGCGATCCGGGTGGGCTTGACCGTGGCCAGGAACAAGCGATAGCCCCCCGAATTCAATTCCGCGAGCCCTTCCCTCACCCCTTCGTAAACGGTCGTACCGGCCTGTTTGAGGCTGTCATAGTAGTCCCGGTAGATGTCGATGGCTTGCAGCGCGCGATCGCTGTCCAGGCCGTAATGCCCGGTGAAGATGTCCAGCAGCGGCTTGCCGATCAATGACTCCACGTCGCCTGCCGAAGCACTGACCGGGCCCGTTTTCTGCAAGGCGTAGCGGATGGAATCGACAATGGTCCGGCGGCTGTCCACCAGCGTTCCGTCGAGATCGAACAGCAGGTTTCGAACCCCGTTCAGTGCAGCCATTGCAATGCGCTCTCCAGTGTTTCGATCAGCCGGTCGGCGTCGCCGCGCGAAAAAACCAGCGGCGGGCGAACCTTGATCACGTTTTGATGCGGCCCGGTGACGCCCAGCAGCACCCCGTCGGCGCGAAGGCGTTCACGAATCTTCGTTGCAGCCTCCGGGTCCGCTTCCCGGCCGGCACGCTCCCGGACCAGTTCGATGCCCCGGAACAGGCCCTTTCCGCGCACATCACCGATTCGATCGAATCGTTCCCCCAGCTCCCTCAGTCCGCTTTCGAGATAACGGCCGGTATCCCGCACGTTCTGCAGAACACCCTCCTCCTCGATCACGTCAAGCACGGCCAGCCCCACCGCTGCGGCGACCGGGCTTCCGGCAAACGTGTTGAAATAGCTGTGCTTTTGAGCGAATTCTTTGGCGATTTCCGCGGTCGTCACCAGCGCGGCCAGCGGGTAGCCGTTGCCC
>JAZBPJ010000016.1:0-4601 GCA_036351575.1 Lysobacterales bacterium | reverse complement strand
TCCGCGGTGCCGGTCATGCCGCTGAGCTTGTCGTACAGGCGGAAGTAGTTCTGGAAGGTGATCGAGGCCAGCGTCTGGTTCTCGCGCTGGATCGGCACGCCTTCTTTCGCCTCGATGGCCTGGTGCAGGCCATCCGACCAGCGGCGGCCGGCCAGGGTGCGGCCGGTGAATTCGTCCACGATGACCACTTCGCCGTCGCGCACGATGTAGTCGACATCCTTGTGGAACAGGTGATGCGCGCGCAGGCCGGCGTTCAGGTGGTGCACCAGGTTCAGGTTGTTGGCGTTGTAAAGGCTGTCGTCCGCTTTGAGCAGGCCCGACTTGACCATCAGTTCCTCGACCTTGGCCATGCCGTCTTCGGTCAGGTACACCTGCTTCTGTTTTTCGTCGATGGTGAAGTCGCCCTCGCCGTAAACCTTCTCCTCGGCGTTGATGACCTCGGCGGCTTTCAGGTTCGGCACCAGCTGGTTGATGCGCACGTACAGCTGGGGCGTCTCGTCGGCCGGGCCGGAAATGATCAGCGGCGTGCGGGCCTCGTCGATCAGGATGGAGTCGACCTCGTCAACGATGGCGAAGTTGCGGTCGCGCTGGACCTTCTGGTCCGCGCTGAAGGCCATGTTGTCGCGCAGGTAGTCGAAACCGAGCTCGTTGTTGGTCGCGTAGACGACGTCG
This sequence comes from Lysobacterales bacterium, assembly GCA_036351575.1. Classification (GTDB taxonomy): domain Bacteria; phylum Pseudomonadota; class Gammaproteobacteria; order Xanthomonadales; family SZUA-36; genus JABDPF01. The sequence goes on along the minus strand of JAZBPJ010000016.1, from coordinate 3,929 downwards.
CAGGCGTAGGCCGCGCGCTTGGCGGCCGGCGTCATGCCGGGCACCGCGACCCCAACGGTGAGGCCGAGCGCGGCGTACACCGGGCCCATCCACTCGGCGTCGCGGCGGGCCAGGTAGTCGTTGACGGTGACCACGTGGGCGCTCTTGCCGCCCATGGTGTTCAGATACACGGCGAGGGTCGCCATCAGCGTCTTGCCCTCACCGGTTTTCATCTCGGCGATCTTGCCCTGGTGCAGGACCATGCCGCCCACGAGCTGCACGTCGTAGTGGCGCAGGTCGATGGTGCGCGAGGACGCTTCGCGCACCGCCGCGAAGGCCTCGGGCAGCAGCGCATCAAGCGATTCGCCGTTGGCGTGGCGCTCGCGGAGTTCACCTGTCTTGGCTTTCAGTTCCTCGTCGGACAGGGCCTTGATGGAGTCCTCGAAGGCGTTGATCTTTTCGACGGCCCGGGACAGCTTCTTGACCAGCCGCTCGTTTCGGCTGCCCACGATCTTGGTAAAAATTGTATTGAACATTCGACAGGAATTCCGGTTTGCGGCGCCGATTGCTATCTGGGGTCGGCAGACCGCTGTTGCAAGCGTGTCAGCCGGCCGAAATCAGCGCAGTTGCTTGACGAAACGTGATGGATTGATGCGCCCGCCATCCTTGAGCACCTCGAAATGGACGTGCGGGCCCGAGGCCCGGCCGGTGCTGCCCAGCTGCGCGATCAGCTGACCGGAGGTGACGCGGTCGCCGGGTTTCACCGCCAACTCCCGGTTGTGCGCGTAGCGGGTGACGTAACCGTTGCCGTGATCGATCTCCACGGTGTTGCCGTAGGTGGCGCGCGGACCGGCCCAGGTCACCACGCCGGACGCCACGCTGAGCACGTCCGTTCCCGGCGTGCCGCTGAAATCGTAGCCCCAGTGCATCGAGCGCTCACCGGTCAGCGGATCGCTGCGCTCGCCGTATCCGGAAGAGACCCAGCCCTTGCGGACCGGCCAGCCGGCGGGCGTGAATTCAGCCTCGAGCTGCCGGTTCGCCATCAGCGACTGCAGGGCGTCGAGCTGCGAGGCCTGGCGCCTGAGTTTCTCGCTGAGCTGCAGGATCTCGACGCGCAGGTCGGCCTCGCTGTAGGGGCCGAGCGAATCGAGCTGGCTGGCGCCGCCGAGGGGCGCCGGCTCGCCGAAGTTGAACTCCTCCAGCGAGAGCTGGCCCATCTGGGCCAGCCGCGAGCCCAGCGCGTCGAGACGCGTCGAGGCCGCCTGCAGCTCCGCCAGGCGGGCGGAAAGCGCGTTGACCGTGTTCTCGTTGTCGAGCCGCATGCGGTCGACGCGGTGCTGCTGCATCAGGATGTCGAGCTTGATGGCCTCGACTTGCTGTTGCAGGCCGGCCGGCGGCGGGGCGCTCATGCGGCCGGCTGCAAACGCCACGCAGCACAGCACAACGGCGCCCAGGCCAATGGAAATAATTCGGTGAGATGCAAGCCGAGACAACGCCGGTCGGCGGAACTCGGGGCTGGCATTCTGCGTTGTTGCTGCAGTACGCTTCATATATGACTCGTTCTCATAGGTCCGGCAAAGGTTCGACCCGGGTTGCCGACGTTATTGCCGAAAAAGGCTTTTCACTCGGCAGCCTCATGAAACAGGGCAGTTTCCTGATGCAGCTGCATCACCTGCTGTCCGGTTTCCTCGATCCTTCTCTGGCCGCTCACTTCCAGGTCGCGGCCGTCCGGGACGGTAAACTCGTCCTGATCGCCCCGTCCGCGTCGTGGGCGACCCGGCTGCGCATGCACGCTCCATCCCTCCTGGAATCCCTGCACGGGGCCGGGTTCACGGAACTCAAATCCATCCAGGTCCGTGTCGCTCCTCTCGCCAAACCACCCGTTGAAAAACGCCGCAAAAGAGAACTGACTGCGGCGGCCAAACAGGCCCTTGACGCGATGTCCCGCCTCGAGTCCGACCCGGAAAAAAAGCCGTAGCCAGCCGTTAACGGTACGCGGACCGCGAATAATACCAAAATCAGGGGTTGTTGTCTGTTCCGGCGGTTCCGGTCAGGCCGCGGCCTGCGCCGGGTGCGCGTAGCAGACCGGCATCGATTCCGGGTCGTCGAACGTCACCTCTTCCCAGGCTGCCGGTTTTTCCAGCAGTTCGCGCAGCAGCATGTTGTTCAGGTGATGGCCCGATTTGTAACCCGAGTACGCGCCGATAAGGGGATGACCCAGCAGGTACAAATCGCCGATGGCGTCGAGGACCTTGTGCTTGACGAACTCGTCCTCGTAACGCAGGCCGCCCTCGTTCAGCACGCGGTAGTCGTCCAGCACGACCGCGTTGTCCATGCTGCCGCCCAGCACGAGGTCGCGCTCGCGCAGCATCTCGATGTCGCGCATGAACCCGAACGTGCGGGCGCGCGCCACCTCGCTGAGGTAGGACGCGGTGGAGAAATCCACCGACGCGAACGACTGGTGTGAACGGAACACGGGATGGTTGAAATCGATCTTGAACGAAACGCGGAAGCCGGCAAAGGGGTCGAGCCGCGCCCACTTGTCCTCGAAACGCACTTCCACGGGCTCGAGGATGCGGATAAAGCGCTTGGCCGCGGACTGGTTTTCGATACCCGCGGACTGGATCAGGAATACGAAAGGCCCGGCGCTGCCGTCCATGATCGGCACTTCCGGGTTGCTCAGGTCGACGTAGGCGTTATCGATGCCCAGGCCGGCAAAGGCCGACATCAGGTGCTCGACCGTGCTGACCTTCACGCCATCCTGCTCGAGCGAGGTGTTCATCGCGGTGTCGCCCACAACGGTGGCGAATCCCGGCACTTCCGGGTAGCCGTCCAGGTCGACGCGACGAAACACGATGCCGGTGTTGACCGGCGCCGGGCGCAGGGTCATGAATACTTTTTCACCCGAATGGATACCGACGCCGGTGGCGCGGATGACGTTCTTCAGGGTTCTTTGATTTATCATTCTGCGATCCCCCAGGACCTCATTTGCGGCGGATATTACCACAGAGAACCCCTATGTAATAGCGACAAAGTCGGTATTCAAGCAACACTTGTTGTAATTTAACAACATTTTAACGGGCACGTAACGAGAGCGTCACAAACGCGCCGGTGAGCGCCGAATGCGCGCCCGCCAGATCGCGGCGGCAACCGGGCGATACCGGTTCATCCCGAACCGGCACGGCGAGTCTCGATCGCCCGGCTGCCTTGCGCCACGACACTGACCGGCGTGGAGCGTCACGCGGGTGTTTTCATCAGTCCGCCTGGTTGCGCAGGAAGGACGGAATATCCAGGTAGTCGATGTCCTTCTGCCGGGTGAACAGGTCGTCGTTGCCCCGTCCCATGACCGGGCTTTCCTGCGCGGTCGCACGCCGGCCCAGTTCTTCATCGGAGAACACCGGCTCGGTGCGGCCGTCGGTTCCGTTCGCCACGACCTGCATCGGCACTTCATGAAAGGCCTTCTCGCGCGGCGCGGTCGTGCGCCGCGGTTCACCCAGGCCCGTGGCCACCACGGTCACGCGCAAGTCGTCGCCCATGTCCGGGTCGATCACCGTGCCCATGACCACGGTTGCATCCTCGCTGGCGAGGTCGCTGACGGTGCTGCCGACTTCCTCGAATTCCTTCATCGTCAGGTTCGTGCCGGCGGTGATATTGACCAGGATGCCGCAGGCGCCGGACAGGTTGATGTCTTCCAGCAGCGGGCTGCCGATCGCCGACTGGGCGGCCATGATGGCGCGGTCGTCGCCGGAGGCCTCGCCCGACCCCATCATCGCCATGCCCATTTCGGACATCACGGTGCGCACGTCGGCGAAGTCGACGTTGATCAGCCCCGGCCGCGTGATCAGCTCGGCGATGCCCTGCACCGCGCCCTGCAGCACGTCATTGGCCGCCTTGAAGGCGTTGAGCAGCAGGGTCTCACCGCCCAGCACGTCGCCCAGCTTGGAGTTGGG
>JAZBPJ010000015.1:0-7855 GCA_036351575.1 Lysobacterales bacterium | reverse complement strand
GCGCTTGAGAACCTGCAATACCTCTTCCAGTTCCATGCGCACCTGGCGGATGACCTGCTGGCTGCGGTTGACGTCGTCCCGGGCCTCTTCGCCTTCCAGCATCTGGCGTGCGCCGCCGATGGTGTAGCCCTGCTCGTAAAGCAGGCTGCGGATCTGCCGGATCATCATGACGTCGCCGCGCTGGTAATAGCGGCGATTCCCCCTGCGCTTGACGGGTTTGAGTTGTTCAAACTCCTGCTCCCAGTAACGGAGCACGTGCGGTTTCACACCGCACAATTCGCTGACTTCACCTATCGTGAAATAGCGTTTCGCCGGAATCGGCGGCAGATCACGGTCAATCCCCGGATCCAACATAAGCTTCTACCCTTGCACGCAGCTTTTGACCCGGACGGAACGTCACGACGCGGCGCGCGGAAATCGGAATTTCCTCGCCGGTCTTCGGGTTCCGACCCGGCCGTTGATTCTTATCACGCAACTGAAAATTGCCGAAGCCCGAAAGCTTGACGTTTTCGCCCTGCTCAAGTGCAGTCCGGATCGCTTCAAAGAAAGCGTCCACGAATTCCTTGGCTTCTCTCTTGTTCAGCCCGACCTCGTCAAACAGGCGGTCGGCCATTTCTGCCTTGGTAAGCGACATATTCATCCTCTCAGTTGGGCGCCCAGATGTGATTCCAGCTGCGAAACGACCCCCTCGATAGCCAGATCCACATCCTCGTCCCTTAGATTGCTCGAAACGTTGTTAAAAATCAAGCCTATAGCAAGACTTTTGTATCCTTTTTTTAAATTTTCACCGGTATAAACATCGAATACCGTGATGCGCTTGAGGTACGGCCCCGCCGACGACTCGATGCACTCACGTACCATGTCAAAAGACACTTCTTCCTGTAACAATACTGCAATATCCCGTCTCGTGGACGGAAAACGTGAAATTCCTTTCACGAATGGTATTTCTCTTTTCAGCAGCGCGTCCAGGTCCAGTTCAAAGGAAAATACGTTTTCCTTGATGGAAAAAGCCTTCAGGACCGCGGGGTGGATCGCACCGCACCAACCGATGCTTTTTCCGTCAATTTCTACTTCCGCGCTTGCCCCGGGATGCAACCAGGCACGGTCCGAAGGAGCAAACGTTGCCCGGATGTCGTTACCCTTGAGGGATAACAGGCGCTCCACCTCTCCCTTGATGTCAAAAAAATCGATCTTTCGGGCACTTATGCCCCATTGCTCAGGAGATACTTCACCCGTGGCGACGGCGGCGACACGCTCCACTTCGTTCATCACGTCGCCCTGCAGGAATACCACGCCGGTTTCGAACAGGCGTACCCGCGCGTGCTGCCGCCGGACGTTGCGGGACAGCGCGCCGAGCAGGCCGGGAAGCAGGGTCGTGCGCATCACGTCCAGGTCCGAGGAAAGCGGGTTGGCCAGCGGCAGCGAATGCTCCGACTGCTGCACCGCTTCCAACTGACGGCTGTCAACGAAACTGTAATTGATCGCCTCCTGGAACCCGGCCGCACACAGGGCATCGCGCACGCGCGACGCCGCGACGCCGTGACCCAGGCTCATGCCGGGCGGCAGTTCACCGGAGACCGGGGCCTCTGGAATGTTGTCGTAGCCGTAAACGCGCGCGACTTCCTCGATCAGGTCTTCCTCGATTTCAATATCGAAGCGGGCGGAAGGCGCGGTCACGGCCCACTGCCCTTCCCCGCGCTCGACCTGCATGCCCAGGCGCCGAAGAATGTTCTCGACGGTGGCGGGTTCGATGTCACGGCCGATCACCCGGTTCAGCCGCTTCGAACGCAGTACGACCGGCCGATTGACCGGCACCAGCGACGGATCTTCGGCCACCAGCAGGGGCCCGGGCTCTCCTCCCGCGATCTCGATCAGCAGCGCGGTCGCACGCTCGACGGCCCTCTCCTGGCCGCGCGGATCCACGCCGCGCTCGAAGCGGTGCGCGGAATCGGTATGCATGCCGAAGCGGCGGGACTTGCCCATGATGGTCGCCGGATTGAAAAACGCGCTTTCGAACAGGATGTCCTTCGTCTCCCCGGTGACGCCGCTGGCCAGGCCGCCCATGATGCCGGCGATGGCCACCGGGCCGCTGCGGTCGCATATGGCCAGGATGTTCTCGTCCAGTTCCGCCTCGGTCTCGTCGAGCAGCACGAGCTTCTCACCCGCCCTGCCCCGGCGCACGATGATTTCACCGTCGAGCTTGTCGAGGTCGAACGCATGCATGGGCTGGCCCAGTTCGAGCAGTACGTAATTGGTCACGTCAACGGTCGGGCTGATGCTGCGCAGGCCGCAGCGGCGCAGTTTTTCCGCCATCCACAGGGGCGTTTCGGCGTTGGGGTCGATGCCGCGAACGATACGCCCAACGTAGCGCGGGCAGTCCTCGGGCGCTTCCAGCCGGATCGTGAACGACGCATCGTTGCGCGCGGGCACGGGTTCGACTTCGAGGTCGTTGTACTCGGCGTCGCAGACCGCCGCGACGTCGCGGGCGATGCCGCGAATGGACAGGCAATCGGCGCGGTTGGGCGTGAGGTCGACCTCGATCAGGGCGTCATCGAGCGCCAGGTAATCGCGCAGCGGCTGGCCCAGCGGGGCGTCGGCCGGCAGTTCCATCAGGCCGCTGTGGTCGTCGGAAAGCCCCAGCTCGCGGGCCGAGCAGAGCATGCCCGACGACTCGACGCCGCGCAGCTTCGCTTTCTTGATCCTGAAGTCCGGCCCGATCATCGCTCCGACCCGGGCCAGCGGCACGCGGATTCCGCTGCGCGCATTGGGCGCTCCGCAGACGATCTGCAGCGCGCTTCCGCTGCCGTCATCGGCCGTACAGACCACCAGCTTGTCGGCGTCCGGGTGACTTTCACAGCCGGTGATCTCGGCCACGACCACATCGGTGAAATCTTCGGCCGCCGGCCGCAGGTCGTCCACTTCCAGGCCCGCGGCCGTCAGTTTCGCCGCCAGCTCTTCGGCGCCGAGATCCACGGCGACCCATTCTTTCAACCAATTGACGTTGAATTGCATTGTGCTTTTCTCCAGCGGCCGCTCAGTGGAACTGGCGCAGGAACTCGAGATCGTTCTCGAAGAACTGCCGCAGGTCGGTCACGCCGTAGCGCAGCATGGCCATGCGCTCGACACCCATGCCGAAGGCGTAGCCGGTGTAGGTTTCAGGGTCGACACCGCAGGCGCGCAGCACGTTGGGGTGCACCATGCCGCAGCCCAGGATTTCCAGCCAGCCCGGCTCGCTGCCGTCGTCTTTTTCCCAGCCGATATCGACCTCGGCCGATGGTTCGGTGAAGGGGAAGTAAGACGGCCGGAAGCGCATGTCCAGCGAGCGCTCGAAAAAGGCGTTGACGAAGGTGTGCAGCACGCCTTTGAGGTCGGCCATGCTGACGTCGCGACCGACCAGCAAACCCTCGATCTGGTGGAACATCGGCGTGTGCGTCTGGTCCGAATCGCTGCGGAACACCTTGCCCGGGGCGATGATGCGGAACGGCGGTTCGCCTTTTTCCATCACGCGAATCTGCACCGGCGAGGTGTGCGTGCGCAGCAGGCGGCCGTCACCGAAATAAAAGGTATCGTGCATCGCGCGCGCCGGGTGGTGCGGCGGAAAATTCAGCGACTCGAAGTTGTAGTGGTCGTCTTCGACCTCGGGGCCCTTGGCCACGTCGAAGCCCAGCTTGTTGAAAATGCCGATGGCGCGTTCCATCGCCATCGTCACCGGGTGCAGGCCACCGCGCGACTCGCCCCTGCCGGGCAGCGTGACATCGACTTTCTCGCGCATCAGGCGCGCTTCCAGCGCCTGCGCCTCGAGGCTGCCGCGGCGCTCCAGGATGGCCTGGTTCAGTGCGTCGCGAACCGCGTTGACCTGCTGCCCGAAGGCTTTACGCTGCTCGGGCTCCATCGAGCCCAGAGATTTGAGCTGCGCGGTGACCTCGCCTTTTTTGCCGAGGTAGCGCACGCGCAGTTCGTCGAGCTGCTGCAGGGATTCACTGGCTTCGATGTCCGCCAGCGCCCGGGAGTGTAGTTCGTTAATGCTGCTCATGGAATGGGCCAGTCAAGCAGTTGTTGTAATGCGGCACCGGCAGATGCCGCAGGAGGTCCCGGATAAGCGCTTTTCAAAGCTTTCCGGGATGACGGAATATGTGCCGTCATCCCGGGCTTGACCCGGGATCTCGTCCCAGATGCGCTGTTACCCCAGGCTGGCTTTCGCTTTCTCAGCCAGGGCGCCGAAAGCGGCCTTGTCGTGCACGGCCAGGTCGGCCAGCACCTTGCGGTCGATTTCGATCTCAGCCTTGTTCAGGCCGTCGATAAAGCGGCTGTAGGACAGGCCGAACTCGCGGGCCGCCGCGTTGATGCGAACGATCCACAGCGAGCGGAACTGCCGCTTGCGCTGGCGACGGTCACGGTAGGAATACTGCCCCGCCTTGGTGACCGCCTGCTTGGCGACGCGATAAACCTTGCGCCGCGCGCCGTAATAACCTTTCGCCTCTTTGAGGACTTTTTTGTGCCGGGCCTTGGCCTGCACACCACGTTTTACTCGTGCCATTTTTCAGTCCTCCCCTTATGAATGCGGCAGCAGGCGCTTGACGGATTTCTTGTCGGCATCGGAAATCATGTCCGTGCCGCGCAGTCCGCGCTTACGCTTCTGGTCTTTCTTGGTCAGGATATGGCTGTGGTAGGCGTGGCCGCGCTTGAAGCCGCCGGAAGCGGTTTTCTTGAAGCGCTTGGCCGCACCCCGGTTGGTTTTCAACTTGGGCATGGTCTTGCTCCTGTTTTTCACCCTCGAGGGGTTCGACATTTGACGCTGTACGAGCGGCCGGTGAGGCACTTTGCGAGCTCGACAACGCTTCTCGTTTACCGCGATGTTTCGCGGGGTGCGTATTTTGTGCTTAACGCACTAAATTTGCAAGTATTTCCTGATTTCGTCATCCCGGGTTTGACCCGGGATGACGGTGTATTTATCGCGCTAGTGTTTTTTGGGCGCGATCATCATCACCATCTGCCGGCCTTCCATTCGCGGGTACTGTTCCACGGTGATTTCGTCGGCCAACTCGGTCTCCACGCGCTTGAGCATGGCGGCGCCCAGTTCGCGGTGCGCCATTTCGCGGCCGCGAAACCGCAGCGTCAGCTTTACCTTGTTGCCCTCGTCCAGGAAACGGTGCACGTTTCGCATCTTGACCTGGTAGTCGGCTTCCTCGGTGCCGGGCCGGAACTTGACTTCCTTGACCTGGGTGACCTTCTGCTTCTTCTTGGCCTGCTGCGCTTTCTTTGCCGCCTCGAACCGGTACTTGCCGTAGTCCATGACGCGGCAAACCGGCGGATCGCCGTTGGGGGCAATTTCTACCAGGTCCAGCCCCTGGTCCTCTGACATTTGAAGGGCTTCACGGATACCCATGATGCCGGCCTGTTCACCGTCTGCGTCGATGACGCGAACGGTTGTTGCGGTGATATCCCCATTTCGCCGCGTCTGTTTCGAAGATGCGATGTGTTATTCCTCCGTTTGTGTTTCTGTTCGTCCCAGCCGCTTCACGTCCTCGGCAAGGTGCTGTGCAAACGCCTCGACAGCCATGCTCCCCAGGTCTTCACCCGACCGGCTGCGAACCGCTACTGTGCCATTTTCTACTTCGCGGTCGCCGATTACGAGCAGCCAGGGAACCTTGGCCATCGTGTGCTGGCGGATTTTAAATCCGATCTTCTCGTTTCTCAAGTCAGATTCGACCCTGAATCCTTGATTTGCAAGGGTTTCGACAACGTTTTTGCAGTAGTCGGCCTGTTTCTCGGTAATATTCATCACCACCGCCTGAACCGGGGCAAGCCAGGCCGGGAACGCGCCGCCGTAGTTTTCGATCAGGATACCGATGAACCGCTCCAGCGAACCGAGGATGGCGCGGTGCAGCATTACGGGTACCTGGCGCTGGCTGTCCTCGTCGATGTAAGTGGCGTCCAGGCGGCCCGGCATGTTGAAGTCCAGCTGCAGGGTGCCGCACTGCCAGACGCGGCCAATCGTGTCTTTCAGCGAAAACTCGATCTTCGGCCCGTAGAACGCGCCCTCGCCCGGGTTGACCTCGTATTCGATGCCGGCGGCGGTGAGTGCTTTCGCCAGCGCTTCTTCGGCCTGGTCCCACAGCTCGTCCGCGCCGATACGCTTCTCGGGTCGCGTGGAGAGCATGACCAGCACCTCGTCGAAACCGAAATCCGAGTACATGCGGTACAGCAGATCGATAAAGGCCGCGGACTCGGACTCCACCTGCTGCGGCGTGCAGAAAATATGCGCGTCGTCCTGGGTGAAAGCGCGCACGCGCATCAGGCCGTGCAGCGCACCGGATGGCTCGTCACGGTGGCAGGAGCCGAACTCGGCCATGCGCATCGGCAGGTCGCGGTAGCTGTGCAGCCCCTGGTTGTACACCTGCACGTGGCAGGGGCAGTTCATCGGCTTGATCGCGTAGCTGCGATTCTCCGACTCGGTGGTGAACATCTCGTCGATGAACTTTTCCGCGTGCCCGGATTTTTCCCACAGCGAAATGTCGACGACTTCCGGAGTATTGACTTCCTGGTAGCCGGCCTCGCGCAGTCGTGCGCGCACGTAGTTTTCAACCTCGATGTAGATGCGCCAGCCCTTGTCGTGCCAGAACACCATGCCCGGCGCCTCTTCCTGGAAGTGGAACAGGCCGAGCTGCTTGCCCAGCTTGCGGTGGTCGCGCTTTTCGGCCTCTTCGAGCCGCGTCAGGTATTCCTTCAGCTCCTTCTTGCTCGGCCAGGCCGTGCCGTAAATGCGCTGCAGCATCTCGTTGCGGCTGTCGCCGCGCCAGTAGGCGCCGGCCAGCTTGGTCAGGCGGAAATGGCCCAGCTTGCCCGTATCGGGCACGTGCGGGCCGCGGCACAGGTCGACGAAGTCGCCCTGGCGGTAAACGCTGATTTCCTCGCCTTCGGGCAGGTCCTCGATGATCTCGGCCTTGTATTCCTCGCCTTCCTGGCGGAAGAACTGGATGGCCTGCCCGCGCGGCCAGACTTCACGCTGCACCGGCAGCGCGTCCTTGACGATACGGCGCATCTCGGCGGCTATGCGGTCGAGGTCTTCCATCGTGAAACCCGGCGGGTAGGAGAAGTCGTAATAAAAGCCGTTCTCGATCACCGGGCCGATCGTGACCTGGCATTCCGGAAACAGCCGCTCCACGGCCTGCGCCAGAAGGTGGGCGGTGGAATGGCGGATGACTTCCAGCCCTTCCTCGTCCCGGGCGGTGACGATGCGCAGATTTGCATCCTCCTCGATCAGGTGGCTGGCGTCGCGCAGGACACCGTCGACCTCGCCGGCGAGCGTCGCCTTGGCGAGGCCGGGACCGATATCGGCGGCAACGTCCATCACCGTCACCGGGTGTTCGAATGTTTTCTGACTGCCGTCAGGCAGCGTAATGGCTGGCATGGCCGTTATTCTCCTTGCATTTTTCTTGCCCGGATACAAAAAAAGGCGCAAAGCGCCTGTTCGGATGCGCTTTGCCCGTATGCCTCAGAAGTGCGTAGTTCGTACCCGGGTAAACATACGCATATTGTACGGCCACAGCCCGCCGGATGAAAGGCGTGTGCGGGGCAGTCATAACAATCGCGTAAAAAGATGCCATGGGCTGACCTCAATCATTTTTAACCGGAGTAATCTTTACCATAATTCACGCCAACGAAGGGCCGACAGTGACCCCTACAAGTTGTTATTTTTAAAAGGCTAAAGCTTACTATTATGAAAACTAATACTCCACTCAATCGCTGGCTGGTTGTCGTCGGTGCAATCCTGATTCAACTGGCCCTTGGCGCCCTGTATGCATGGTCGGTATTCACCAGGATACTGACCGACCCCAGCGGCATTTACCAGTTC
>JAZBPJ010000014.1:0-11201 GCA_036351575.1 Lysobacterales bacterium | reverse complement strand
GTCGCTGAAAAAGAAGCCGCCGGATTCCGGGTCTTCGAAACGCTGCAGCATGGCCTCGGCGACAGCGATTGCGAAATGCGGCCATTGCGGGTTCCAGCGGGCACGCAGCGTGGCCAGAAGCGCGTCCAGCAAGCAGGCATAATCGTCGAGGTACGCTTCAAATCGCGCCTGGCCGTGGTTGTATACGGCGAGCAGGCCGTCACCGGTCCACAGCTTATCGCGAATGAACCCCAGGATGTCCTCGGCCCGGTCCAGCCAGCCTGTTTCGCCCAGGGCCAGCCCTGCCCGGGCATAGCCGCCGGCCAGCAGCGCGTTCCAGGCGGTCAGCCGTTTATCGTCCAGGGTGGGGTGTACGCGCTTTTCGCGGGCTTCCTGCAATGTCCGGATCGAGGCTCCAAGCCGGTCCGGCTCAGTGTCGTGCCCGGCATCGTCGGGTGCGCGCTGCAGGTGCCAGGCGCGGGATTCGAAATTCGGCGGGCCGTCCAACCCGAACACCGCGCAGAATTCTTCCGCGGCCTTCGGGTCGAGCACCGAGCGGACCTGCTCCGGGGTCCAGACATGAAAGCCGCCTTCCTCGCCATCGGCGTCCGCGTCGATGCTGGCCGCGTAGCCGCCGTCCGCCTGTCTCATTTCCGATTCCAGCCAGTCCGCCACGCCCCGGGCCGCTGCGGCCAGTTCCGCGCTGTTCCAGCGCCTGGCTCCCTCCGCGTACAGCGGCAGCAGCAGGGCGTTGTCGTAAAGCATCTTTTCAAAATGCGGAATGATCCAGCCGCCATCGACGCAGTAGCGGAAAAATCCGCCGTCGAGGTGGTCCCGCAATCCGCTGCGCGCCATCCGCCGCAGCGTGAACTCCAGGCTTTCATGCAGGTTGTTTCCCGACTCGGCTTCACCGATGACCGCGGCCGCCTGCAGGGTAGGGGCCTGGGGAAACTTGGGGGCCCCGCCGTAACCGCCGTTGACGGCGTCGTGACGCGACCAGATCTGCTGCGCCGCCGCGCGCACGATTTTGCGCGCCTCGTCTTCCAGCGATTCCTCGCCATGCTGCAGTTCCGGTTGCTGGAACTCCTGCAATGCTGCCGCGACTTTCCGGTTGTGCGGCCCCATGGATTCGCGATTTTTTATGAACCAGTCGTGAACCGTCTGCAGCACGTCGCGAAATGCCGGCATGCCGTAGCGGGCTTCGCCGGGAAAATAGGTGCCGGCGAAAAAAGGCACGTGATCACGCGGATCGATAAACACGGTCAGCGGCCAGCCCCCGGCCCGGCCGTTGAGCACCTGCTGGGCCAACTGGTAGATCTTGTCCAGGTCGGGCCGCTCTTCGCGGTCGACCTTGATGTTCACGAACATGCGGTTCATCAGCGCGGCGGTGTCGTCGTCCTCGAACGATTCATGTGCCATGACGTGACACCAGTGACAGGCGCTGTAACCCACCGAGAGCAGGATCGGAAGGTCTTTCTCGCGCGCCTCGTTCAGGGCGGCCTCGTCCCAGGGCTGCCACCAGACCGGGTTGTCCGCGTGCTGGCGCAGGTACAGGCTGCTTTCGTTGCCAAGTCTGTTCATCTGGCATATCCTGCCACACCCTGTCCCGAAAATGGATTTCATCCTGGTCGTGACACAGTCCCGCTACTTTCTTGTCGATTTCGATCCGATCGCTTTTTCGGTCGGGCCGCTGGACGTGCGCTGGTACGGAATCATGTACCTGCTGGCCTTTCTGTTTTTCCTTGCGGCGGGCAAGTGGACCGTGCGCCGCCGGCCGTGGCTGGGCTGGAAGCCGGAAGACGTGGGCGACATGCTGTTTTACGGCATGCTGGGCGTGGTGGTTGGCGGACGCCTGGGTTACGTGCTGTTTTACGGGCTCGACAGTTTTCTGGCCGATCCGCTGTTCCTGTTCAAGACCACCGAGGGCGGCATGTCCTTTCACGGCGGACTGCTGGGCGTCATGGCGGCCATGTGGTGGTTTGGGCGCAAGTCCGGGCGCGGCTTCTGGGCAGTTTCCGATTTCGCCGCGCCGCTGGTTCCGATCGGCCTGGCGCTGGGGCGTTTCGGCAATTTCATCGGCGGCGAATTGTGGGGGCGAACCAGCGAGGTGCCGTGGGCCATGATTTTTCCGAATTCGATCCAGCACGGCGGCTGGGCGTCTGAGCGCCTGCGTGAGGCCTGGCAGGCCGGGGCGCTGGATCACCTGGCGCGGCATCCGAGCCAGCTTTACCAGATGATGGGCGAGGGCATCGCGCTGTTTATCCTGCTGGCGCTGTATTCCCGCGTGCCGCGTCCGGCCGGCGCGGTTTCCGGGATGTTCCTGGCCGGCTATGGGTTTTTCCGGCTCATTGCAGAGTTTTTCCGCGAGCCCGACGCGCATATCGGCTACCTGGCGGGCGGCTGGCTGACCATGGGCATGCTGCTGACCCTGCCAATGATCGCGGCCGGGTTATTGCTGATCGCGCTGGCGGCACGCAGGGGTGTTGAATCCGGTTGAGCGGCTCCCGGCCCTTTGTGGCAGAATCCCCGTTTGAGCCGGGCGATACGGACAGCGTGAATGAGAACCTACCTCGACCTTCTGCAAACGATCCTCGATCGCGGTACAAAGAAGTCCGACCGCACCGGAACCGGCACGATCAGCCTGTTCGGTCACCAGATGCGTTTCGACCTGTCCAAAGGTTTCCCGGCGGTGACAACCAAGAAACTGCATTTCAAGTCCATCATTCACGAGTTGCTCTGGTTCCTTGCCGGCGATACCAATATCCGCTACCTGAACGAAAACGGGGTTCGGATCTGGGACCAGTGGGCCACCGCCGAAGGTGAGCTGGGCCCGGTATACGGTGCGCAGTGGCGTGACTGGGTGGCGCCGGACGGACGCCATATCGACCAGATTGCGCAGCTGCTCGAAGACCTCAGGGCGAGACCCGACTCCCGGCGCCATATCGTATCGGCCTGGAACCCGGCATTGCTGCCGGACGAGACCCGAAGTCCGCAAAAGAACGCGGCCGCCGGCCTGCAGGCGCTGCCGCCCTGTCACACCATGTTCCAGTTCCATGTCGCAGACGGCAAGCTCAGCTGCCAGCTCTACCAGCGCAGCGCGGACGTGTTCCTGGGCGTGCCGTTCAACATCGCGTCCTATGCACTGCTGACCATGATGGTTGCGCAGGTCGTGGACCTGGAGCCGGGCGATTTCGTGCATACCTTCGGTGACGTGCACATCTACCTGAACCACCTCGAGCAGGTCAACGAGCAGCTGTCGCGCGAGCCCTACCCGTTGCCTGAAATGCGCATCAACCCGGACGTGAAAGATCTCTTCGCATTCCGATACGAGGACTTCGAGCTGGTCAATTACCAGCACCACCCCGCCATTCGCGCGCCCATCGCCGTCTGAGCATCGCTCGTGCTGGCCGGAAAAACCGTCACGCTGGTCGCCGCGATGGCGCAAAACCGGGCCATCGGGCTCGCAGGAGCCATGCCCTGGCACCTGCCGCGGGAACTGAAGCATTTCAAGGAAACCACCATGGGCCGACCGATCGTGATGGGCCGCAAGACCTGGGAGTCCATCGGTCGTGTACTGCCCGGGCGCCAGAACATCGTCGTGACCGGCAATACCGCCTACCGGGCCGATGGCTGCGACGTGGTGCATTCGCTGGAGGACGCCGCACGGGTCGCGCGCGGTGACGAGATCATGATCATCGGGGGCGGGCGCATTTATGCCGACGCCCTGCCGTTCGCAGACCGCATGATCCTGACGCGGGTCGACTTTGAACCCGAGGCGGATACCTGGTTTCCAGAGTGGGACGAGGAGGAATGGACCGAGACGAACTCGCGCCGCGAAAGCGCCGATGACGCGAACCCCTACCGCTACCGGGTCGTCGAACTGCGGCGCCGCGGCGGGACGACGGACTGATCAGCGTTTTTTTCCCTCGACGCTGAAAAACTGCCGGTCTTCCAATCTCAGCGCGGTCAGTTTTCCGCCGTAAACACAGCCCGTGTCGAGGCAGACCACGTTTTTTTTCGTGTAGAGCCCCAATCGCGCCCAGTGCCCGAAAATGATCGTGGTGTCGCGCGTTTTGCGGCTCTTGTGCTTGTACCAGGGCTTATAGGGTTTGGGGGCCGATCCGGGCGGGCCGCTGGCGCTGCCGAGTATTTTTCCGTTGGCGTCGCAGAACCGCAGACGGGTCAGGATGTCGCTGATCAGCCGTCGCCGCCGCCAGCCGGCCAGTTTGTCGTCCCAGCGGCGTGCTGAACTCTTGCTCATTCTTCTGTAGAACTTGCCGGCCTTGTGCGAGCGCAGCCGGCACGCGACTTCGGCGGCGTGCGACAGCGTATCCTCCAGCGTCCACTGGGGAATGACACCCGCGTGCACCATCAGCACGCCGTGTTCCCTGCTGTGGTGGGCGAGCGGGGCGCGCCGCAGCCAGGCCATCAGCGATTCGCGGTCGGGTGCGCGCAGGATCGCGTCGAGTTCCGGGCTGGGGCAGCCGGCGTCGGGATACTTCCAGTCCTCGTGCAGCAGGTACAGGTCGTGGTTGCCAAGGGTGTGCGTGAAGCGATCGCCCAGGCTTTCAAGCAGGCGCAGGGTCTCCAGCGACTGCCTGCCGCGGTTGACCAGGTCGCCCGGGCACCACAGTTCGTCGGCGGCCGGGTCGAAGCGGATTGCGTCCAGCAAACGCAGCAGCGCATCGCAGCAGCCCTGGAGATCGCCGACGACGTAGGTAGCCATTACGCCAGCCTCGCCAGTTGGGCGAAGGCCGCCAGGTCGAGCGTCTCGGGCCGCGCGCCCGGGTCGATGCCTGCCGCTTCCATATCGTCCGCGTCGACGATTCCGCGCAGGCTGTTGCGCAGGGTCTTGCGGCGCTGCGAGAAGGCCCTGGACAAGAGCCGCTCAAAGGCTTTCATGTCCGCAATGTCAACGGGTGGCGAGGCGTGCGGCAGCAGCCTGACGATCGCCGACTGGACCCTCGGTGCCGGGTCGAAGGCCTCGGGCGGAACGTCGAACAGCGGCGCGACGCTGCAGTGGTATTGGCACATGATCGACAGCCGCCCCCAGGTCTTGCCCCCGGGTGCGGCGGCCATGCGGCTCACGACTTCCTTTTGCAGCATGAAATGCATGTCCACGATCGAATCGCTCCATGCGAGCACGTGAAACAGCAGCGGGGTCGAGATGTTGTACGGCAGGTTTCCGACCAGGCGAAAGCGCTCCCCTGCCGTGATCTTGCCGAAGTCCATCGAGAGCGCGTCACCCTCGTGCACGGTGACGTTGTCTCTCGCGGCGAATTCGTCGCGCAGCCGCGCCGCGAGGTCGCGGTCGATCTCGACCAGGTGGAGTTGTGCGCCCGAGTCGGCCAACTGCCGGGTCAGAGCGGCCAGGCCAGGCCCGATTTCGACGATGCGCTGGCCGGGGTCCGGTGAAATCGCATCGATAATGCGCCCGATGACGCCCGGGTCGGTCAGGAAGTTCTGGCCGAACCGCTTACGCGCCTGGTGCCGCATCGTGCGCGCTTCGCTCCGCCAGGGCCATCCTGCGGGCCGCGTCCGCAGCCTGGTACATGCTGCCCGCTTCGGCCAGGCCCTTGCCGGCGATATCCAGCGCGGTGCCGTGATCGACCGAGGTGCGCACGTATGGCAGGCCCAGGGTGACATTGACGGAACGCCCGAAGCCCATGTGTTTCAGAACCGGGAGTCCCTGGTCGTGGTACATCGCAACCACCGCGTCGCAGCGGGCCAGCCGCGGAGGCGTGAACGCGGTGTCGGCCGGCACGGGGCCGTCCAGGACAAAACCGGCGCGGCGAAGGATTTCGAGCACCGGCCTGATGATTTCGTCGTCTTCGCTGCCGAGGTGTCCGCCCTCGCCGGCATGCGGGTTCAGTCCAAGCACCTGGATGCGCGGTCGTGCGATACCGAAACGTCTGCGCAGTTCGCGCTCCGTGATGCGGAGCACATCCTCCAGGCGCCTTGGCGTCAGCGCGTCGGGCACGGCCCGCAGCGGGAGGTGCGTGGTGACCAGTGCGACGCGCAGGCCGGGCGTGGTCAGCATCATCACGACGCGGGGAACGCCCGCCAGTTTCGCCAGGAACTCGGTATGGCCGCTGAAGGGTACGCCGGCATCGTTGATCACCCCCTTGTGCACCGGACCGGTCACCAGCGCGGCCGCGTGGCCCTGCTGGACGATCTTCGTGGCCTGTTTCAGCGTTTCGAGCACGTAAGCCGCGTTGGCCGGCTCGAGCTGGCCCGGCCTTGACGGCGCGCTGCGCTGCACCGGCAGACAGTGCAGAACCCCTGCGGGGGCTTCATCGCCCGGCTGCCAGGTTTGCATCGACGCTTTCAAGCCGATCGCTTCGGCCGTTTCCTCGAGCAAGCCGGGATCCGCCACCGCCACCACCCGGAACTCGGGGTGTTCCTGGTGAAAACGCAGAAGGATTTCCGGGCCGATGCCCGCCGGTTCACCCGGGGTGATGGCCAGCAGCGGCATCGTTTCCGTCATGCGGCCGTTCACTCCGTCAGCTGTTGTCTTCGTGGCCGGGCAGGCGGATCTCGACGAAGGCCTCGTCGCGCATCTGGCGGATGACTTTCTCGATCTCCTGCTGGGCCCGCTGGCGCATGATTTTCTCACGCGCGTCGCTGCGGATCGCTTCCTCGGTGCGGTCCGTTTCTCGAATGCCCAGCAGTTCGATGATGTGCCAGCCGCCCTGGGTCTGGAACGGCTGGCTGAGTTCGCCCGGCTCCAATCCCATCAGGGTCTGGTATACGCGCTCGCCGTAGGCTTCGGGGGGGAACCAGCCCATGTCGCCGCCGAGGTTGGCCGTTGACGTATCGTCGGAATTTTCTTTTGCGAGTTCGGCGAAGTCGGCGCCGGACTGCAGCTGTTCCTGGATCTCGATGATGCGTTCCATGGCCAGCCGCGGAGTAACCAGCTCGTTGACTTCGATCATGATGTGCCGGGCGTTGTACTCCTCGACCACGACCTGGCGTTTTTCACGAAAATCGTTGACCTTGATGATATGGAAGCCCATGGGGCTGCGGACCGGCTCGGTGAAATCGCCGGGCTGCAGGCCGCGCACGGCGTCGGCGAAGAATGCCGGCACGCTGTTCAGGTCCCGCCAGCCGATCAGGCCGCCCTGCAGGGCTTCCTGGCTCTCCGAGTAGGAAATCGCCGCGGATGCGAAGTCGAGCCCGTCAACCAGGCGCTGGTGCACATCGTCGGCCTTGGCCTTGGCCTGCTCGACTTCGCTCGGCGTCGAGCCGTCGGGAACGATAACAAGGATGTGCGAGACATTGTATTCGCCGCCGCTGTAGTCCTCCGAGGCCAGCAGGATGTCGATCTCCGTATCGGTGATCGGGTCCATGCTGTTGACGATGCGCTGCTGCAAACGCTCGGTCATGACCTGCTCGCCGATGTTGCGGCGAAACTCGGCGAAATCCATTCCGTCCGCTTCGATCGTCTGCCGCATCTGCTGAACGGTAATGTTGTTGCTCTGCGCGATGCTGACGAGGTACTGGTCGATGTCGGCGTCGCTGACCCTGATGCCGGTCTGCAGCGCCCGCTGGACCTGCAGCTCGGTCACGATCAAGCGTTCCAGGACCTGGGATTCGAGCAGGTGCATGGGCGGCATGGCCTCGCCGCGCGCCTGGATTTGCTGCACGATGCCGGCGATCGCCTGGTCCAGTTCGCTGCGCAGAATGATGTCTTCGTCCACGAGGGCGACGATGGAGTCAATTTCCCCCGAGCCGCTGTCCTGCAGCAGTTGGGCAGTCGCCTGCGACGGCAGCATGGCGCCGGCCAGGAGGATTAAAGCGGTGAGAGCCCAGGTGTGGCGGGCATTCATCGGTTCGTTCATTCGAAAGGCTTCTCCAAAAAAAGACCCGGCCCGATCGGTGCCGGGGCGTTAGCCAGAAAGTGATTTTACACGAAAGGCGATCAGAACAGGCCGCTCGGTCCGCTGCCGATGCTGGCCAGCCCCTTGAGGTTGAACTCGACGTAGATTCCGTCGCGGTATTCGCCGTCGCGGTTTCTCAGGTAGCGGCGCAGGACGGTGCGGATGGCCCAGCAGCAGCTTTCGTATTCAAAACCGCCCTGCAGTTCGAGCAGGTCGTCATCGGCAAAGGAGTAGTTCAGCCGCGACAGCACCATCCAGCGTTCGCCGATCGGCCAGCTGAGCCGCAGGTCGAACTGGTCGACGCGCTCGGTGCGATAACGGTATTCGAAAGCGACGCGCTGGCCTTGCTCGCCCGACCAGCCCAGGTTCAGCGTGCCGACGTCGAAGCGGTTGCGGTCCCAGTTCCACTGCAGCCCGGCCGCCATTCTGAGCTGCGGTGAAAAGTACCAGGTGAACTCGCCCAGGAACGGCGACAGGTCCTCGTTGTCGACCGCTTCGTCGTCGATCTGCACGCGGCGGTCTGCGAAATAGAAAATCTGGCCGAAACCCAGGCTCCAGCGCGCGGCGCCGTTCTGGCTGTCAAACTTGCGCGTGGAGAGCGCCAGCGACAGCTGGTTCGTATCGCCGAGACGGTCGCCGCCGGCAAAGCGGTTCGGGTTGAACAGCTGGCTGAATCCGAAAGTGAACTCGCCGGTATCGAACAGCGGCAGGTCATCCTGTTGCTCGTACGGCACGCGAAGGTAGTAAAGCCTCGGTTCCAGGGTCTGGTAACCGCCGTCCGACGTGAAGCGGTCGAAGACCAGTCCGGCATCCAGGCTGGCGATGGCCGCGCCGCGCGAAGGCGACTCGTCGCCGGGCTGGCCGCCGTAGTCCAGGTCGTAGGTCGTGTAACGGTAACCCACTCGCGGCTTGACGAAACCCCAGCGGTGATAATGGTCCCAGTACAGGCTCGGGAACAGGTCCATGCGCGTGCCGGTGACGCCGACGTCCCGGTCGAAAGCGACGACCTCGGAGTCGAGCCCGAAGGTCAGGCCGCCGAGGCCAAGCGGCTGGTCCAGCCGGAACAGCATGCGGGGGACGCGCCGGTAGGGTTCGTTTTCGGCTGTAATGGACTCGTCGATGACCTGGAAATCATCGGCCATGAGTTCGAAATCCCAGTATTGGCCGACACCGCGCAGGGCGGCGCTGCTGCGCAGGAACTGGCGCGCCGTCTGGCGCAGCGTGGTGCCGTAATCCTGGAAGTAGTTTTCATCGCTGACCCGCTCGATCAGCAGTTCCGTGCTCCAGTTCCGGGCGGGTTGGGAATGGTGCCGGACCTGGTAGTGATAACGCTCTTCTTTCGTCTTGCGGTCATCCGGCATGTAATCGAAATCGATTTCGCCCCGCTGCCGGCGCGTCATGAAGCGGTATTCGCCCGTCAGCATGAACCCGCGTTCCGAGAACCAGCGCGGCTCCAGGGTGGCGTCCTGGTTGGGCGCGATATTCCAGTACCAGGGAACGCTCAGTTCAAAGCCGGTATCGCTGGAGTAGCCGAGACCGGGGTAGAGGAAGCCGCTGCGGCGCCGGTCGTCGATCGGAAACGTGAACCAGGGCATGTAAAGGATGGGCACACCCTTGAACTTCAGTTTTGCTCCGCGCGCGCTGCCCATGCCTTCGTCGTGCCGCAGTTCGAGCTCTTTCATCTGGAACAGCCAGTCGGGCCGGTCCGAGGGGCAGGTCGTGTATTCCAGGTCGTAGAGGCGCGACGTGGCGCCGCCGAACAGTTCCGCGCGGCTGGCGCTTCCGTTCGCGGTGGAGCCCGTCAGGCCGAAATCGATACCGGAAAAATAACCGCTTTCCTCGGCCAACTCGACCCGGGCCTCGCTGCCACGAATCCAGACCTGGCTGTCGCGGTAAAAAACCGGCCCGGGCACGGTGACCACGCTGCTGACCGGGTCGAACAGCAGGCTCTCGGTCTGCAGGTGCTGGTCGGCGCGAAAAAGCTCGACGGCACCGCGGATTTCGCTTTCGCGGTCGTTGGCGGCGTCCAACTCACGGGCGTAAACGAGAAGCGGAGCCTGCGAGCGGTCGGGCGCAGACTGTACGACCGGCCTCATGGTGCGTTCCGGGCAGGCGCCCGGCGGCGGGCCGGTGATTTCCTGCGCCCACGCGGTCACGGGCGCGGAGAGCCACGCAGTCAGCGGAAATGCTGCCGCCATCGTCAGGAAAAATGGTTTGAAAAATCGCAAGGCTTAAGTGCTGCCGGCCGTTGTCAGATGGTCGTGGCAAAATCTCACAGATCGCCGCCGGGTGCAACCGGGCCCGGTACACGCCGCGATGGGCAGCCCGGGTGCTTTGATTTACCATGTGCGCATGGCAAAAATCAGCAAAAGCGACAGCGAATGGAAAGCCCAGCTGACGGCTGAGCAGTACCGGGTGACACGGCAGGCGGGCACCGAGGCGCCGTTCAGCGGTGAATACGAACAGTGCTGGGACGAGGGCACTTACCATTGCGTGTGCTGCGGTCATGTCCTGTTCGGCTCCGACAGCAAGTTCAACGCCGGCTGCGGCTGGCCGAGTTTTCACTCCGAGTTGGACGAGGCCGGCATTGTCCAGAAACCGGATTTCAGCCACGGCATGAGCCGGGTAGAGCTGCTGTGCAGGCAATGCGACGCACACCTGGGTCATGTATTTCCTGACGGCCCGCCGCCGACCGGGCTGCGTTACTGCATCAATTCGGCCTCGCTTGAATTCCGGCCTTCTGAACAGGACGGGGACGGGTGATCAGGGTATTCGAGGATTTCGACTTCTCGCGGGTCGGGCAGATGCAGTCATTGCTCGAATCCCAGGGCATCGCAACCTTCCTCAAGAACCAGTTCGGTTTTGGCGGCACCGGAGAACTGCCTTTCGTCGAGACGGTTCCGCAGTTGTTCGTGGTCCACGAGAAGGACGCGGATCGCGCCCGGCAGCTCATTTCCGAGGCGCAGGAAGAGCCGGCTTCCGCTGCGACCTGGACCTGCCCGAAATGCGGTACCGAGATCGAGGGACAGTTCAGCGAGTGCTGGAATTGCGCCGAGGCTGAAGACGCTTAGGGCCTGCCACCCTCACGTTTCCGATCCCTCTCCAATTACCCCTGGACGGCCTCTCGGCTAAACGGTCGTACCGCCTCTCGGCGTTCCCTCGTATTCAGCAGGCCTCTCCATTCATCCCGGGACGGCCTCTCGGCTAAATAGCCGTACCGCCTCCCGGCCCGATGGTTTGGGTCGACTCATGGCCTGCGGCCTGGCTTGGCTTCCCTCGGGTTCGACCCTCATTGCCGGGTCGCCCTGGAGGTACGTCCCTGCTACCTTCAGGGCTCGATTG
>JAZBPJ010000013.1:0-16383 GCA_036351575.1 Lysobacterales bacterium | reverse complement strand
GCCGATGCTCGACGTGGTGTTCATCATGCTGATCTTCTTCATCGTGACCGCGACCTTCGTGAAGGAAGCCGGTATCGAAGTGAACCGGCCCGACGCGGCGACCGCGGTCAAACAGGAGAAAGCCAATATCCTTGTGGCCATCGGACCCAACAACGATATCTGGATCGACCGCCGGCAAATCGACATCCGGTCGGTGCGGCCGAACATCGAGCGCCTGCACGCTGAAAATCCGCAGGGTTCGGTCGTCATCCAGGCTGACAAGGAGTCCAAGACGGACACTCTCATCCAGGTGATGGATGCGGCACGGCAGGCGGGTGTTTTTAACGTGTCGATCGCCGCACAGGAACCCTAAAGAGGCAACCCTATGTCGGCTACGATCAATGAAACACTCTCATTACCGAAGTTCGGGGAGACGGTCCGGCTCGTGATCGGTATCCTGATCGGTGTCTGCGTGACTGCCGGCCTGTTCTGGTTCATGCAGTACCTGATCGTGACGGCGGACCGAGAGCTCAATGAAGGCGCCTCGGGCCACCTGATCGACTTCGTCAGGCTGAAACGCGATGAAAGCATCCAGCGCAGGCAGTTGAAACCCGAGAAGCCGCCACCGCCGGATTCACCGCCGCCGCAGCCGCCGACTCCGCAGCTTGAGAACCTGAATCCGAGCGCCGAGAAGGTTGCTATCCAGGCAGCGCCGGTGGAAACGGATATCGAGATGAGCGGAGGCTTCAGCCTCGGCGTGGGCGAAGGTGACTACCTGCCGATCGTGAAGGTCGCGCCGATCTATCCGCAGCGCGCACTTTCGCGAGGAATCGAGGGCTACTGCGTCGTGCAGTACACGGTGACCAAGAACGGCACGATCCGCGATCCTTTCGTGATCGAGGACCAGTGCACCAGTTCGCTGTTCCACCGGGCCTCAGTCCAGGCAGCGCTGAAGTTCAAGTACAAGCCGCGTGTCGTCGATGGCCAGGCCATCGAGGTGCCGGGTGTACAGAACAAGTTCACCTACGAGATCCAGGAATAGGGAGACGATGAAATGAAACTGACTTTTAGCAAATTCGTCGTCGTCCTCCTGACCGGTATCCTGGTCGTCGGATCGATGGACGCCTTCGCTCAGGCCAGGCGCGACCGGGACGACGAGGAAAAGAAAACCAAGGAAACCGTGGCCATGAGCCAGCAGGTCTACGAAAAGCTCACCGAGATCCAGGAGCTGATCGAGGCCCAGGACTACGCTACTGCCGAGCGCAATATCGTGGACCTTCGCGGCAAGAAGAACCTGAGCAGTTACGAGCTCGCGCAGGTCTGGAACATCACCGCGTACTCCTACTACCTGCAGGAACGCTACAAGGACGCGATCGACGCTTACGACCAGGTCCTGGCCCAGGAGGGCCTGCCCGAAGCCTTGATGCAGAGCACGCTGAAGACCAAAGCTCAGCTGATGTTCACGCAGGAAGACTACGAGGGCGCCCTGGTGGTGATCCGCGAGCTGATCTCCATCATTCCGGAGCCGAGCGCGGACGTCCTGATGATCGAGGGCCAGGCCCTGTTCCAGCTCGCGCGCTACGAAGATGCGCTGGTGCCGATCAAGACCGCGATCGAGATGTACCGCGAGCAGGGGCAAAAGCCCAAGGAAAACTGGCTGCTGCTGCTGCGCGTGATCTACTTCGAGCAGAAGGACTATGAAAGCATGCTCGAAGTAGTCAAGGAACTGCTTGCCTACTATCCGAAAGACACTTACATCCTGGTGCTGGCGGGAATCTACAGCGAACTGGGCGACACCAAGAAACAGCTGGTGCTGAGCGAGGCGCTGTACGACAACGGCATGCTGACCAACTCATCGCAGATGACCAACCTGGCCAACCTCTACCTGCTGCACGGCCTTCCCTACAAGGCAGCCGTGCTGCTGGAAAAAGAGATGGCGTCCGAAATAATCAAGGACAACGAGCGCAACCTGCGCCTGCTGTCCCAGGCCTGGTACACGGCTCGCGAGGACGAGAAAGCGATCCCGCCGCTCGAGCGCGCAGCCGATATCACGAAGGACGGCGAACTCTATGTCCGTCTCGCGCAGTCGCATATCAACCTGGAAAACTGGAAAGAAGCGGCAGCGGCTGCCCGTGAAGGGATCCGGCTGGGCGGTCTGAAACGCAGCGACCAGGCACAGATCATGCTTGGCATGTCGCTGTTCAACCAGCGGCTGCTGGAGCAGGCGCGCAGGGCTTTCGTGGAGGCATCGAAAGATCGCCGCTCCGAAAGGGCTGCCTCGCAGTGGGTCAATTACGTCGACAGCGAGATCAAGCGCCGCGACCTGATGAAGCAGGAAATTCCGGACTTCCAGCCGCGCGAACGCGACGAACTGCTTGACGTGATCGAAGGCAAGAATTCCAACTGACATCTTGCCAGGACAGGAAATTGAAAGCCGGCTGAATTCAGCCGGCTTTTTTTTCGCCGCAGCTGCGAAATATCCGTTTGACCGGTGCAAAAAAAACCCCGGCTCAGGGCCGGGGTTTTTCGCAACAATTTACTGAAAGGCTCAGTTCAGGGCCACCACGTCGACGGTGATTTTCTCCATCACTTTCTCAGTCGTGTGGCTGGCGAACTTCGCCGAAATGCCGGAACGCGGGCTGATGCCGAGAATGACCATGTCAGCCTCGTATTTCTCAGCGGTGGCTGCAATCACGTCTTCCGGTTTGCCCATGTCGCGGTGAATATTCTCCCGGGGAAGACCGCTCATGCGGGCGATCATCTGCCGGTCCGGGAAATTTTCACTGTCCGTGTACGCATTGACCACGTGGTAATCGGCGCCGAAGAACTCGGCCAGGAACTTGCCGCGCTCCAGAATGCGCTCGTTCAGTTCCTGGTGCCCTTTATCGGGCGTCTGCGTGTTCACCGCGGCGAGAATCGTTTTGATCGGCGCTTTCGTTCCCTCGTCGACAATCACCACCTCGCAGCGCGCCTGGCGCACCAGGTCCCACTTCGAGTCGGTGATGCCGCGTTTGTGCTCGGCCGAGGACTCGCACAGCATGATCGTATCGCAGTTGAAACGCTCAGCCGCATCGGCGATGGACTTGCGCCAGTTAGCCGTCCAGAAATATTCCACCGAGTATTCCACGCCCAACTCGTCCAGCGGGCCCAGCAGTTCGTCGAACCAGGCCTTGCCGCGAATCACCTCGTCCGGCGTATTCGGGTCGGCCTTGTCTGCTCCCTCGAAACCGATCAGCAAGTGAAAGTCGCTGACCCATTCGCCGCGCTGGCGAACGATGTCCAGCATGCGTTCCAGGGCCAGGTGGCGTTCATGGGATGGGTCGACGACGACCAGGAATTTTCTTTTTTCCACTTGAGATACCCTCCGGGCAATTTTGATTAATGATCTCTGTCCGCTACGCGGGAATTTTTCATTCTACCTGATAAAAAGCTGGAAACCTGCCCACCCCCGTAAATTTGTATCATTTTTTGAAGCGATCCGCGATTTTCGGACCTCGTGCAGGGCTTCCGGTACCGATTTGCGGCGCTGAAGCTCGCCGTAGAAATCCCCCATGAGGTCGGCGTTCTCTGCATCGCCCGCAGGCCACAGCGACGCGACCACCTGCGCCGCACCCGCGTGGTGCAGGTCTTCGATCAATCCCAGGCGGCTGTCGAAGTCCACCACGGGGCTGCCCGTGAACGCGGTTCCGCTCAAAACCGCCAGGCGGGCCGTCAGCGGAAGTTCGCCCAGGCGTTCACTCGACAGAAACTCGATGTTGGGCGTCTCGCGCTCGCCCGACAGCAGCAGCCGGGACCGTTCCGGATGAACCAGGTCCACGCGGCCCGGCATGGCGAGATGGATCACTCCGGCTTCGGCATAGCGCTCGTCCTCGAACTCGTCACCCCGCAGGGCCACACCCTGTACGATATGCAGCCCTGCGCCGACGAATCGATCGCGAACCGCCGCGATTTCGGCGGAAGTCGATACATCGTATGTGAACAATGCCTTGTTCGAGCGCGGGTTACCGGCCAGGAACAGGCTGGCGCCCGGCCCGGTATCCGGAGCAGGCGGCGGCGACTCCAGGGCGGCCAGGCTGCCCAGGTTGACCACGCGGTGCGTCTCGGCCAGGAAGCGTCCGTTTGTGTGCAGTGCGTCGAAGGGAAATCCATTCAGCGGCCCGAACGGCATCAGGTACAGGCGGCGCCCGGGTTTTCCTTCCAGCGGCGTGAACAGGAGGCGACCCAGCGCTTCGAGGTCATCGAGGGGCGCCGGCGCCGCCGGGTCCTGCATGGCCGCTCTGACGTTTCGAATGTGATCACGAACGCGCTCAGCGCCGGAAAGCCGCTGCAGGGTCACGCCGTCGGCAGTCGCCTTCACGGCATCGAGACGTTGATGAGAGAAAACGTAAACGAGAATGTTCTCGTCCGGCCCAAGCTCCTCGAGAATGCGGCGCAGGCGATCCTCGCCGATGGCGTCGCTGGCCCAGTTCGAGCGGTCACGGAAGATCTTCAGTTCGCGATGCGCCTGCCTGGACAGCGCATCATCCGGTGTCGGCTGCGCGGCGACCACGCGCGCAATGGCGCCGCGCACGCCATCCCCGTCGCTGCGGTTGCGAATGCGTGCGTGCTCCACGCCCCGCACCCGGTCCAGGGCAAGCAGGTAAGCGGTGGCGGAGACACGGCGCGCAAGTGACAGGTAAAGTTCATAGAGCTTTGCACGGTGGCCTGCATACCAGGAGACAATTGCGCCCGGCAGGAACTCGCGGTAAAACTGCACACCGTCCAGCAGCCGTTCCGCCGCGGCCCGTGCAAGCGCGTCGCGCCCGGCCGATTCGAGTATTGCGACCCAGGCCAGGCCTGCGTCCACCGCAATTGCGGGCACGCCTCCGCGACGCAGCGCATCGTGGCTCGATTCGACACGTTCCGGCTCGCAGGCCCCGCTTCCGCGGAGCCGCAGCTGAACGAGACACAGGTAAAGCGCCGCGCGGTGACCGCTGAGCAGGTCGCTTCCTGCCGCCTTGCGCTGCGATTCCCGCAGTAGCCGTTCGGCGGTGGATGAAGCGGGCCCCTCTTTTTCTATGGCGTCCAGCGCGGATTCGAACAGGAAGGCTGCCCGGCTGGATTCGGCGGTCAGCCATTCTCCCTGTCGTGACCTGAAGTCCGACATTTCGTCGAAACGGCCGTTTTCGCGCGCGATCGTGGCCAGCAGCCCCAGCGCCGCCGCGCGTGAATCGCTGCTCGAACGGGGCAGCCAGGAAATCGAGCGCAGCCCGATCGACCTGGCCTTTTCTGTCTCGCCCAGGGCGCGATAGGCGCGCGCCAGTTCCAGACCGGCGAGGCCCCGGTGCACGTCGTTCGAGCCGGCGGCCTGCAGTTCCAGCGATCGTTCGAGATCAAGCGAAGCCTGCCGGTAACGGAAGGTACTGTTCAGCAGACGCCCCTTCTCGTAAAGGTTGACCGCCAGTTCCTGGTCGGCCGCCCCGGCGCCGGAATCGATTTCGCTCGCAATCTCGTCCAGAAGTTCAATGGCGCCGCCGGTGCTGCCGCGCTGCTCGTATGCGGCAGCCGCTGTGGCCCGGATCTGGTTAAGCAATTCCAGATCCGCCGCCGCGGAGGTTACCGCCAACGCTTCTTCGTAGCGCTGGACAGCCTCGTCCAGCCGGCCCTGCTGTTCGTAGGCCACGCCATCCTGGAACAGGGCCCGGCCCTGCTCCGCCTCGAACCCCAGGCTGGCCGCCTGTTTTGTCACCGCCGACCAAAGCTCATTGGCACTGCGGTAGATCCTGATCGCGGCATCGCCCTGGGCGGCGCCGGCAGCCGCCATGAGCGCTTCCGCTTCGAGCACGCCGGCGGCGAACCCGACCGTTTCGAATCCGGCCCGGCGCGCTGCCGTGCGCACGGCGCGAGCCCGTTCCATGGCGAGCTGCTGGTCTCCAAGGCCGTGCAAGGTCAAATGGGCGGCAAAATGCTCAGACCAGAGCGTCATTTCCTCCATGCCCAGCGAAGCGAAGGCCTGCGAAGCGTTGCGCAGCGAGTAAATACGGGCCGCCCAGGCGGCCGAAGTGTCCGTGCTCGCGCTTTTCATGCCGTGGGCCAGGAAGCGGTAGGCGCGCGTCAGGGCCAGCGCATTGCGGTCCGAATCGGGCAGCTGCAGCAACTCCATGCTGATGCGCGAACGTTCGATTCGGCGTGCCGGGTTCACCTCGATCATCAGTTGCCGTGGCCTGGCGACCGCCTCCACCAACTGGTAGACCGGGCCGATGCGCCGGCCGGGGACGCTGGCTTCGGTGATCAGGGCGCCTTCCGGGCCTTCGATGCGTGACGCGAACTGCGCTTCGCGCACGTCCACCACGATCACCAGGGAAACGTTCGGGTACTGGTAGATCATGTATTCCGCGGGCCTGACGGCCGATGCCTCGTCCGCTGCCGCGGAAAACGGGCAAACCCAGCTGACCAGGGCGGCCAGCAGCAGGCGGAGCAGACGGTTCGGTGACAGGCGCATCGCCCATAAATAGCGGCCATCCAGGCCCGGGTCAACTCCATAATGACCGCAGCCCGGGCAAACCCCCTCCCTGGCCGCTTTTTTCTCCATGATTGCCGCCCGCGAGGGTTTTTGTTAGCGTGCCGGAACGCATGCGACGACTGAACCGCGAAACCACCGTTTTCTCCACGTCGGCGATTGACCTCTTCGCCTCCGCGCTGGGTGCGTTCATCCTGCTGGTCATGATCCTGTTTCCTTACTACCGCAACGAGGGCAGCGACGATGCGTACTCGCGTACGCAGGAAATCCAGGATTTGCGGCGCCTGGCGTCCGGCGAGATCGCCGACCTGCTCGCCGAGCAGCGCATCTCCACCAGTGAACTGCAGGACATGGATCGCGCGAACCGCGGCATCCAGGAGCAGGTCTCCCGGATCCGCCGCCAGCTGGCCGACATCAAAACCCAGCTGGCCGAGGAACCGGTGCCCGAACCGGAGCCCGTCGAGGACATCACCGAGCCGCCGCAGGCGCTGGTCTCCGGAGTGGAGTTTTCGATCCTGGGCCTGGCCACCGAGGCCAAATCCTTCGTCATCGTGATCGACATGTCCGGCAGCATGCTCTCCTACACCGACCTGATGGTGAACTCGGTGCTCGAGATGCTCGAACCGCTGGACGAAAGCAACCGCTTTGCCATCGTCGGCTACCACGGAACACCCTCGCCGGTGCTGTGGAGTTTCCCCGACCACAGCGGGCTGGTCGAAGGCACCCCGGCCAATATCGAAGCCGCGAAAAATTACGTGCTCTCGCTGGCGCGCCGGTTCTCGGGTTCAACGCCAACCCACTACGCGCTGCTGTCCGCGCTGCAGTACCCGGCCGATGCGGTCATCCTGCTCAGCGACGGTGAACCGGACAATTCACCCGGTTTCATCCTGCAGGACATCACCGGCCTGAACCGCTACCAGGACAAGGAAATCCATACCGTGGCGATCGGTGATTACACGCAGAACCGCGGGCTGGTCATGTTCCTGCAGACCCTGGCGCGGCAGAACGGCGGTGATTTCGTGGGGGTCTCCCGGTGAGATCGCGCAACCGCGTTTTCGAGGTGTACTCGCTATCGGCGATCGACCTGTTCGCGTCGGCCATGGGGGCGTTCATCATCATCAGCATCATCCTGATGCCCGACTACCAGAAAGAGGTCCGTTCGCAGGGCGACCTGGAATACCTCGAGGAACTCGCCGGGCAAACCGAGGCCCTGCTGGACCAGACCCGCGAGGGAAGCCGTGACGTGCTCGAGGCGCTGCTCGCGGCCCAGACCCGGCATGAGCGACTGCAGGCGGAGTTCGCGACGGTCTCCGCCGAACTGGAGACGCTCAACGCGCAACAGCAAGCCCGGCTGGACCAGCCGCCGCCCCCGCCGCCTTCCCCGGTGGTTACCGAGGAAGAAGAAGGCCGCAACCTGGTCACGTTTCGCTTCCTCGGCCTGAAAACGGACCGCAAGCGCATCCTGTTCCTGGTCGACATGAACCGTTTCCTGTCCACGCACGAAGCACTGGTCCAGCAGACCGTGCTGCGCGCCATGGACTCGCTGCAGGACGGCTACGAGTTCGCCATACTGGGCTTTCAGCAGCAGGACGCCGGGCCGGAATACTTTCGTTGGCCGGCCGACGGCAGCCTGGCGCCGATGAACGACCGCAACCGGGTCGACGCCAGGACATTCCTGCGCGACCTCTCGGGGCGTTTCGAGGGTTCCTCATCGGTGCTCCAGGCCTTCGACCGGGCGTTCGAGAGCGACGCCGGGGCGATTATCCTGGTCAGTGACGGGCTGCCCAACCCGGCCTTCAACAGCGGCATGGTGTCCGGGCAGCTGGTGCGCGCCATAACCGTCGCCAACCGGAAGCAGCAGGAAATTCACGCGGTCACCGTCGGAGATTATTTCAAGTACAAGGGAACGGTGGAATTCATGGAGTCGCTGGCCCGCGCGAACGGCGGCGGCTTCCTGGCCCTGTCGGGCTGAGCACGCTTACAGCAGTTCGACAGGCTCTGTGAACTCGAATTCGACGGCGCCGACACGGATGCGGTCGCCTTTTCTCAGCTCCGTGCGCGCGGTGACGGCCTCGCCGTTCAACCGGACCGGGCTGTCGGCGCGGCCGGGGTGGACGTAGAACTTCGCGTTGCGGCTGTCGAGCGTGATCAGCGCTTCGCCCTCGTGACTGAGCGCCTGCCCGTGTTGCGAGTCGCCGGCGTTCCGGGTATCGGGCTCTTCCTGCGATGCGGACTCCGGGAACCCGTGGCTCCCGCCGAGGTCGATCGTATCGGGTTCATCCTGCGCCATGAATCGCCGTGCCAGTGCGCTGGCGCCCGGTTCCGGCGAGGCCGACTCCCGGCCGCGCAGGGTTCCAGCGCCGGCAGGTGCGTCCTCAGGGGGTTTGTTTTTACGAAAAATCATCGGTGCGATAACGGCCAAAAGAACAATGTATCATAGCGGCGTGAAGGAAAAAGAGACCATCAACATCGGCCGCGCGGCGGCCTGCGAACTGCGCCTCGACCACGACTCCGTGTCGCGCCGCCATGCGCAGGCGCAGGCGACGGAAGAAGGCTATATCGCGATCGTGGACAATGGCTCCAGCAACGGTTCCTGGCTGAACCGCAACGGCCAGTGGATCCGCATCAAGCGGGCGGTCCTCGGCACGCAGGACCGCGTGCGCTTCGGTGAAAAGGAAGTTCCGCTGAACCGGCTGGTCGAGTTGTTCGGCGCACACGGTCCCGTGCGCCTGCGCGAAGGGTATTCCGCACGCGGCAAACCCCTGGTGTTCGACGCCTGGCCCGGCGAGAACGGCCGGCCCCGGGTCGTACTGGAAAATCCGCGGCGCAATCCGCTTACCGGTGATATCGAAGAAAACCGCCAGGACTGAACCATCATGAGAACCATTACCCTGATCGTCAGCCTGTTGACCGCCATCGTGGTCATCGCGCTGCTGACGAAAGTCCTTCCGCCAGCGGCCGCGGCCATCCTGCTCGACATCAACCGCTCCACGTTTCCGCTGACGGTCCAGAACATCCTTTGGCTGGCGTTTTTCGCGGGCCTGGGGGAACTTTCCATCCGCTGGCGCATGGGCCGGCTGGAGGCCGCCCAGATCGACCGCGGTTACCTGCCTGAAGACGAGGAGACCGTGCTGCGCCCGGGCGAGGACCTGACGCCGATCTACCAGCGCGTTCGCGCCAGCAAGCACCGTGAAACCTGCTTCCTGCCGCGGCTGATCGAGCGCTGCGTGCTCGGCTTCAACATCAGTCACTCGGCGGACCAGACCAACTCGCTGCTGAACTCGAGTCTGGAACTCTACCTGCACGAGATCGACCTGCGCTACAACATCGCGCGTTACATCACCTGGCTGATTCCCTCGCTGGGTTTCATCGGCACGGTCATCGGCATCATGATGGCCCTGAACTACGCGGGCGATCGCGCCAACGTCGAGAGCGCGGACATGCTGTACCAGGTGACCGAGCGCCTCGGCGTCGCGTTTTCGACCACGCTGCTGGCCCTGGTCATGGCCGCCATCCTGGTCTTTATCCAGAACGTGGTCCAGGGGCGCGAGGAAACTGCGCTCAACAAGGCCGGTCAATACTGCCTGGACAACCTGATCAACCGCCTCTACTCACCCTGACAGCGATCCGCGATGCGTTTATCACGGTTTATCTTCTCGTGCCTGCTGTTTTGCGCCCCGGCCGCGCAGAGCCAGACCGTGGACTCGACCCAGGATGCTTTCGCCGTCTCCCAGGGCGCCGCGGTTCCGCCCTACGTGGTGCCGGTGCTGCGGCTGGTATCGAAGACGCACGTTGAGCCCACTACCGGCCTGGTGCTGTCCGGTTCCGGCCTGGTCCTGGTCCCCGCCGGTTTCGCTTCGTCGGGCGACGAGGTCGTGGTGCTCGACGGCGGCACGGACATCGTCAGCAACGGCCGGCCCGCGCGCATCGAGCGGAATTTCCCGATGGACGGCCTGCAGGTTCTGTCGGTCTACGGCCTGAGACGCCCGGGGGCGCCGTTCGCTGAATCTGCGCCGGCTGACGGGGACCCGGTCTCGCTGGTCGCCTTTCCGCCGGCGGAGCAGATCGCCGAGGGCGCGCAGCCGCTCGACCAGGCCGCTACGCTGACCGTGTTCGGCAGCACTGCCGACCCGGCCGTTTCCGGCGAATCGCCGCTGCCCAACGTCACGGGACCGCTGCTGGACAGCTGCGGAAACGTCGTAGCGCTGAGTATCGCGAACGACGTCCAGACGATGGAAACCTCGCCGGGAACGCGCTACAAGTGGCGCAGCACCC
Organism: Lysobacterales bacterium; assembly: GCA_036351575.1. Lineage (GTDB taxonomy): Bacteria > Pseudomonadota > Gammaproteobacteria > Xanthomonadales > SZUA-36 > JABDPF01. The sequence continues at coordinate 5,630 of JAZBPJ010000013.1, read as the reverse complement.
TGCTCGGCATCATCGAGACAATGGGCCTGGAACCGGCGCCGACCGCCTGCGTCGCAACAGAGCAGACCGAGCCTGAAGAAACCCCGGCCGAGAGTGAATCTGAACCTGAACCTGGCCCCGTATCCGACCCGGTCGTCATCAAGCCGCTGGGGCCCGATCCGGAAGCAGACGAGACTGAGAAAGCCGCCGCCGAAGACACGACCGAAGAGGCTGTTGAAGAGCAGCCGGACATTCTGCCGCCCCTGGAACCAGGCGCAGCGACAGAGCCCGGGAGCGCGGACGCAGTGGCTCCCCCGACCCCTGAGAAAACCAGCGGATCCGGCGGCTGGGCCTGGCTGCTTCTCGGCGCCCTGCTGGTCGCGGCCGGATTCGGTCTGCGCCGCTACCAGCACATGCTCGCCGGGCAACGGCAGGCCGGGGATTCTCAAGCCGGTGAGCCGCCGCCCGAGTCGACCGACCCCGCGAAAAGCCCTCTCGATGCACCCGCGGCGGATACCCGGATCGTGATTGAAGGCAGCACCGCGAGCGGACAGCCGATCGCAGCAGATTGCCTGACCCCCGGCCAGGCGGTGAATATCGTGATCGGGCGCGGCACGGTCGATCTGCGGATCGACAGCGCCGCGGTCAGCCGTCGCCACGCAGCGCTGAACGGAACCATAGACGAACTCACCATCACCGACCTGGGCTCGAACAACGGCACGTCCATCAACGGCGTACCCTGTCTCGAAGGTGAAATCATGTACCTGGAGCCGGGCGATACGGTGACATTGGGCGACGCGAGCTTTACCGTGGAAATCACGGCGGCGGGTGAGGACGAATGAGCCGGGTCGCGCCGCTTTCACCGGGCGCGCGCATCGCTTCGCTGCGCATCGACCGCCTGCTGGGCCAGGGCAGTTCCGGGATCACTTACCTGGTGACCGACACCGCGCTCGGTACTTCTTTCGTGCTCAAGGAATATGCCCCGGCACAACGGGCGGCCCGGCAGTCGGACAGCGCCCTGCAAGCGTCTGATAGCGGGTCCTTCGAGAGAGGCCTGCAGGCCTTTCTCGATGAAGGCCGCACGCTGGCCCGGCTCGATCACCCCAACGTGGCCCGCGTCGTGGACTGCTTCGAAGCCAACGGCACGGCCTACCTGAAAATGCCCTGGTACGAGGGTGAGGCCCTGCACACCTTGCTGCAGCGCGGCGGCCTGCTCGACCGGCAGGAGGTCCTGGACCTGGCCGCCCCCCTGCTCGACGCCCTGGCCTACCTGCACGAGCGCGGCATCGTGCACCGCGACATCAAGCCGGCCAATATTTTCATTACCCGCTCCGGCCGGCCCTTGCTGCTGGACTTCGGTGCGGCGACGCAGGCTGACAGCCTGCCCGGCAGCGAGGGTTACGCGGCGCCCGAGCAGTCGAAACGGGATGCACGCATTGGCCCGACCGCCGACATCTACGGACTGGCCGCCACGCTGTACCGCTGCGCCAGCGGCCGTATTCCGCCCGCGGCGAACCGGCGTGAAGCCGAAATCGCCGCCGGCCGAAAAGACCCGCTCCCGTCGCTCGGCGGGCTGTTGCCGGCCGAATTCGGCGACCTCGCCGACACGATCCAGGCCGGGCTCGCCCTGGATCCGCGCCGGCGGCCGCCAGACGCGACCGCCTGGCGACGCGAATTCCTCAAGCAGACTGCGCCAAGGGGCACGGTCGACGACGAGCACCGTGAGTACCTGCCGGCCGTGCTGCTGGCCGTCTTCGTCACCATGATGATCGGCGCCCTCGGCTACCTGTTCTGGCCGGATGACACCGGCGGGCCGGCATCCGACGGCGAGACCGTTCAGCGCGACGACGGACCCCTTCGCTCACCGCAGGAGGAAGCGCAGTGGCGCGCTGCCCTGAACGCCGACTCGGCTTACGGCTACCAGCGTTTCATGCAGGACTACCCGGACTCCATTCATAACGACCAGGCCATGCTGCACCTGGAGCGGCTCGATCACCAGGCCTGGGGCCGTACGCGAATGGAAGGCAGCCGCGCGGCGGTACAGGCCTACCTGGAACAATTCCCGAACGGCTTGCACCTCGCCGACGCCGACATCCTGCTGAATGAAATCCGGCTTGCCGAAGAAGCCGAGCAGCGCCGCGACGAGGCCGAGCGAAAGCTCGATGACGAGGCCTGGGAGCGCGCTCGAAGCGCGCGCGCGATCGAGGCAGTGGATCGATACCTGGCCGACTGGCCCGGCGGGACGCACGCGGACGATGCGCGCAGGCTTCGCGCCCAGCTGCAATCCAGCCTGGACGACCGCCGCGCGTTTGAAGCGGCTGCCAGGCTGAATACGCGAGACGCTTACCAGGCCTACATCGACGCCTTTCCGCAGGGCGACAGGCTGGCCGCAGCGCTGGAAGCCATCGACGACCTGACCCTGCGGCCGGGCAAGGTATTTCGCGACTGTGCCGGCTGCCCCGACATGGTGGTGCTGCCGGCCGGTTCGTTCTGGCAGGGCTCGGAAGAAAATTCACCGCTGGCGCTGAAAAAGGAAACGCCCCGCCGCATGGTCAGTTTCCAGGAACCTTTCGCCATCGGCGTCTTCGAAGTGACGTTTGAGCAATGGGACCGCTGTGTCGCCGCGGGCGCCTGCAGCACGACCCCAGGTGACAACGGCTGGGGCCGGGGTACACGCCCGGTGATGGGGGTTTCCTGGAACGACGCGCTGGAATTCACGGAGTGGCTGAGCAACGAGACCGGGCAGCGCTACGGTCTGCCCAGCGAGAGCCAGTGGGAGTACGCGGCGCGCGCCGGTGAAGAGGGTGACTGGCAGGGCGGTTCGGCGTCCAAGGTCTGTGCTTACGCCAACATCGCCGGAACGGAGTCCGGCTTTCGCTGGAACCACGATGCCTGCGCCGACACGGCCGCGATCCGCACGCTTCCCGTCGGCTCGCTCGAGCCCAATGCGTTCGGCCTCTACGACACCATCGGCAACGTCGCGGAATGGACCATGGACTGCATGAACCTCTCCTACCTCGACGCACCCGCCGACGGCAGCGCCTGGAGCCGCGGCATCTGCAGTTCGCGCATGACGCGCGGAGGCTCCTGGTTCACAGGCACGCGTGAAATCAGACTGCCGTCGCGTTTCAATCTCAAGAACGGCGACCGCAACGACTTTACCGGTTTTCGCGTGGTGCGAACCGTAGAGGATTGAAAACATGGGGGTCAGAGTAGCTGAGCTACTCTGACCCCGTTCTTCGGTGCATAATCGAATCATGCGCGTCATTTCGTTTACATTGTTGCTGCTTCTTCTGGCCGGGGTTCCAGGCCTTCGAGTATTCGCCCAGGAAACGCAGGTCAGCGGCGACCAGGACGGGTCCAGCCAGGCCGTCGAGGAGAGCGACGAGGCTTATCGCCGCCGCATGGAACTGGAGGACGCCCGCGACCGCGACCCCACCTATACCGACCCGCCGAACGACTACCGTCGCGATATGGAAAAGATCGACAAGCTGCCCAGCGAATCGCGTGAAAACATTCGGGACCAGCTCGTCGACATCATCGTTGAAAATCCCGATTGGGAGCCCGAAGACGCGCTGGAAGAGTACCCCTACGAACCGACGGCGGCCGCGATGGCGGATGCCGAGCTGATGCAGCAGGAACAGGAAGCCTGGGAAGAGCAGATCGAAAAATACCACGCGCGGGAGGCGGCGGCCTACGGCGCCTACCGCGGGGCCGTTGCCGGGCCCGGCAACCCTCAGGGCGGCGCAGGCGATTCCGGCAGTGAAGGCGATTCAGGCCAGGGTGAGCAAGCCGGTGCGCAGGGGGCCGGCAGCTCGTCCTCGAGCAGCGCGGGCACCTACGAGCCTTACGAGTCGCAAAGCGAGCAAAGCCAGGACGCGGTCAGCACCCGCGGCGTTTCGGAGAGCGCGCTGGACTTCCTGCTGAACCGGCAGCCGGGTGCGCAGCAGGGCGCCCGGTCAGACCAGGGCGAACCGCGGGCGGAAGAGATGCAGCAGCAGGCTTTCGAAGACCAGGCGTCAGAACCGCAGCCGGCCGAGTCCTTAGCGGAGTCATCTTCGGAACCGGCAGTCGAACCCGACCGGCGCGGCATCCTCGCCATCGAGGACCTGGACAAGATGGAAGGAACGGGGGCTGTGACAGCTCCCCCGCCCGAGGAAAAAGACGAGGCAGAACAGCGGCCGAACGACGGCTGATCAGGGCTTGTTCAGCAGGGCGCGTGCGGCGGACGGCGCCATCAGCGTATTGCTGTGCCCGACACCCGGCACGGTCTCGAGCCGCCATCCAAACACGACACCCTCACGTTCGCTCCAGCTGCGGGACGCCTCGAACCAGGCCTGACCCCTGGCGAAGCGGTGTTCGCCCTGCAGCATCGCTTCGGGCGCCCGGCGCAGGCCGGAATCCTGGGTGTCCGTGTCGGACTCGCCCAGCAGAACCGTGAGAGGCATCGCCATTACTCGAACAACGCTATCGCGGCCCACGCCGGAATGGCGCAAGCCGTAGGGATAGTCGACAGCGAAGTCGGGCATCATGTACCAGCCCGCGTTGGCGGCCACGGCGCGTGATACGCGGGCCGCGGGAACGTAAAACAGGAAGCGGTGCACGAACTGCGCACCCGCCGAATGGCCGTAGATCGCGTAACGGTCTGTTTCCATCGAAAAGCGTTTTCGAATGTCGTCGAACAGCGGTTCGATGGCCGCATAAGACCATTGCGAGGGCGGTCGCTCCTTCCCTTTACTGTCGAACCTTTTGCCCAGCGCGTAGCCGTCGGACCCCGGAAAGTCCTCGTCACTGAACTCGGGCACCACCAGCAGGAAATCGTGTTCCAGGGCCAGTTCATGCCACTGGTCGCGGTAGTCGTCTGCATTCCGGCGCATGCCGTGCATCACGAACACGACGGGACGGTCTGCCGCCAGCCCGGGGGAGCGGGACACGAAGACCCTCAGCTCCGGCCCGGCCCAGCCGTCGAATTTGAACTGGATCATTGCTGCCGAGGCCGGCATCGCCCAGGCGAGCACGGCGAACAACACAACCACTGCGGCGACTACCTTATTCACTGAATTGACGGGACGAGTCACAGGGCAAGTGTACGACGAATCAGTCCACGGCTCACAGTTGGCAATTGACCGCAGGAAGGATTGAGGCGCTGGAAACGGATATCCCCTTGACGGGGTCTGAAAAACAGGATGTTTTTCACCGAAGCGACACGAGGACGTGCTTGAGCGGCCCCGAAAAGGGGATACCGTTTCCAGCGTCGTCCCCTGTCACGGCTGCTGCAAAGTCGCGGATCAGGGCGGGCCCTTTCGGGGAACGCTCGAGCCCGTCCCTGGGACGCTTGGATGACGACATCGTGTCGCCATACATCCCCTCAAGGACCCACCCGGATCCACTCCGCAAACCTGGATGCCGAACAAAAAACGGGGGTCCGAAGACCCCCGCTTTTTTCAGAACAAACGCCTGAACTAACGAGCGTGTACTTTCTCTACCGAGTAGGCCTTGCCCGTGCCGTGGCAGGCTGCGCAGGCTTCACCCAACTCGCTCGAGTTGGACAGCGCGTGCGATGCAGCCGACTGGCTGTCATGGCAGGACAGGCAGGACGCGGTTTCCGGCCCCATCGGCGTGAAGTAATCACGCGGGGTCGTTACCATTTC
>JAZBPJ010000012.1:0-8408 GCA_036351575.1 Lysobacterales bacterium | reverse complement strand
CCGCGTGATCAGCTCGGCGATGCCCTGCACCGCGCCCTGCAGCACGTCATTGGCCGCCTTGAAGGCGTTGAGCAGCAGGGTCTCACCGCCCAGCACGTCGCCCAGCTTGGAGTTGGGAATCGTGATCAGGGAATCGACCTGCGCGGCCAGTTCCTCGATGCCTTTTTCGGCGATCTGCATGCGGCGGCGGTTCTCGAACAGGAACGGCTTGGTCACCACCGCCACGGTCAGGATGCCCTGCTCTTTCGCCGCCTGCGCGATGACGGGCGCAGCGCCGGTGCCGGTGCCGCCGCCCATGCCGGCGGTGATGAACACCATGTCGGCGCCGGCCAGCATCTCCACGATGTGGTCGCGGTCTTCGAGCGCGGCCTGGCGGCCGACCTCGGGGTTCGCGCCCGCGCCGAGGCCCTTGGTCACGCTGGAACCGATCTGCAGTATCGTCTTGCCCTTGAACTGGCGCAGGGCCTGGGCATCGGTGTTTGCAGCGACGAATTCGACGCCTTCGATATTGGCGTCAATCATCTGGGCGATGGCATTGCCGCCGCCCCCGCCGACACCGATCACCTTGATCGTCGCGCTGGGTGTGTAGTTTTCAACAAGTTCAAACATGGTTTTAGCTCCTCTCGCTCGCCGTTAGTCGTTATGGGTCCCGTTGTCGGGACTTAGAATTCACCCCTGAACCAGCTGCGGACGCGGTCGAACATGCTGTCCGATCCGTCGCTGACCAGGTTTCTTGCCGGGTCTGCCTTGTTTCCATACAGCAGCAGACCCACCCCGGTTGCATGTATGGCGTTGTTCACCACGTCGGACAGCCCGCTCACGCCGCTTGGCGTGGCCAGCCGGACCGGCAGGTGAAAAATTTCTTCGGCCAGTTCTTCCGCGCCCTCCATTCTCGAGGCGCCCCCCGTCAGGACCAGCCCGGCCGCGACCCGGTCCTCGTAGCCGCTGTGCCGCAGCTCCGCCTGCACCAGCGAAAACAGTTCGCGGTAGCGCGCCTCGACCACCTGGGCCAGCGTGCGCCGCTCCAGCATGCGCGAGGTGCGGTCGCCGACGCTGGGCACCTGGATGCTTTCGTCGTTGCGCGCGATCTGCTCCAGCGCGCAGGCGTACTTGATCTTGATGTCCTCGGCGTGCTGCGTGGGGGTGCGCAGCGCCACCGCGATATCGTTGGTCACCTGGTCGCCGGCGATCGGAATGCAGGCGGTGTGCCGGATGGCGCCGCCGGTGAACACCGCGATGTCGGTGGTGCCGGCGCCGATGTCGACGAGGCACACGCCCAGGTCCTGCTCGTCGGTGGTCAGCACCGCGTGGCTGGCGGCCAGCGGCTGCATGATCAGTTCATCGACGCTCAGGCCGCAGCGCGCCACGCACTTGCTGATGTTCTGGGTGGCGCTCAGGGCGGCGGTCACGACGTGAACGTGCGCCTCGAGGCGGACGCCGGACATGCCGATCGGCTGGCGGATGCCGTCCTGGTTGTCGATGACGTATTCCTGCGGCAGCACGTGAAGGATTTTCTGGTCCGCCGCGATCGGCACCGCGCGGGCGGCGTCCAGCACGCGCTCCACGTCGCCCTCGGATACTTCCTTGTCCTTGATCGCGACCGTGCCGTCCGAGTTCAGGCTGCGGATGTGGCTGCCCGAGATGCCGGCGTAGACCGAGTGGATCTCGCAGCCCGCCATCAGCTCGGCTTCTTCCACGGCGCGCTGGATGCACTGCTCGGTGGACGCCATGTCGACAACCACGCCGCGTTTCAGCCCCGTCGAGGGAGACGACCCCAGGCCGATCACTTCGACCGAGCCGTCGGGCTGCCCCTCGCCGACGATGGCGACGATCTTGGACGTGCCGACATCGAGCCCGACGACCAGGGATTTTTCAGATTTCCTCGCGTTCATTCAGTTTCCGTCATCCGTTGTTCTGCTCACCGTTCACCGGCCAGGCCACCGCGAAGCCGTTCGTGTAACGCAAATCAATGCCCTGGGGCGGAACATCCTGTTGTTCCATCAGCGGCTCCCAGCCGCTGAGGAGCCGATCGAGGCGCTCCTCCATGGAATCCCGCCCCAGGAAAACCTTCGTGCCGTTGTCGAGCTGCATGGACCAGGACCCCCGGTCATCCAGTGTCAGCCGCTCGACTTCCAGCCCGAGCGGCAGCAACGCTTCGTCGATGCCCGCCCAGACCGTCAGCACGTCATCCAGCCTGCCTTCCGGCCCTTTCAGCCAGGGCAGGCCCTGCAATTCATCCGCCTCCGGCACGCTGAACGGCGTGCCGTTCGTGGAAACCAGCGTGCCGCCGTTCCAGTGCGCCACGGGCTGGTATTCCCGGACCGTCACGGCGACCGTGTCCGGCCAGATTTTCTGCACGCGAACCGAAGAAACCCAGGCGTTCCGCCGGGCGGCCGCTTCCAGCGCGCCGATGTCAACGGTGAAATAACTGTCGTTCATCCCGGTCGACAGGCTGGCGCGCAGCTGTTCGGCGCTGATGCGCTGAAACTCGCCGTTCACCTCCAGCCAGCGAATCGGCCAGCGGTCCGGGGCGACCATGCTGAAGGCGATCCAGGCAATGCCCGCGATGCTGGCCAGGAACAGCGTCAGCAGGACCAGCATGCCGCTGGCCTGCCCGCGGCTTCGGTTTCGGGGCATGCGGGCTGCGTGCGTCACAGGCTGGTCTCCAGGATGCGCCAGACGAGCTCGTCGAAGTCGATGCCGGCCACGGCCGCCGCCTGCGGCAGCAGGCTGTGGCTCGTCATGCCGGGCGTCGTGTTGACCTCGAGGAACCAGGGCTGGTCATTCGAATCCAGCAGGAAATCCACGCGGCCCCAGCCCGACGCGCCGAGCAGGTCAAAGGCCTGCAGCGACTGCTGCAGCAATTCCTGCTCCAGGTCGCCCTTCAGCCCGCAGGGGCAGAAGTACTGCGTATCGTCGGAGTTGTACTTGGCGTCGTAGTCGTAGAATTCGTGCGGCGTCTCGATGCCGATCAGCGGCAGCCCGAAACGCCCGATCACGCCGGCGAAATATTCCCTGCCGACGATTTCCTGTTCGATGATGACGGTGTCGCTGTAGCGCCGCGCTTCTTCGACCGCGCTGCCCAGCGCAGCCGCCTCGCTGACCCGGGATATGCCGATGCTGGAACCGAGGCCCGCGGGCTTCACGAACAGCGGCAGGCCCAGTTCGTCCAGCACGCTCGCGTAATCGTCTTGGTAAGGGCCGAAATGGCGGAACGGCGGAGTTCTCACGCCGTTGCGTTCCCACACCCACTTGGAACGCACCTTGTCCATCGTCAGGGCCGAGGACGCGAGGTCGGCGCCCGTCACCGGGATTTCCAGCAGCTGCAGGGCGCCCTGCAGCGAGCCGTCCTCGCCGCCGGGCCCGTGCACCAGGTTGAAGACGCGGTCGATTTCACCGCCGCGGATGGCGTCGATCAGGAGCGCCGGGCCGTCGAACACGCGGTGCTCGACGCCTTTCCGTTCCAGCGCCGCACCCACCGCCCTGCCGCCGGCGAGCGAAACCTCGCGCTCCGCGCTGTCGCCGCCGATGACCAGGCCGACCCGGCCGAACGCGGCGGGATCATAGGTTCTGAGGGGAGGCGCAGCGGTCATTTCACACCGTTCCCCGAGAGCCCGGTGCCGTTCTTCTCGATGCCGGTGCCGTTCTTCTCGATAAAAATCGCCCGTCGAATGCGTCCTGTGAGCGGCAGGTACATGGGGTTGCCCGTCATGATAAGTACTCCCTGCACAGGGCGGCGACCCGTTCCGCGGAATCGGGCACCGCTGCGGCGCGCCCCCGTTTTGCCATGCTGACCAGCCCGGCGCGGTCCCCTGCCAGCGAGGACAGGACATTGGCCAGCATCCGCGCATCCATCTGCGACTCCTGCATCAGCAGGGCCGCATCGTTTTCCACCAGGAACCCGGCATTCCGCGTCTGGTGGTCATCGACCGCATGAGGGTAGGGAATGAACAGCGCCGCAACCCCGGCCGCTGCAACTTCCGATACCGTCAATGCGCCGGCGCGGCACACGACGACATCCGCCCAGGCGTACGCGGATGCCATGTCATCTATGAATTCGGTAACTTCCACGGAACCCGGAGCGACCGCCCCGTCCGTGTCAAAGCCGGCGCGCCGGTAAGCGTCCCGGGTTTCATCCAGCCAGCGCGGCCCCGCCTGGTGGCGCACGACGACGTCGTGCTCCGCCCGGACCAGGCCCAGCGCTTCGGGAACAAGGCGGTTCAGGGCCAGGGCGCCCTGGCTGCCGCCGGTGAGCAGTATGCGCAGCGCACCCGTCCGGCCCGCCATGCGTTCCTCGGGCGGCGCCAGTTCGACGACCGTTCGCCGCACCGGGTTGCCGCAGGTGACCGCCTCCATTGCCGGCGGCCAGCTGTCCGGGAACGCCTGCAGCACGCGTTTCGCAAAGCGCGCCAGCGTTCGGTTGGTCAGCCCCGGCACGCGGTTCTGTTCGTGCACGAGCAGCGGAATGCCGCGCAGTTTCGCCGCGATCCCGCCCGGCCCGGCGGCGTAGCCGCCAAAGCTGATGGCGCAGGCCGGACGCCTGCTGCCCAGCAGCCGCCAGGCCTGCCATACCGCGCGCAGCAGGCGCAGCGGCCCGGTGATCCAGCGGCCGATTCCCTTGCCGCGCAGCGCGCTGATGTCCACGACGTCCAGCGGAATGCCGGCCGCCGGAACCTTCTCGCACTCCATGGCGCCGCGGGCCCCGAGCCAGCGCACCTCGGTGCCGCCGCTGCGCAGCTGCTCGGCCACGGCCAGGCCGGGGAAGATATGCCCGCCGGTTCCGCCGGCCATCACCAGGACACCGTTTGCCGCGCGCGTCATTTACGCAGCCTCCGCCCCGGCTTGCGCTTCTTCTCGTAAACGCTGAAGTCGCGGTCGAGTTCGTACTTGATGCGCAGGACGACGCCGATGGCCAAGAGCGTCATCAGCATGCTGGAACCGCCTGAACTGATCAGCGGCAGGGTCAGCCCTTTCGTGGGCAGCACGCCGAGGTTCACGCCCATGTTGACCAGGGCCTGCAGGCCGATCCACAGCCCGATCCCGAAAGCGACAAAACCCTGGAACGCCCGGCCTTTGCGGTGCGCCATGATGCCGATGACCATGATGCGCGTGACCAGCAGCAGGAACAGGATCAGCACCGTGATCACGCCCAGCAGCCCCGCTTCCTCGGCCAGCACGGCGAAAATGAAGTCCGTGTGCGCTTCGGGCAGGTAAAAGAGTTTTTGTATGCTGGCGCCGATACCGACACCGAACAGTTCGCCCCGGCCAACCGCGATAAGCGCCTGGATCAACTGGAAACCGCTGCCGAACTCGTCCGCCCAGGGGTCCAGGAAACCGGTGATGCGGCGCAGCCGGTAGGGCTCCATCGCGGCGTAGCCGAACACCGGAATCACCAGCATGCCCAGCAGGAAAATGTGGCGCCAGGCCGCGCCCGCCAGCCAGACCATGCCGACGACGATCGCCGTGATCACCGCGGCGCTGCCCATGTCCGGCTGCAGCAGCAGCAGGAGTGAAAGCACTCCGGCGAGGGCCAGCGGCTTGAAGGTATCAAAAAACCGTTTGTTCAGCGTGCCGGCCTTGCGCGCGAGGTAGCCGGCCATGTAGATGATGACCATCAGCTTGACGGCCTCGATCATCTGGAAGTTGGTGAAACCGAGCCGCACCCAGCGCGTACTGCCGTTGACGGTATGCCCCAGCCCGGGGACCAGCACCAGGGCCAGGAACAGGATGGACAGCAGCGCCAGCGGCTGGCTGATGCGTTCCAGGAACACCATCGGGATGACGCGCAGCGTCAGGGCGAGACCCAGGCCCAGCAGGACGAAAACGAGGTGGCGAACCAGGTAGTGGTACAGCGGCACGCCGTGACTTTCAGCGATCGCGATCGAAGCCGAGCCCACCATCACGATACCGATCGCCAGCAGCAGGAGTACGGGCAGCAGAACCCAGTTGTCGAGGCGGACGGTGGCCGGGGCCGATCCGGGCACGAAAGCCTGGTGCCTGGTTTTTTCGCGTCTGCTCGTGATGGGGTTCATGGTCACTCCGGGTTCACCTGATCTTCAGCGTCGCGAGCCCGATCAGCACCAGGATCACCGAGACGATCCAGAAGCGGACGATCACCCGCGGCTCGGGCCAGCCTTTCAGTTCGAAGTGGTGGTGCACGGGGGCCATGCGGAAAATGCGTTTGCCGGTCAGCTTGAACGACGCCACCTGCAGGATCACCGACACCGTCTCCATCACGAAGACGCCGGCCATCACGATGAAGACGATCTCCTGGCGCACGACGACCGCGATCAGGCCGAGCGCCGCGCCGACCGCGAGCGCGCCGATGTCGCCCATGAAGATCTGCGCCGGGTAGGTGTTGAACCACAGGAAACCGAGCCCGGCGCCGGCCAGTGCAGCGCAGAAAATGGCCAGTTCGCCGGATCCCGGCAGGTACGGCATGGCCAGGTATTCGGAAAACACCGCGTGGCCCGCCACGTAGGCGAATATGCCCAGCGCCGAGGCCACGAACACCGACGGCATGATGGCCAGGCCGTCGAGGCCGTCGGTGAGATTAACGGCGTTCGAGAAACCGACCACCATGAAATAGGTCGTGGCGATGTAGAACACGCCCAGCGGAATGGCGACGTTCTTGAAGAAGGGCACGATCAGTTCGGTCGCTTCCGGCACGTCCGCGGTGTAGTAAAGGAAAACCGCCGCCGCCAGGCCCGCGATCGACTGCCCGAGGTATTTCCAGCGCGCCGGCAGCCCGGCGGAATCCTGCAGCACCAGTTTGCGGTAATCGTCGACCCAGCCGATCAGCCCGAACGCCAGGGTGACCAGCACGATCACCCAGACGTAGCGGTTGGAAAGGTCCGCCCACAGCAGGGTGGATACCACGATCGCAAACAGGATCAGGGCGCCGCCCATGGTCGGGGTGCCCGCCTTGGAAAAATGGCTTTCGGGGCCGACCTTGCGGATCGGCTGGCTCACTTGCTGCTTCACGAGGCGCCGAATGAACCACGGCCCCAGCAGCAGCGACAGGAGCAGCGCGGTCATGGCCCCCAGGATCGCCCGGAGCGTGATGTAGCCGAACACGTTGAAGAACGTGTCGACTTCAGCGAGCCACTGCGTGAGCCAGTAAAGCATCAGCACCCTCCCCGGGTATTCGATTCTTCGAGCAAGGCGTCCACGACGGCCTCCATGCCCATGGAGCGCGAGCCCTTGACCAGGCAGATCACGCCCGCGTGAATTTCACGCCGCAGCCCGGCGATCAAGTCGTCGCGGGTCTCGAAATGCAGCGCGCCGGCGCCGAAGGCCTGCGCTGCCTGCGCGGACAGTTCGCCCGTGGCGAACATGCGCTTCACGCCCATGGCGCGCGCGTTTTCACCGACTTCGCGGTGCATTTTCACGGTGTCGTCACCCAGTTCCTTCATGTCGCCCAGCGCGAGCCAGGCTTCTCCCTCGATGCCGGACAGCACCTGCAGCGCCGAGTAGATGGACGCGGGGTTCGCGTTGTAGCTGTCGTCGATCACGGTCCAGCCGGCGTCTGTCCGCAGCAGGTTGAGGCGGCCCGGCACCGGCACGACCTGCTCCAGCCCGCGGCGGATCGAATCGATGGAAATGCCCAGCGACAGGGCGATGGCGGTCGCGGCGGCGGCGTTCAGCAGGTTGTGGCGCCCCGGCAGCGGCAGGCTGGGTTCGAAGGCCCCCGCGGGCGTCACGATTCGCCCGTTGGGCATGGTTTCCTCGACCCGCACGTCGCTGTTTTCGGCCGCGCCGAACGTGATCGTGTTGCCGGCGCTGCAGATCCCGCGCCACATGTCGAGCCAGGGCTCGTCGGCGTTCATCACGGCCCAGCCGTCGGGCGGCAGGCTGGAGAACATCTCGCCCTTGGTGCGCGCCACGCCCTCGATGCTGCCGAATCCCTCGAGGTGCGCCGGCGCAATGTTGTTGACCAGGCCGACCCGGGGCTTCGCGATTTGCGCCAGGTAGGCAATGTCGCCCGGTTTGCTGGCGCCCATTTCCAGCACGGCGAAACGGTGCTTCGGCTCGAGCCTGAACAGTGTCAGGGGCAGGCCGAGTTCGTTGTTGTAGTTGCCCCGCGTCGACAGCACGCTGCCCTCGAGCCGCAGGATCGACGCCAGCATTTCCTTTACGGTCGTTTTGCCGTTGCTGCCGGTGATGCCGACGACCTGCGCATCGAGCCGGTCACGCACCAGGCCCGCGATTGCGCCGAGGGCTTTGAGCACATTGCCGACGACCAGCTGCGGAACGTCGATGTCCAGCGGCCGTTCGACCAGCAGGGCGAGCGCACCGCTGGCCACCGCCCGGCCGGCAAAATCGTGGCCGTCGACCCGTTCGCCCACCAGGGCGGCGAACAGGCAGCCCGGCGTGACCTTGCGGCTGTCGGTCACGACGTCACGGAT
>JAZBPJ010000011.1:0-40906 GCA_036351575.1 Lysobacterales bacterium | reverse complement strand
TTACTCTGACCCCGGTTTTACCGGTCTTGCTTTACCCAACCGCTCCCTCGAGGCTGACCTCGAGCAGCGCCTTCGCTTCCACGGCAAACTCCATCGGCAGTTCCTTGAACACGGCCTTGCAGAAGCCGTCGACGATCATCGACACCGCGTCTTCCTCGGAAATACCGCGCTGCAGGCAGTAAAACAACTGGTCTTCGCCGATGCGCGAGGTGGTCGCCTCGTGCTCCACCTTGGCGGTCGGGTTGCCGACCTCGATGTAGGGGAAGGTGTGGGCTCCGCAGGTCTTGCCGATCAGCATCGAGTCGCACTGCGTGTAGTTGCGCGCGTTTTCGGCTTTCTTCGCCACGCGCACCAGGCCGCGATAGGCCTGCTGCCCCCGGCCGGCCGAGATGCCCTTCGAGATGATCTTGCTGCGCGTGTTCTTGCCCATGTGGATCATCTTGGTGCCGGTGTCCGCCTGCTGGTGGTTGTTGGTCAGGGCAACCGAGTAAAACTCGCCGGTCGAGTTGTCACCCCGCAGCACGCAGGACGGGTATTTCCAGGTAATGGCCGAACCCGTCTCGACCTGGGTCCAGGAAATCTTGGACCGGTCACCGCGGCAGTCGCCGCGCTTGGTGACGAAGTTGTAAATGCCGCCGACACCGTTCTCGTCGCCCGGATACCAGTTCTGCACCGTCGAGTACTTGATCTCCGCATCTTCGAGAGCCACCAGTTCCACGACCGCGGCGTGCAGCTGGTTCTCGTCGCGCATCGGTGCGGTGCAGCCTTCCAGGTAGCTCACGTGCGCTGCATCCTCGGCCACGATCAGCGTGCGCTCGAACTGGCCGGTTTCCGCCGCGTTGATGCGGAAATAGGTGCTGAGCTCCATCGGGCAGCGCACGCCCTTCGGGATGAATACGAAACTGCCGTCGGAAAACACGGCGGAATTGAGCGCGGCAAAGAAATTATCGCGCGGCGGCACCACGCTGCCGAGGTAGCGGCGCACGAGGTCCGGATGTTCCTTGACCGCTTCGGAGAAGGAACTGAAGATCACGCCGGCCTTGGCCAGTTCTGCGCGGAATGTCGTGCCGACCGACACCGAGTCGAAGACCGCGTCGACCGCGACGCCCGCCAGGCGCGCGCGCTCGTGCAGCGGCACGCCCAGCTTGTCGTAGGTTTCGAGCAGCCTGGGATCGACCTCATCGAGGCTTTGCGGGCGGTCTTCGTCCTTCTTGGGCGCGGAGAAATAGGAAATCGCCTGGAAATCGATCGGGGCGATCTTCAGGTGCGCCCAGTTCGGCTGCGCCATTTTCTGCCACAGACGAAACGCCTCCAGCCGCCACTCGAGCAGCCACTCGGGCTCTTCCTTGCGCGCGGAGATCCAGCGGATCACGTTCTCATCGAGCCCGGGCGGCAGACCTTCAGACTCGATATCAGTGACGAAGCCGTGCCGGTATTTTCGCTGCACGAGATGGTCAATTGACCCGGTATTTGCCGTCTGTTCGTTCATGTCGCTCCCGTCAAGGGTTCCAGGCAGGCGCAAGCGCGCCGCCTTTTGATTGAATTACAAAGTCCTCAGATCCAGCGGCCCCCTGCCTGCGGCCGGGGATGCCATTTCCGCCAGCGTCACGCCACGCAGGGCACGGTTCACCTCGCGGCTGATCCGCTGCCAGTTGCCCTGGAGCCCGCAATTGGACTCCAGGTCGCAGTGGCCTGCCTCGTCGCTGCACTCGGTGATCGCCACGGGGCCTTCGATGGCCTCGATCACCTCCGCGACGCTGATTTCTTCGGCCCCGCGCTTGACCCGGTAGCCGCCGCTGGCGCCCCGGTACGACTCCAGCAGCCCCTTGCCTGCCAGCAGCTTGAGTACCTTGCTGGCGGTCGGAGTCTCCACGCCGACCCGTTCGGCAAGCGCCTGGGCGCTGAGAATCTCGCCTTGCCGGGACAGTTCCACCATCACGCGGATGGCGTAGTCGGTCATTTTGGATATCCTGAGCATCGTTATACAGTACCACATGGGTACTGATTAATCCGTTTCCAACAGTCAGGGCGTTTTATTTCTGCACAAATCAATTCTGAAGACCCGGGAATGCCCTGAATCGGCCTTACCCTTGCCCACCGGTTCAGGCACAATGCGCGCATGGCAAACAACGGCAAAAAATCCAGGGACAGGCGGCGCGAGGATGCGGCCGTCTGGGCCGCCGGCCGCATGGGGCTCGAGCAGGTCGATTTGCAGCCGGTCTGCGGCGACGCGAGCTTCAGGCGCTATTTCCGCTTCGATGCGAACGGCCGCTCGGTGATTCTCATGGACGCGCCGCGCTACCGCGAAAACTCGAAGCGATTCCTGGACGCCGGAGCCCGCCTGAAAAGCGCCGGGCTGAAGACGCCGGACATTTACCACTTCGACCTCGACCTCGGCTTCGGCCTGCTGGAAGACTTCGGCGACGTGCTCTTTCGCGACATTCTCACGGAAGATACCGTCGATACGCTTTTTCCGAGGCTGTTCGAAGTACTCGAGGTGCAGGCGCGCCAGGCGGACTCTTTCGGCTTGCCCGAATACAACGAGGAAAGGCTGCAGATGGAACTGGACCTGTTCCCCGACTGGTACCTGGCGCAGCACAAGCACCGCCCTCTGTCCGCCAGTGACCGCACGGCCTGGCAGGACATGTGCGGGCTCCTGATCGAGTCGGCCCGCAAGCAGCCCCAGGTATTCGTACACCGGGATTTCCACTCGTGCAACCTGCTCGACCTGAACGGCGAAACCGGCATCATCGACTTCCAGGACGCGCTGCACGGCCCCATCAGCTACGACTTCGTCTCGCTCATCTGGGATCGCTACATCGCCTGGCCGCGCGACCGGCTCGAGGCCTGGATGGCGGAAATGCACGTCCGCCACGATCTCGACTGCAGCCTGCAGGAGTGGATCCGGCAATGCGACTGGATGGGCCTGCAGCGCAACATCAAGATCGCCGGGATTTTTGCCCGCCTGCGCTACCGCGACGCCAAGACCGGCTACATTCAAATGATCCCGCTGTTTTACCGCTACCTGCTGGACGTTGTGCCGCTTTACCCGGAATTCCGGGGCTTTCTCGAATTGCTGGAGCGCGAAGAATGCGCGCCATGATCCTCGCGGCCGGCCGCGGGGAACGCCTGCGCCCGCTGACCGACCGCATGCCCAAACCGCTGGTCGAAATCCATGGCAAGCCGTTGATCGTGCACCACATCGAGGCCCTTTCCGGAGCGGGTTTTCGCGAGATCGTCATCAATCACTGCCACCTCGGCGACATGCTCATGGACGCACTGGGTGACGGCTCCGAATGGGGCGTGAACATCCACTGGTCGGGCGAGCGGCCCGCGGCGCTGGAGACCGGCGGAGGCATATTCCAGGCGCTTTCCCTGCTGGGAAACGGGCCGTTCCTGGCGGTTAACGGCGATATCTGGACCGACTACCCCTTTGCCCGCCTGCGCGCGGTCAAGTGCGACCGGGCCCACCTGGTGATGGTGCCCAATCCGGCGCACAACGCGGCTGGCGATTTTTCACTGCAACACGCAGTCGTTCGCGAAAAGGACGGCCAGCGACTGACGTTCAGCGGAATCGCCGTCTACCACCCCCGCCTGTTCAACGGCTGCGAACCGGGCCGTTTTTCCGTGGTACCCCTGCTCAGGAAGGCCATGCGTCAGCAAATCGTCACCGGCGAGCGGTACGATGGTGAATGGAGCGATATCGGAACGCTGGAACGCCTCGAGGCCATTCGCGGTCAGGCCCCGGCGCAGAGACACGGGCAATAGACGCTTGCCCTGTTGAATTTTAGTGTTGTACTGTGGTATAACACCTTTACACAAGACGATGAAGGAACCTTCCATGAAAAAGCTGAGCCTGCTTTCTCTTATCCTGGCGGCCGCGATCGCCCTCGGCGCCTGCGGCAAGAGCGAACAATCCGGCCTGAGCGAGTCGGAAGCGGCGCCCGCAGCCAGGTCGCTGCTCGCCCACGTGCCGTCGAACACGCCTTACCTGGCGGCGAACCTGCAGCCGATGCCGGATGCCGTCATCGATGCAAATTTCAAGCGTTATGAGCCCGTCCTGGCTGAAATACAGTCGCGCATGACACAGATGAAGGCCGATATCGACGGCGGCGGCACGGTTACCGGCGACGCGTTTACCGACCGTCTCCTGCTGGCGGTGCTGACCGAGTTCGACGGCAAGCTCAGCCGTGAAGGCATCGAAAGCCTGGGCTGGGACATCAAGTCCTCGAGTGCGCTTTACGGTGACGGCGCATTCCCGGTGGCCCGCATTGCTCTGTCCGATCCGGCCACGCTGCGCGCCACCATCCTTCGGATCCTGGAAAATGCCGGGATCGAAGCCCCCGAGTCCGAGTTCCAGGGCGTTTCCTACTGGCGCATGGCGGCGCCGGACAGTGACGAGGTGCCGCTCGCCCTGTACGTTTCCGTTCTCGACGACCACATGGCGCTGGGCGTTTACCCGATGTCCTCAGAGGCCGGGTTTCTGCCGTCCTTCCTGGGCATCGAAATGCCGAAAAGCGACGCGGCTGAAAAACTTGCGGCCCTGAACGCCGAGCACGGATTCACGCCGTTCGGCTCCGGCTTTGTCGACCTGCACAGGATGGCCGACGAGTTCCTCGACGCCGACGCCACGACTGCGCGCGCCATGATGTCGATCGACGGCTACGACCTGGAGAACTTTTCCGAGCAATGCGTGGCCGAAGTTCACGGCATGATCGACAATATGCCGTCGGTGACCTTCGGGCTGACCGCGGTTGAAGCCATGCTGATGGAATACGACGCCGTGTTCGAAATGCCGGCAAACCTGGCCGCTGAACTGGCGGCCCTGGTCGCCCCCATCCCGGGAGCGGAAAAAAACACGAAATCCATGGTCGACCTGTCCTTCGGCATCAAGGTCGGCGCGGTGCGCGACTTCGTCCGCGAGAAAGCGCAGGCCATCGTGGACGCACCCTACCAGTGTGAACAGTTCGCGGACCTCAATGCACAGGCCCAGAAGGCACTGACCACCATGGACCAGCCGATCCCGCCCTTTGTAAACAATTTCCGCGGCCTGCGCATCAGCCTGCAGGACCTCGTGATGGGGCCGAATCCGGAAGTGCCGATTCCGCAGGACGTCAGCGGCATGCTCGCCGTGCACGTCGAGCAGCCGGAAATGTTCGTGGGCATGGCGCAGATGTTCCTGCCCGACCTGTCCGGCCTGAACCTTGCGCCCGGCGAACCCCCGGTGAAAATCCCCGAGTCGCTGCTGTCGTTCCAGGGCCTGGTCGCCTACGCCGCGATGTCCGACAACGCGATCGGCATGTCGGTGGGTGACGGCCTGGAATCCGGCCTGGGCGATTACCTGGAAGCGGATGCCGGGCCTGAAGGCCGGCTGATGACGGTCGACTACGATGTCGCGGCCTACAGCGAGTACCAGCTGAAAATGCTGGACAACGTGCCGCCCGACGCGGACGGTGAAAACGCAATGATCGCGATTTCCCGCGTATCGCTGGAAGCCAACCGTGACAGCGGCGACCGCAACCGCATCACGCTGGATTTCAAGCCGGAAGGCGCGGTCCTCAAGACCCGCATGAGCTACAAGTGATGGGAAGGGGTCAGGGGCGCCGCGCCCCTGGCCCCCGGTCTTTCATCAGTTCGCGCGCCAGCGGCACGGTAACCCGGCGTTTTTCAATAAACGCCGCGTCTTTCAGACCCTCTACGATTTTGAGCAGAGACGCCACGTCGCGCCGGCCGTGTTTCAGCACGTATTCCCTGACGTCCTCCGGCAGCTCGATGTGCAGCTTGCGCGCCCGCCTGGACATGATTTCGCGCTTGTCGTCCTCACCCGGCGCGCGCAGCTTCAGGCGAACGCCCCAGGACAGGCGTGACGCCAGGTCCGGCAGGTCGAAGCCGAGTGAGGCCAGCGGCTGGCGGCTGGCGACCAGCAGGCGCCCGCCCGCGGCGCGCACCTCGTTGAAACAGCGGAACAGCGCCCGCTCCCAGGTCGCGTTGCCTGCGATGTGCTCGATATCATCGACACAGACCAGGTCGAGGACCTGGAGCCCTTCGAGACCGGCCGCCGCTTCCTCCGGCAGGTGCTTGACGGCAATGTAAAAAGCCGCCATGCCGCGTTCGCGGGCATCGTGACAAAGCGCGTTGAGCAGGTGTGACTTGCCCGAACTTTCCGGGCCGGACAGGTACAGGCAGGCCGCTTCCTCGTCCAGCAGGTGCCGGACGGCCTGCGCCACCGCGGCATTGGGGCCCGCGACAAAATCTTCGAATCGATCCGGCCTCGGCGGTTCCAGTTGCAGCGGAATCTGCGGGGAAAACGGCACTCAGCCCCCTCCGCCTTCGCCCGGATGAACGTCTGGCGGGGAGGCTTTTTTCGCCGCCGGGGCCCTGGTGTAGATGGCGCTTTCGCGGTAATGCTCGTGCAGGTGCCTGACCAGCACGTTCAATGCCGCAGCGACCGGCAGCGCAAGAAGCACGCCCAGGAAACCGAACAGCTGACCGCCCGCCAGCACCGCGAAGATTACCGCCACCGGGTGCAGGCCGATGCGGTCCCCCACCAGCAGCGGCGTCAGCACCATGCCTTCCAGCGATTGCCCGACGCCGAACACGGCCAGCACCAGCACCACGTGCAATACGTCCTGGAACTGGAACAGCGCCGCGAGCACGGCGGCGACCACGCCCAGCAGCGTCCCGAGGTAGGGAACGATACTGAGGATACCGGCGCCGATACCGATGATGAATGCGAGGTCGAGCCCGATCGCCCACAGGCCCAGCGCGTAAATCGTCCCGAGCGCCATCATCACCAGCAGCTGGCCGCGGATGAACGCGCCCAGCACCTCGTCGATTTCACCGGCAACCCGGCTGACCGTGGGCTCGACGGAACGGGGAACGAGAAGACGGATACCTTCAACCAGCCGGTCCCAGTCGCGCAGCAGGTAAAACGTCACGACCGGGATCAGCACCAGGTTCATGATCCACGTCATCGCCGCCTGGCCGCCGCGTGACATGGTGCCGAGCACGCCGAGCAAAGCCGCGCCCGCCTCCCTGCCGTAATCCTTGACGGTCTCGACCAGGCTGCCCGCTTCAAAGCTCATGCCTTCAAGGCCGAGCCGCGCCTGCAGCCACGGCAGCGCCGTGGACAGCAGCCACTCGGTAATCTCGGGAACGCGACGAACCATGTGGCGAACCTGGTCGGCGAGCAGCGGGATCAGGATCAGGAGAATGAGTGAGAAAACCGCCGTCATCAGCAGGAACACGATCAATACCGACACGGTGCGGTTGAACGGCCATTTGAAAAATTTCGCTTTTTCCAGGCGGTCCACCAGCGGATCGCCGAGGTAAGCGAGACCGGCCGATACCGCAAACGGAGTGATCACCGGCGCGAGGCGGTAAAGCAGCCAGCCAGACACCAGGACCAGTGCAAGCGCAAACCAGCGACGCGAACCCTCCATCACTTTTCCCCCGAGAACACGTAGTGATTCATCTTTTCACCCGCCTGCAGCAGGTCGTCCGCCGCGATGGTCTGCTCGAGGTAACGCGGCAGGGCCGTCAATGCCAGCTCAAACGTGAATGCCGCGGGGCGCGCAGCGACCACCGTCACGCCCTCGACGATGGTAATGCCCTGCAGGTAGGAAAGACAGGCTTCGTAGGATTCGGCGCTGTCCAGCCCCTCCACCGTCAGCCGGTGGCGCTGCGCGCCGAGGTCCGAGGCACGGATCGAGCGGATCTCCGCGACCTGGTCCACCGCCTTGTGCAGCGCTTCTACCAGCGCCGGTTCGAGGGACAGGGCGCGAACCCGCCAGGCGCGATGGTCCCCGCCAAAACCGAGGTTCGCACGAACATTCCACTCCACGCCTTCACGACGCGCTGCGAGAATCAGCACGCCGGTCCCCGTCGCGCTGGACAGGTCCTCGGTATATCCGCCCCAGAGCAGCTGCATGTCGACCGGGTACATGCCGTCCTGGTCCGGAACCGGCCACGTCAGCGGCTGGCCGCGACCCCGCGCGACGTCGTCCAGCACATCTCGAACATAGGCCAGTTCAAGCGGCAGGACCTCGCGCGCACGGCCGTCATCGACCACGACCCAGACCTCCAGTTCGTTGCGCGACGGCGGCCACAGGGGCAGCGCCAGGGACCGCGCCAACGCGTCGACTTCGCCCGGCGAGAAACGGGCGACCAGGCGGGATTGTTCAAGCGGCTCGCCGTCTGCCTGCATGATGTTCGCCTTGCGGTAATAGAACGTCACCAGCATTGCCGAAGCATTGTTCAGCATGTCCTCGAAGTTTTCGATTCCGCTGAAGTCGCGCAGGCCGCTGTAACGGGACAGCGCGTTTTCCAGCGCCGCGGGCAGCATCCGGTCGCGCTCGGCCCGATCCTGCCCGCTGACTGCCGTTTCACCGAGGTATACATCGACCTCGTCGGCCGGCAGGGCGGTGACGCTGCAAAGCAAAAGTGCAAAGATCCAGAGGAAACGGGTCATTCGAAACGGGGTGCGTAAACAGCAAATAAGATAACATATGGCCCTCCTGCAAAGTAACGAAAGGCCATTTGCATACCGTGAGCCAAGAAGGAAAAAGCCTCTCCTACCGGGACGCAGGCGTCGACATCGACGCGGGCAACGAACTGGTCGAGCGGATCAAGCCCGCCGTGCGCAAGACCCTGCGGCCCGAGGTGCTGACCGGCCTCGGCGGCTTCGGCGCGCTGTTTAAACTCGACACCAAGCGCTGGCGCGAACCGCTGCTCGTTTCGGGCACCGACGGTGTGGGCACCAAGCTGCTGCTGGCGCGCCTGCTGGACCGCCACGACACGATCGGCATCGACCTGGTCGCGATGTGCGTCAACGATATCCTGACCTGCGGTGCAGAACCCCTGTTTTTCCTCGATTATTTCGCTACCGGCAAGCTCGAACTCGACGAGGCCGAGCAGGTGATTACGGGAATCGCCGAGGGCTGCCGCCAGGCCGGGTGCGCACTGATCGGCGGAGAAACCGCCGAGATGCCGGGCATGTACGGCGCGGGTGATTATGACCTCGCCGGGTTCACGGTGGGAGCGGTCGAACGATCCGAACTGCTGGACGGTCGTCGCGTCGCGGCCGGCCATCGCCTGCTGGGCCTCGCTTCCAGCGGCCCGCATTCCAACGGCTATTCCCTGATCCGCAAGATCATCGACGTCTCGGGCGCAGATCTCAAACGACCGGTGACAGGAGCCGACGGTCAGCCGCTTGCGCTCGGCGACGCCCTGCTCGCGCCGACGAAGATCTACGTGAAGCCGGTGCTCGAAATGCTGAAAACCGGCGGTATCGACGCGCTCGCGCACATTACCGGCGGCGGGCTCACGGAGAACATCGTCCGTGTTCTGCCCGCTGAACTGGGTATTCGAATCGACACGTCGAGCTGGGAACGCCCGGGCGTGTTCGGCTGGCTGCAGCAGGCCGGCGGCGTGCAGGAAGCCGAGATGCTGCGCACCTTCAACTGCGGCATCGGCATGGTGATGGTCGCCGCCCCGGAACGGACCGCGGAACTCGTGCGCAGCGCCGGGGAGTACGGAATCGCCTGTTACGACATCGGCGAAGTCGTCGCTGCCGGCAGCGCCAACCGCGTGGAATACGTTTCGTGAGCCCGGTCCGCAACGTAACCGTCCTGATCTCAGGCACCGGCAGCAACCTGCAGGCGATGATTGACGCGGTCGACGCCGGGCGGCTGGAAATTCGCATCAATCATGTCATCAGCAACGTGGCCGACGCACCGGGCCTGCAGCGCGCAGCCAACGCCGGGATCCGCAGCAGCGTGCTCGAACACGGCCGTTTTGCCGAGCGCGGTGATTTCGATGCGGCCCTGGCCCTGCTGATGGCGGCAGGTGAACCGGACCTGGTCGTGCTGGCCGGGTTCATGCGCATCATCGGCGAACCGGTGCTCAATGCTTTCAGGGGAAAAATGATCAACCTGCACCCCGCGCTGCTGCCGAAGTACCGGGGGGTCGACACCTACCGGCGCGCGCTCGAAGCCGGCGACGACCGGCACGGCGCCAGCATGCATTTCGTGACCGAGGAACTCGATGGGGGACCGGTTCTGTCACAGGTCGTCATCCCCATCCAGGCGGATGACAACCCGGAAACGCTGGCCGCGCGGCTGAGCCCCCGGGAACACGAACTCGTGGTCGCTACCGTGGCGTTTTTCACCCGCCACGACGTCGCCTGCGACGGCGGCACGATCCGCGTCGACGGTGCAACGATACGCCAACCGTTCCTTCTTCAGCCGGACGGCGCGCTGCATGTCTAAGCGCAACGCATTGCTGGCCTTCGTGCTCGCAGCCGGCTGGCTGACGCCTGCTTCCGCCGCGCTTCTGCCCTACGAGGCCAACTATTCCGTTTACCGCAACGGCAAACTCATCGGCATGCTCGAGATCGTCCTGGAAATCGAAGACGGCCGCTGGCAGATCAACAGCCAGGCCCGCGGCACACACGGACTGGCGCGCATTCTGCGGGCCAATGACCAGGAGCAGGTCACTGGCCTGCTGCAAGGCGACAGCTTCCTGCCCGAGAAGCACACGCGGCATACCCGGGTGGCCGGTATCGACGACCGCTGGGAAACCAGTTTTGACTGGGAGGCGGATACCGCTACCGTCGTGCACGACGACGAGGAAACGTTCGTCCTTCCGCTGCAGGGCGCGGCACTGGATCCCCTGTCGATGAAACTGGAAATGCGCCGCCGGCTGATGGAGAACGAACCTGATCTCGTATTCGTGATGGTCGACGAAGACGAGGTCGACGAGGAACATTTCAGGCTGTTGAAAAGCGAGCGGGTCGAGACCTCGCTGGGGTGCTTTGAAACACTTCCCATCGAAAAAATCCGGCGCAACAACCGGCGCTATACGCGCGCCTGGCACGCACCCGAACTGGGCAATCTCGAAGTGCGCGTGGAGCACGGGAAGGTCGACGGCGACCACATGGAAATGCGCATCAACGAATTGTACGTCGATGGCGAGGCCGTGCGGCCGGGGCCGGGGTGCGACGCCTCAAAGCCAGCAAACATGGGGTCAGAGTAAGTGCCTTACTCTGACCCCGGTTTTTACTCTGACCCCGTGTTTTCTTAGCCTTTCTCGGCCGGTGTCAGGGTTTGCAGCCCCAGCGCATGGATCTCGTTGCCCATCTTGCTGCCCAGCGTGGCGTAGACCATGCGGTGCCTTTTGATGGTGGGCAGCCCTTCGAAACTCGGGCACACCACGACGGCCTCGAAATGCGTGCCGTCCTCGCCGCTGACCTTCACTTCCGCCTGCGGAAGTCCCTCACGAATCATTTGCTCTATCGTTGCGCTATCCATAGACTAGCCCTCTGTCTCAATCGCTCCGGCATTCACCGGGTATCCGGGCCGGACATCATAATGGAACCGTCTGAAATTCTGAACTCATCGCTGCCGCCATGCTGATCTCGATTGCAGAACTCGTCGGCGGATTCATTCTGCTCGTCTGGGGCGCCGACCGCCTGGTCGCCGGCGCGTCGGCGCTGGCGCGCAACCTGGGCGTTTCACCGCTGGTGATCGGGCTGACCATCGTCGCATTCGGCACATCCGCCCCCGAACTGGTGGTATCGGCCGTCGCGGCTTACCGGGGCAATTCCGGCCTGGCGCTGGGCAACGCCATCGGCTCGAACATCGCCAATATCGGCCTGATCCTCGGCCTGACCGCGACGGTCTACCCGCTGCGAATCGAGTCGAAGACCCTGAAACAGGAATACCCCGTGCTGGTCCTGATCATGCTGGTCAGCTTCGCCATGGCGGCAAACCTGGTGTTCAGCCAACTGGAAGGCTGGCTGCTGCTGGCCGGCATGGTCGCCCTGCTGGTCTGGATGGCGCGCTACGGTTTGCGGCGCGGAAAAGACGATCCGCTGGCGCGTGAGTTCGAGGCCGAGATCCCGCGTGACATGCCCACCCCCCATGCCGTGTTCTGGCTCCTCGTGGGCCTCGTCATCCTTCCGCTGAGTTCCAGCTTCCTGGTCGAGGGCGCGGTTTTCATCGCGCGCAGCCTGCACGTATCGGAGACGGTAATCGGACTGACCATCATCGCCCTGGGGACCAGCCTGCCCGAACTGGCGGCGGCGCTGACCAGCGCGCTGCGCCAGGAAGACGACCTGGCCATCGGCAATATCATCGGCTCGAACATGTTCAACATCGTCGGCGTCCTGGGTATCGCGGCGATCGTCGCCCCCGTCGAGGTCGATCCGCTGATCCTGAAACAGGATTTTCCGGCCATGTTCCTGTTCACCGTGCTGCTGTTTTTCATGGCGGTCCGCTTCAAGGGACCCGGTTTCATCAACCGGCGATCGGGACTGATGCTGCTGTCGCTGTTTTGCGCCTACCAGGCCCTGGTCTGGATGACGGCAGCCCGCACGGCCTGAACCGCCCGTTCCGAAACGCCTTCGGCTGCCCCGCGGCGCTGTAGTAAACTACACCGATGAATTCCGAAGCCATAAAAAGCCTCGCGCGGGCGGTGATCGAAACCGAAGCCGCCGCGGTCACGGCGTTGTCCGGCCGCCTCGGCGAGGATTTCCTCGAAGCCTGCCGGCTGATGCTCGACTGCAAGGGCCGGATCGTGGTCATTGGCGTCGGCAAGTCGGGGCATATCGGCAGCAAGATCGCGGCCACCCTGGCCAGCACGGGCACCCCGGCGTTTTTCGTGCACCCGGCCGAGGCCAGCCACGGCGACCTGGGCATGATCAAGCCTTCGGACGTGATTCTCGCTTTGTCGAACTCGGGCGAAACGGACGAGCTGAACACGATCCTGCCCGTGCTGAAGCGGCTGGGCGTCAGCATCGTCGCGATGACGGGCAAACCGGGCTCCACCCTGGCGCGGCATTCGGATGCGCACATCGACGTCAGCGTCGAAAAAGAGGCCTGCCCGCTCGGGCTCGCACCCACGTCCAGCACCACCTCTGCGCTGGTCATGGGGGACGCGCTGGCGATAGCCCTTCTGGAGACGCGGGGATTCACGCGTGAAGATTTCGCCCGCTCACATCCGGCGGGCCAGCTCGGGCGGCGTCTGCTGCTGCACATTCACGACGTCATGCACACGGGAGATGAGATCCCCAGTGTGCCGATGGACGCCACCATCAGCCAGGCCATCGTCGAGATGACCGAAAAACGTCTGGGAATGACCGCGATCACCGACGCCGGCGGACGCATCATCGGCGTGTACACCGACGGCGATCTCAGGCGCACGCTGGACAGAGGACTCGACCCGCACAGCACGCCGGTCAGCGAGGTCATGACCCACGGCGGGCGGCGCATCAACGCGGGCGCTTTGGCGATGGAGGCCGTTCAGTTGATGAGCGAATACCGTGTCCAGGGGCTGCTCGTCGTGGATGACGAGGAGCGGCTGGTCGGAGCGCTGAATTTCCAGGATCTGCTGAAGGCGGGGGTGGTCTGAATGGCTGTCATCGATACCAGCGTGTACGACCCGCTGCTGATCGAGCGCGCGGCACGAATCCGCTTGCTCGCGCTGGACGTCGACGGCGTTCTGACCGACGGCCGATTGCACTACGACAGCGCCGGCAAAGAAAGCAAGTCATTTTCCACCCGCGACGGCCTCGGCATGAGACTGCTGTCCCTGCAAGGCGTCGAACTGGCGCTGATCACCGCGCGCTCGTCCGGAATTGTCAGCCAGCGTGCGGCCGAGCTGGGCATCGAACACCTGTACCAGGGCAGCGTCAACAAGCTGGAAGCATTCCACGAACTGCTCTCCGCAACCGGGCTGGACGCAGAACAGGTCTGCTACGCCGGGGACGACTGGCTGGACATCCCGGTCCTGGACCGTGCGGGCCTGGCGGTAACCGTGGCCGACGGCGACCCGGTGGTTAAAAAACGGGTCCACTACGTCACCCAACGGCCGGGCGGCCACGGCGCTGTGCGCGAAATCTGTGACCTGATCCTGGCGGCCCAGGGCCTGGACGAAGCGGCGCTGGCAGGAATCCTGGCGCCGTGATCAGGGGCAAAACGATCCGCGGCATCACCCTGCTGGCCGCGCTGGCCGTGCTGTCGGTTCTCGTTTCACGGCCGTCTGAAGAGGAGAGCGCCGCGCCCGTGAAAGGGCTGGATACGCGCCTCAACTATGCGCTGCACGATTTCCACGGACGCCTGCACAACGCGGAAGGAGCGGTGCGCATGGAAATCGATGCGCCGATGCTGCGCAACGACGCGTCCAGCGGGATCGGAACCGTGACGGCGCCGAATATTCGAATACAGCAGGACGATGAAGAATGGTACATTACCGCCGAATCTGCGGTGTTCGCAGCGGATCGTGAACACGTGCTGCTCGAGGGCGAGGTCACGCTGCTGCGCAGCAACCCGTTGACGGGAGACCGGCTCGACATCAAGACCCGGGACGTGCAGCTGAACATCACGCCCCGGACAGCGAGTTCCGATGCGGTCGTGCGCGTGCGTCACGGCGGCGACCGCCTGAATGCGCGCGGCATGAAACTGGACATGAAAAGTGACCGCATCGAGCTTCTGGACGAGGTACAGGCACACTATGAAGTTCTCTGACAAATCCGTCCTGGCCGGCTTGTGCCTGCTGCTGTGCCTGTCACCGGCGATGGCGATGAAAACCGACCGCCAGGAACCCCTCGACGTGAAGGCCGACAGCACCGACGGCACCCTCGGCGACGGCGTTGCAACCCTTCAGGGCTCGGTGGAGATCCGCCAGGGCACACTGCTGGTGCAGGCCGACGTCGCCCAGGTTTTCAAGAGCGAGGGCCGTGTAAGGCGGATCGAGCTCACCGGCAACCCGGTGCAGCTGGAGCAGCAGATCGAAGAACAGGGCCTCGTCACCGCGAATGCGGCCCGGATCGATTACGAGGTCGCAAGCGGCATCGTGACGCTGACCGGCGGCGCAAACGTCGTTCACCCGCAGTACCGGATCAGCGGCGAAAAACTGGTCTACGACATGAACGTCCAGCACTTCCAGGGCGCCGGCGGGGAAGACGAGGGCCGAATCCGGATTCACCTCGAACCGGAAATGCTCCAGGGCGACCCGGTGAAAAAAGACGACGATGCCGGCGGCGCCGCTCCGCCCGGCGCAAACAGCCGCTGAAATGCTGAAGGCAAACGGACTGCGCAAAACATTCGGCAAGCGGGAGGTCGTCCGCGGCGTCACCATGCAGGTCGAACCGGGCAACGTCGTTGGCCTGCTCGGGCCGAACGGCGCCGGCAAAACCACCTGTTTTTACATGATCGTGGGCCTGATCGCGGTCGACGACGGCACCATCGAGGTCGACGGCGTCGATATCACCCACAAACCGGTCAACCTGCGCTCATCGCTCGGTGTCGGATACCTGCCGCAGGAAGCCTCGATTTTTCGCAAGCTGACCGTCGAGCAGAACATCCTGTCGATACTGGAGATCAACCCGAAAGCGGACGCCGCGCAGCGCCATGACCGGGCCCAGCAACTGATGGAAGACCTCGGCGTATCGCACATTGCCACGCAGCAGGGCATCAGTCTCTCCGGGGGCGAGCGCCGCCGCGTCGAAATCGCCCGGGCGCTCGCGGCCGGGCCGCGTTTCATCCTGCTGGACGAACCGTTCGCCGGTGTCGACCCGATCTCGGTCATCGAGATACAGAAAATCGTCGAGCACCTGACCGAGCTCGGCATCGGCGTGCTGATCACCGACCACAACGTGCGCGAGACACTGGGAATCTGTGACCACGCCTACATCCTGAACGAGGGCCAGGTGCTGGCCGAGGGCAAGCCCGGCACCATCGTGGAAAACGACGAAGTGCGCGAGGTTTACCTCGGCAGGAATTTCAGCCTGTGACCCGGCGACATTTCATGGCCGCAGCCCCCGCCGGCATGAACCGGGAAGGCGAACGGCATGGCTGAGCACTCCCTGCAATTACGGCTCGCCCAGAAACTGGCCCTGGCGCCGCAGCTGCAGCAGGCCATCAAGCTGCTTCAGCTCAACCGCATCGAGCTGCGTGAATACGTGCAGGAAGTGCTGGACTCCAACCCGCTGCTGGAACGTGAAGAAGCGGCCGGCACGGAAGAATCGTCCGAACTGGAACAAAGTACAGCCGCGGATGATGATTTCCCGGAGGACACTTCCGCCGATTGGGATCTCGATGCTTTACCCGGAGAGCAGTGGTCGGAGACTTCTTCCTGGGAAACCTTTTCCGGGGAGTCGCAGATTGCCGATGACAGCGAGGGGGGCCTGATCGACCACTTGCTGTGGCAGATCAACCTCGCGCATTTCTCCGACACCGACCTGGCCATCGCACAGGCCATCGTCTACGCGCTGGACGAAGACGGGTTCCTGCAGGAAACACTCGGTGAGATCCGAGCCAGCCTCGCACCCGAACTGCTGGTTTCCGAGGAAGAAGTGCTCGCCGTGCTGCACCGCGTGCAGCGCATGGAGCCGGTCGGCGTGGCGACCCGGGATCCCTCGGAATGCATTCGCGTGCAGCTGTCAACGCTGCCCTCGGACACGGCGGGGCGTGACCTGGCGATGCGCATAGCGCGCGATTACCTGGACCTGCTGGCAAGGCACGAAACGGCCGAGCTGCGCAAGCGCACGGGCGCCAGCGAAAGCAGCCTGGAAACCGCACTGGAACTCATCCAGTCACTTGAGCCGCGGCCCGGTTCCCGCTACGACAACCGGCGCGACGAATACCTGGTGCCGGATGTTTACGTCACCAAGGTCGACGACGAATGGCGGGTCACGCTGAACCCGGAAAACGAACCCGGGCTGAAGCTGAACAACTACTACATCGACCTGCTGCGCAAATCGGGCGGCGCGGATGCCGACTACCTGCGCGGCCGGCTGCAGGAGGCGCGTTGGCTGATGTCCAGCCTGGAATTGCGCAACCAGACCCTGATCCGCGTGTCGCAAGCCATCGTCGAGGCGCAGGAGGATTTCATGGAGCACGGCGAGATCGCCATGAAGCCGCTGATCCTCAAGGACATCGCCGAGATCGTCGATGTTCACGAATCCACGGTCTCCCGCGCCACGACGCGCAAGTACATGCTGACCCCCCGCGGTCTCTTCGAACTGAAGTATTTTTTCTCCAGCCACGTGCGCACGGAATCAGGCGGTACGGTCAGCGCCACGTCGATCAAGGCTCGGCTGCAGTTCCTGCTCGAGCAGGAGCCCCCCGAAAAGCCCCTGAGCGACCAGGACCTGTCCGACCTGCTCAGAGAAACGGGAATTCTCGTGGCGCGGCGCACCGTCGCCAAGTACCGCGAATCCCTGGGTATCGGGTCCTCCAGCGAACGGCGGCGATTGTACCGCCTTCAGAAGCCTTCCTGATGCTGACGGATATTGCCTGCAGGAAGTCCTGATCCGCCATACTTTGCAAGTTCTGAAATCAGGTATAAGATTCAGGTATGGATTGCTTAATCCTTCTCGTTCCCGACAACTGGAAAATCAAGGCTCCAGCCAAGGAACGCCAGATCCACCCTCCGCATTGAGCGAACTGGGCCTGACTCCGGGCACGCCCCGGCGCTCGTCCATGGAACATTTGGAGATCGAAATGCAGATCAACATCACCGGACATCACATCGAAGTCACCCCCGCACTGCGCGCCTATGCAACAGAAAAAGTCCAACGCATAACCCGGCACTTCGATCACGTGATTTCTACCGATGTCATTCTCAAGGTAGAGAAAAAACTCAATTACGCCGAAGGTAAAATCAATGCCGCCGGCGCCCCGAAGGCCTTGTTCGCCCAGGAGTCGAACGAGGACATGTACGCTGCAATCGATGGTCTCGCCGACAAACTGGACAAGCTCGTGAGGCGGCACAAGGACCGCCTGCGCGGGCACCACGCCAGTTCAGCAAAAAGAGCGACCAACGCCTGACAGGCCGGGACAACACCGACAGAAAACCATGCTCATTCATGACCTGCTGACCCCGGACCGCGTCAGCTTCGATGTCCATGCCGGCAGTAAAAAGCGTCTGCTCGAACTGATCAGCGTTAAACTGGCCGAAAACAGCGACGAACTGAACCAGCGGGACGTCTTTGACAGCCTGATCACCCGGGAACGCCTCGGCAGCACCGGGCTGGGCAACGGCGTCGCCATACCCCACGGCCGGATCAGCGGCATCACCCAGGTGGAAGCCGCGTTTTTCAGACTGAGCAAGCCCATGCCCTTCGAGGCGGCGGACGGCCAGCCGGTCGACCTGGTTTTCGCCCTGGCCGTTCCGGAAGACTGCGGCGAAGACCACCTCAAGCTGCTGGCGCATATCGCGGAACTGTTCGGTGAGCCGGGCTTGCTGGATGCGGTGCGGTCCGCGGAAACGCCCGCCGAACTGCTCAAGCTGATTACCGGCGCCGGCGTCCAGTGAATCGCGCGCTGACGGCAAGGTCCCTCTACGATGCCTTGCGCGGGCGGCTCAGGCTGTACTGGGTTAGCGGCGGCGGCGCAGAAACGCTGGCCATCACCGAGGAAGACCTGACGTTGCGGCCGGCGACGGTGGGCTACCTGAACCTGATCCATCCGAACCGGATCCAGGTCCTGGGCAACGAGGAAATTCGCTACCTGCGGGAACTCGACGAGACCGAACGGCACGCCACGGTAGCGCGCATCTTCGACTACGAACCGGTCGTGGTGATCATTGGTGACGCACTGGAAGTCCCCGGGGAAATCCGCACCGCGGCAAACGGCAGCCCGACCGCATTGATCTGCTCGGCGATGCACTCGCACGAGCTGATCACGTACCTGCAATATCACGTGTCGCGGACGCTGGCCCTGAAAACCACGCTGCATGGCGTTTACATGGAGATCTTCACCATGGGCGTGCTGATCACGGGGGGAGCGGGCAGCGGCAAGAGCGAACTCGCCCTGGAGCTGCTGAGCCGGGGACACCGGCTGGTCGCAGACGATGCGCCGGAATTCACCAAGGTTTCGCCCGAGCTGATCGACGGGAGCTGCCCGGAGGTGCTCCAGGACTGCATCGAGGTGCGCGGGCTCGGTGTCCTGAACGTTCGCCAGATGTTTGGCGATTCGGCAGTCAAGCTGAACAAGTTCCTGCGCCTGATCATTCACCTCGAACTGCCGGCGGCGGGTGAAGGCGATGACGTTTACGGGCGCCTGCAGGCCAACAGCAGCATGCAGGAAGTGTTCGACATCCCGGTTCCGAAAATCACCATTCCGGTCATGACCGGCCGCAACCTGGCCGTGATGGCCGAGACCGCCGTGCGCGATTTCATGCTGAAAGCCAAGGGCTTCGATGCCGCCTCCGAGTTCATTGCCCGCCATTCGCGTCTCATGCAGCGACAAAGCGGGGGTGAATGAAGCATGGGTGACCCATCCCGGATCCGCCAGTTGGTTCTCGTCACCGGTTTGTCAGGCAGCGGCAAATCGACGGCTCTGCGCGCGCTCGAAGACCTGGGCTTTTATTGCGTGGACAACCTGCCCGCCGGCATGGTGCCCGAGATCGTGCGGCAAATCGGCAAGCGCGCAGACGAAGCCTACACGCGGGTTGCATTCGGCGTGGACGCACGCTCCCCGGCGGGTGAACTCGAGCAGATTCCCCGCTGGCTGGACAGGCTCACGAAAGACGGCCAGAGCTGCATGCTGCTGTTCATGACAGCGGCGACCCGCAGCATCATCAAGCGTTTCAGCGAGACGCGCCGGCGCCATCCGCTGACCGGCGAGCAACAGGCGCTGCCCCAGGCAATCGAATCCGAACACGCGATCCTCGAGCCGCTGCATGCACGCGCGGACTGGGTGATCGACACCACCGAACTGAACATTCACCAGCTTCGCAACCAGGTCTGGCGCTGCGTCGGCCAGGAAAGCGGTGCGATGACCATCGTGCTTGAATCCTTCGCTTTCAAGCGCGGCGTACCGCAGGGCGTGGATTTCATCTTCGATGCCCGTATCCTGCCCAACCCCTACTGGGTGAAAAGCCTGCGCGACTTCACCGGACTGGACGAGCCCGTTCGGCAGTGGCTGGAGAACGATGACTCGGTGCAAAGCATGGTCGCCGATATCTCCGGCTTCCTTGAGAAATGGCTGCCCGAGTTCCAGGCCAGCCAGCGCAGCTACGTGACCATCGGCGTCGGCTGTACCGGCGGATTGCACCGTTCCGTTTACCTGATCAGCCAGCTTGCGGAGACCATGACGGCACGCTTCGAAAACGTGCTGGTCTACCACCGGGAGCTGCAGGGATGACCACCGGGCTCGTTATCGTGACGCACGGAGAATCCGGGGCGGCGCTGCGCGCCGAGGCCGAATTCATCGTCGGCTCCTCGCTGCAGAAAATCCGCTGCGTGCCGTTCAACGGCTCCGGTAACAGCCCCGAGGATGTCGAGCACATCAGCAAGGCCATCGACAAAGCGAGCGCCGGCGCCGGCACGCTCGTGATGACCGACCTGATCGGCGCGAGCCCTTCCAACCGCGTTGCCGGGCTGCTCGATGAGCATGACGCAATGATGGTGACCGGGGTCAACCTGGCGATGGTGCTGTGCGCCTGGGCCAACCGTGAGATGCCCCTGGAACAGCTGACCCGCAAGGTGGCCGAGTGCGGACGGCGCAGCACCAAGATATTCCAGAAATGATCTCTGCGCCGGTCACCATCGTCAACAAGCTGGGACTGCATGCCCGAGCCGCTTCGCGCCTCGTCAACTGCGCGTCGGAATGGCAAGCGGAGATCCAGATCACGCGCGGCACCCGCGTGGTCAATGCAAAATCCATCATGGGCGTGCTGACGCTGGCTGCATCGGCCGGAACCGAAATCGTTATCGAGGCTGACGGACCGGATGAAAAGCCCGCCCTCCAGGCTGTACTGGCACTGATCGAGGACGGATTCGGAGAAGAACAGTGACGCTCGCACTGACCGGTTACGGCGCGGCACGCGGCATCGCGATCGGGCGCTGCCACATCGTCGTGCAGAACGAACTGGAGATCGTTGAATACCGGATCGAAGCGGCACAGGCGGAGCACGAGGTCCGGCGCCTGCAGAACGCGATTGAAGCAGCCCGGCAACAGCTCGCCGAGCTCTCCGGGCGCATGAACCTGAGCGTCCAGGTGCCGGCAAACGAGGTTCTGCAATCGCATATCCTGATGCTGGACGACGCCAGCATTCGCCGCAGCACCGAAGAGCGGATTCGTGAAAAGCTGTGCAACGCTGAATGGGCCCTGCAATCCCAGCTCGAAATCGTGCTGAAAGAATTCCAGGAACTGGACGACGACTACATCCGGACCCGCGGCGAGGACATCGCGCAGGTCGTGCGCCTGGTGCAAAGCAAGCTGGCGGAACAGGAGGACAGCCGCCATTTCAGCGAACTGCCGGACCGCCTGGCCGAAACGCTCGTCATCGCCAAGGACCTGACGCCGGGAGAACTCGCGCACCTGCACGAACGGGGCGTGGGCGGCATCATCACCGAGCACGGGGGGCCGCACAGCCACGCAGCCATTCTGTCCGCCAGCCTCGGGGTTCCCGCCGTGCTGGGCGTAAGACATGCGCAAACGCTGCTGCGTGAGAGAGAAACCCTGATCCTGGACGGCGGCAAGGGCCTCGTGTACGCCAGCCCCGACGATACGATCCGCAAACACTACGAGGAAGTGCAGGCCGAGACGCGGCGTTTTCGCGAGGCCCTGGAAGCCATTCGCGAAGAACCGGCGCGCAGCGCAGACGGCGTGCCGGTCACGCTG
Source organism: Lysobacterales bacterium (assembly GCA_036351575.1). GTDB lineage: Bacteria > Pseudomonadota > Gammaproteobacteria > Xanthomonadales > SZUA-36 > JABDPF01. The sequence goes on along the minus strand of JAZBPJ010000011.1, from coordinate 19,274 downwards.
ATGGCCAACGCCGAGCGACACGCGGATTTCGCCGCGGCCCTCGCCGAGGGTGCAGACGGGGTCGGGCTGTATCGCACGGAGTTCCTGTTCATGGACGGCCCGCCGCCCGCTGAGGAAGAGCAATACGAGGAGTACCTGCGTGCCGTCCAGGCATTGAACGGCAAACCGCTGACGATCCGCACGCTCGATCTCGGAGCGGACAAAATGCCCGTGATGGATGGCCTGCCGGAACCGTTGAGAAACGCCAACCCGGCGCTCGGCCTGCGCGCCATCCGCCTGTGCCTGCGCGACTCGGACCGCTTCAAACTGCAGTTGCGCGCCATTTTGCGCGCCGGCGCAGCGGGGCAGGTTCACTGCCTCATCCCGATGGTGACCTCGGTCGTGGAAATGGCCAAGGTCCGCTCGCTGATCGAAGAAGCGAAAAGCGAACTGGAACGGGACGGGCTGCCGTTCGATCCGGATCTGCCGGTCGGCGCCATGATCGAGGTGCCGGCCGCCGCATTGGCGATTCCGGAACTGAGCCGACACGTGGATTTCATCTCGATCGGCACCAACGATCTGTTGCAGTACGCCCTCGCCGCGGACCGCGTGGACGAACAGGTCGCGCACCTCTACGACCTGCAGCACCCGGGCGTGATCCAGCTCCTGCTGCGCATATTCCGCGATGCGTCGGAGTTGAACCTGCCGCTGTCGGTCTGCGGTGAAGCGGCGGGCGACCGGCGTTACACCCGCCTGCTCCTGGCCATGGGACTGAGGGATTTCTCGATGTTTCCCGGCCGCCTGCTTGAGGTCAAGCAGGTCATCCTCGCGACGGACATTGCAAAGGCCGCCGCGGCGCTGACGCGCTGGCTCGACGATGCCGGCGAGGCGCGCAAACCCCTGCTCGAAGCGCTGGACGACTCGCAGGGCTGAATCCCCTGTTTCTTGCCGGCTGACCGGCCGCACCGACGAATTCCACCCTGCGCGGCGTGCATGCTGCGACGCCGGATATTAATTCGGTAATTTGCAGGCTGTATAATGCGCGGGCGCAACGAATCACGGGGGAACCGTCATGGCCGAAACAAAACACGAAGATAAAACAGCGCGCCACCTTGAACGGCTTTCCGAGGCGCTCGACTCCGGCACGCAGTTCCAGGTGCGAAAACTCCTGACCAACCTGTCCGCCGCCGAGATCGGCGACCTGCTGGAGTCCCTGCCGATCACCAAGCGCCTGGCCGTCTGGGAGATGACCGACCCCGAACTGGACGGTGACGTGCTCGTCGATGTGAACGACGAGGTGCGCGCCACGCTGATCCGCGGAACCAGGCCCGAAGACCTGGTCACGGCGGTCGGCGATCTCGAGCTCGACGACCTCGCAGACATCCTGGACGACCTGCCGAACGCGGTGACGACCAAGGTGCTGGACGCCATGGACCACCAGGACCGCGTGCGCCTCGCGCAGGTCATGTCCTACCCGGAAGACTCGGCCGGCGGCCTGATGGACCCGGACTTCCTCTCCGTGCGTGCGGACGTGACGCTGGACGTCGTCCTGCGCTACCTGCGCATGCGCGAGGGACTGCCGGAGGTATTCGACCTGTTGTGGGTCATCGACCGCAACAACCGCTACCTGGGCAGCCTCAAGCTGTCCGACCTTTTGACACGGCAACCGGAATGCACCGTGGGCGACCTGCTGGACACGTCGCTGAAAGCGATCCCCGTCACGATGCCGGCCAAGCAGGTGGCCATGGAATTCGAACACCACGACCTCGTGACCGCACCCGTCGTCGACGAAGGCAACCGGCTGCTGGGCTGGATTTCGATCGACGACGTTGTCGACGTCATCCGCGAGGAAGCGGAACACAGCATACTGGCCAGCGCAGGCCTGGACGAAGACGAGGACATGTTCGCCCCGATCGCCCAGTCCGCGCGGCGGCGCTGGATCTGGCTCGGCGTCAACCTCGTAACCGCCATCCTGGCCGCGATGGTGCTCTACGCGTTCGAACCGACGCTCGACCAGATCGTGGCGACCGCGGTGCTGTTCCCGATCGTGATGAGCATGGGGGGTATCGCGGGTACGCAGACACTCACCCTGATGATCCGGGGCATGGCGACCGGCCAGGTCAGCGGCAGCAACGCGCCTGCCCTGCTGCGCCGGGAACTCGCGGTTGGACTGTTGAACGGGCTGCTGTTCTCCATCGTGGTCGCCGCGATCGCGATCGCCTGGTACAAGGATTTCCTTCTGGGGGTCGTGATGGCCGCGGCGATCCTGCTCAACCTGGTAGCCGGCGCGCTGGCCGGTGCGCTGATCCCGGGCATCCTGAAGAAAATGTCCATCGACCCGGCGCTGGCAGGCGGTGTGGTCCTGACGACCGTCACGGACGTCATTGGCATCGTCGCCTTTATCGGCCTGGCGACCTTCGTTCTGATCGGCGGCTGATCAGGCCCCGGCCGGACGCTCCGCGACATTGTTGCGGATGTAGACGGGCTGCGCCATGCCCGCCGGCAGCGCCTCGTTTTCCAGCAGCCAGGCGTGCGCCAACTGCAGAACGGCCGATGCGCGCGGCCAGGCGTCGGGCCGGCAGAAAATTGCCTCGCGCGCGAGACCGGCCAGCGCCTCGAAACGCTCGAAACCGTTGCCCGCGGCAATCCACGGACCGGCCATGCTCAAGTCCCCGGGGGCGGAAACGCCTTCATCGCCGGCTGCCGCGACGGTTCCGCCGGGCCCCTTGAAGAACTCGCCGTGAAAAACTTCGCCCATGCGCGCATCCATCGCGACCAGGATGCGGCTATCGTTTGCGACACCGTCGAGCACCCCCTGCGCCACCGCGGCGAGCGAAGAAACCGGAACGACCGGGATATCGGCGCCCCAGGCCAGTCCCTGGACCACGCCGATGCCGATTCTCAGGCTGGTGAAGCTGCCCGGGCCCCGTCCGAAAGCGATCGCATCGAGATCGGGCATGCGCACGCCGGCCGCGTCCAGCAGGGCGTTCACCGCCGGCAGGATCAGCTCCGCGTGCTTCATCGGCGCGTGCTCGAAAGACTCCCGCACTTCGCCGTCGTACTCGAGCGCAACGGAACAGGTTTCCGCGGATGTTTCTATCGCCAGTATTCGTTTCATCACGCAAACTCTCAAGACATGGGGTCAGAGTAAGTCCCTTACTCTGACCCCGGTTTTACGGTTTTACCCTCTGGCCCCGGCTTCAGAAAATCTTCAGCTTCCTCCCGCCTCAGAGCCTGCTTCATCGGCGGCAGGCTTTCAAGAAAAACGGCGCCGTAGGACCGCGTGCTGATGCGCGGGTCGCAGATGACCAGCACGCCGCGGTCGTGGACATCCCGGATCAGGCGCCCGGCGCCCTGCTTCAGCGCGATAACCGCCTGCGGCAGAAACAGCCCGGTAAACGGGTTGCCGCCGTTGCGGCGCAGCGCTGCACTGCGGGCTTCGATGACCGGGTCGTCCGGTGCGGCGAACGGGAGCTTGTCGATCACGACCAGGGAGAGCGCTTCGCCGATCACGTCCACGCCCTCCCAGAAACTGGCAGAGCCCAGCAGAACGCCGTCACCGGAGCGGCGAAATCCCTCCAGCAGCAGGCTGCGCGGCTGCTCACCCTGCACGAACAGCGGGTAGTCGACCCGCTCGGCCAGCAGCGATGCGGCGAGTTTCAGCGACCGGTGCGAGGTAAACAGCAGGAAGGCGCGGCCGTTGCTTGCCTTCAGCAGCGGAACGATTTCGTCCAGCAGGGCCGGAACGTAGTCCGGCTGGCGCGGCTCCGGCAGGCCGGCAGGCAGCCAGAGCCGCGCGTTGTTGCCGTAATCGAACGGCGAGCCGAGAACCAGGGTCGCGGCATCCCCCAGGCCCATGCGCCCGGTGAAGTGCTCGAAGTCGCCGCGCACGGACAGGGTCGCCGAGGTGAACAGCCACGACGCTTCGGCGTTCTGCCGAAAGCCGTCGAACACCGTGGCCACGTCCAGCGGGGTGATGTGCAGCGCGAAGCCCCGGCCGCGGCGCTCGTACCAGCGCACTTCGCCTTCGTCCCCCGGCGCGTCGAAGCGGTCAAACGCGGCGCGCAGGCCGGCAAGGCGCTCGATGCAGGCGTCCATGCCGCGCGCCCTGCCCTCCAGCCCCTGCGCGGCCTCGAACAGCTCCGTGGCTGCCGCGTCCAGGGCCTGCAGGGCGGTCCGTGCACCGTCGTCGGCAAGCAGGCCGTTCCAGCTGCCCCGGTCCTGCCCCCGTTCCGCGATGGCAAGCTGCAGTTCCTTCAGCTTTTGCAGGCAGTCCGCCACCGGCTCGCGCAGCTGGCCCATGGCTCCGCTCACTCCCGAACTCTCCGCCACGAAATCGCGGCACAGGTCCTGCACCTGCCGCGCCGACAGCGTGACGCTGAAAAACCGGGACGCGGTTTCCGGCGCCTGGTGCGCCTCGTCGACGATGAATATGCCCGCGCCCGGCAGCACTTCGCCGAAACCGCTCTGCTTGATCGCCATGTCGGCAAACAGCAGGTGGTGGTTGACGACGACGATGTCGGCCTCCTGCGCATTGCGCCGCGCGCGGGCGACGAAACACTGCTCGAATTCCGGGCATTCCGAACCCAGGCAGTTGTCCGGCGTGGACGTCACCAGCGGCTGCAGGCCGCTTTCCTCGCTGACCACCCCGGCGATGCTCAGATCGCCGTCGACCGTGCGCGCGGACCAGTCGCGAACGGCCTCGAGTTCGCTGACGGCGTCCCGCGACGGCAGGCGGCCCTCGCCGCGCGCCAGGTTCATCCGGTGCAGGCACAGGTAGTTGCCGCGGCCTTTCAGCAGCGCGGCGGTCGCACTCGAATCCAGCGCCTTCTGCACGAGCGGCAGGTCACGGAAAAAAAGCTGGTCCTGCAAGGTCTTGGTACCGGTGGAAACGATGACCCGCTCGCCGCTGAGCAGCGCGGGCACGAGGTAGGCCAGGGTCTTGCCGATGCCCGTTCCGGCCTCGACGACCAGGGATGCACCGCTGGCAAACGCTTCCTGCGCCGCATCCGCCATTCGGCGCTGGGCTTCACGCGGCGCGAAACCGTCGAGCGCTGCGGCGAATGGCCCGTCAGCGGACAGCAGTTGCGCGGCGCTGTCGGGACTCACGGCGCGGTTCACATGCCCTGCGGCTTGGTGACCATGCAGGAGCGGGCGCGCTGCAGGGCCTCTCTCGAGCCCTTCGAATCGCCCAGGTTTTCGCGGGAAACACCGATCGTGCGCCAGTTGCGGCTGCAGATCTCCCCGACCCGCGGACCGACGTCATAGGACCGGACGGCGAAATTCAGCGCCTGCTCGTAGTCACCGGTCGACAACTGGACTTCGGCCATGCGCTGCAGCACTTCCGGGTTGCGCGGCTGGATGCGCAGGGCACGCTCAAGGAGCATGGCCGCGCGGTCATACTGCCCGTCCGATTCGGCCCGGCCGGCATCCTCGAGCAAGCCGCCGACGGCCGGATTCTTCAGGGGGAATACCTGTACACCGGCGCTGTCCTGCTCCGCCGGCTGGCGCACGTGCGTGTCGACGTCCACGCTCTCCGCAGGCCCCGGGGCCGTCGCACAGGAAGCGAGAAACAATGAAAAAACGGCGAGCAGTGCTGTTTTTGAATAAGGGAAGTTTTTACTGCTTGTCACGACCAAATATCTTCTTCCAGATGGATTCCTTGTCCCGGTCCTGCGATTTTTCGGCGCAGGCCGTCCATTTGCGCGGCTCGGACCCCTCGACGAAGGGCAGCTGCCGGGCGCCTTCGCAATGCTCGGCGCTGAGCCTGCCGCTCTCCGGGTCCACCCAGAGGTAGTAAGCGCCTTCGGGAACCGCGAGGTCGACCGGCTCGAGGGGCAGCCCGGCGAACAGGCCACCCCAGATCCGCATGGCCGCGTTGCTGCCGGTGACGCCGGCCGGGCTGAAATCATCGAGCCCCACCCAGACCGTGGCGACGCGGTTACGAGTATATCCGACAAACCAGCTGTCGCGGCGATCGTTCGTGGTCCCGGTTTTGCCGGCCACCGTTACGTTCTGCGACAGCAGGGCAGGCAGCCCTTGCGCCGTGCCTTCGGCCACCACGCGCGTCAGGGCGTAGTTCAGGACCCCGATGGCGTCCCGGTGGGGCTGCGGCATCAGGCGCATCGGGTAACGCACGAGTTCGTCGCCGTCGGGGGACTGGACCGCGACGAGGGCCCGCAGCGGAACGCTGAAACCCGAGTTGGCGATGGACTGGTACACCTGCGTCACTTCCAGCGGCGTCAGCTCGGCCGCGCCGAGCAGCACGGATGGCAGCGGCTGGATGTCGGCAGCGACGCCGAGCTGCCCGATCCGGCTCACCAGCGGCTGCAGGCCGACCTGCAGCCCCAGCCGGACCGTCGCCTGGTTGTAGGACCGCGCCAGCGCGTCGAGCAGGCTCACGCGACCGTGCGAAACGCCGTCGAAATTGCGCGGCGACCAGGTGCTGCCGTCCGGTTGCCGCAGTTCGACCGGCTCGTCCTCGATTGGCGTCAGCAGGCTGAAATCGTCCGGGTGTTCCAGCGCCAGCAGGTAGACCAGCGGCTTGATGACCGACCCGACCTGGCGGCGCGCATTGAGGGCGCGGTTGAACCCGGGACGGTCCGGGTCGCGGTCGCCGACCAGGGCCCTGATCTCGCCGCTGGACGTGTCGGCCAGCACCAGCGCCCCCTGCAGGTTCTTCGGCAGGCCGCGCTTTCCGAGGTCTTGCAGGCCTCCGCTGACGGCGGCCTGCGCCTTTTCCTGCTCCGCCGGGGCCAGCGTGGTGAAAATCCGCAGGCCCTCGGTCCTCAGGTCATCCTCGTCGTAAACCTGGGCGAGCTGGTGCCGGACCAGGTCGATAAACGACGGGTAGCGCGTACCGCTGGCCCGCGGCGACGCCGTGACGTCCAGCGGCCGGGCCATCGCCGCCCGCGCCTGCTCTGCGCTGAGCAGCCCGGTCTCCGCGAATTCCGAAAGAACGAGGTCCCGGCGCTTCTTCGCGCGCTCCGGGTGGCGCCGCGGGTTGTAATAGGACGCACCCTTCACCAGGCCGATCAGCAGCGCGATTTCGTGGGTTTCGAGCCGGTTCAGCGGCCGGTCGAAATAGTATTCGGCCCCGCGCCCGAAACCGTGCACCGCGTAGGCGCCCTGCTGACCCAGGAACACCTCGTTGACATAAGCCTCCAGGATCTCGGCCTTGTCGTAGTGCGCCTCGAGGGACAGGGCCATGATGGCCTCGTTGATCTTGCGCAGCAGGGTCCGGTCCTGGGTCAGGAAGTAATTCTTAACCAGCTGCTGCGTCAGCGTACTGCCGCCCTGCACCGCCCGGCGGGCCTTCAGGTTGGCGAGCATGGCGCGCGCGATGGCGCGCAGGTCGATGCCGTGGTGGTGCTTGAAATTCCGGTCCTCGATGGCCTGCAGGCCGGTGACCAGCAGCGGCGGGGCGTCCGCGATCGCAACCAGCGTGCGGTCTTCTTTCTGCAGCGGAAAGATCGAGGCGATCTGAGCGGGTTCCAGCCGCACCAGGTCGATGGGCCGGCCGTCGGGCTGCGAGCGCAGCGACGCGACCGCACCGTCATTCAGCGACACGCGGAAGCGCGCCTCGTCCTTTGGGCCGTCGTGAAAGTGAAACGCCCGCCGCCAGACATCGACCGCGCTGCCGCTGAAGCGGTACTGGCCCGGCCGTTCGACCCGGGCGGCGGCGCGGTAACCGGCGGCCTGGAGCTCAACGCGCAGGTCGCCCGGCGAGATCACGGCGCCCGGGTAGAGCTCGAGCGCACGCGCATAGACGCGGCTGGGCAAATCCCACTTGCGCCCCTCGAACTCGGTGGTCACCTGGTGATCGAGATACAGCGCCCAGGGCACCATCAGCCCGAGGGAAACACCGAGGACCAGCAGGATCAGTCGAAAGAGCCTTCCCGGCCAGCGTCGTTTCGCGGCGGGCTTCCTGTTTCTCCCGCGCGCCCTTTTCTTCCGTGTTGCCGCCATGAAATGTGTAAAATGACCCGAGTTTTTTTCGTGAATCCTCCCGAGAACATGACACCGCCCGAAAGCGATTACAAGCCCCGGAAGCCCGGTCGACGCTTTGGCCTGTTTCGCCTGGTCGGACGCCTGCTTGAAAACCTTCGCCACGCCCAGGCCTGGAACCCGTTCCGCTGGCCGCTGCTGGCTTCACAGGTCAAGCGCATGCTGCGCACCCGGGGCCTGAAAGGCACCTTGCTGAGGGCTCAGCAGGACCGTTCCCTGCATGTTCCCGGACCCGTCAGCGAGCGCATCGCCGTGCGCTTCGACGACCCCGAGCCCCCGGGCTCCATTCCGACCGGCGAGCCGCCTCGGGTCTCGGTGATCATCCCGGTTCACGGCAACTGGTCCTTCACGGCAGCCTGCCTGCGTTCGCTGGCCTCCACGCCCTGCCGCGAACGCTTCGAGGTCATCGTGGTGGATGACTGCTCCGGCGACGAAACCGCCACCCGGCTGCGCGAGGTCGATGGCATCCGGGTGCTGCGCAACGAGGAGAACCTGGGTTTCGTCGCGAGCTGCAACCGCGGCGCCGGGGCGGCGCGGGGCGAGTTCCTGGTGCTGCTGAACAACGATACGCACGTCCTCGAAGGCTGGCTGGAGGCCCTCGTCGAGACCTTTGAACGCTTTCCCGACACCGGGCTCGCCGGCGCCCGGCTGATCTACCCGGACGGCCGCCTGCAGGAGTCCGGCGGCATCGTGTTCAGCGACGGCAGCGGCTGGAACTACGGCAAGTTCGACGATGCCGAACGCCCGGATTACCGCTTTGTCCGCGAGGCGGACTACTGTTCCGGCGCCTGCATCGCGATACCCAGGGCGCTGTTCACGGAATTGGGCGGCTTCGACGAGCGCTTCTCACCGGCCTTTTACGAGGACACCGACCTGGCCTTCCGCGTTCGGGAACGGGGATTGAAAGTGCGTGTCCAGCCGGCCGCGACGGTGGTTCACCACGAGGGCGCAACCACCGGCCGGGATCCCGCCAGGGGCGTGAAACGGCACCAGGAAATCAACCGCGAATGCTTCGTCGAGCGCTGGCAAGAGGCGCTGGCGTCGCAGCCGGCGCCCATCGTGGACCCCTCGAGCCGCGCCGAGGCCCGCCGGGCCCGGGACCATCGTCTGAAGGGCCGCGTGCTGCTGATCGACGCGTACACGCCGGAGCCCGACCAGGATTCGGGCAGCCTGCGGCTGATTTACCTGATGCAGTGCTTCCGGGACCTCGGCTACGGCGTCACGTTCATGCCGAATACCCTCGAATACTCCGGTGAATACACGCGCAACCTCGAGGGCCTGGGTATCGAGGTGGTCCATGCTCCCTGGGCGCGGTCGCCGGGCCGCTTTTTTGCGGAGCGCGGCTCCGAGTTTCGCTTCGTAATGGTCAGCCGCCATTACATCGCCTCGCGCTACATCGGCCTGGTTCGCAAACACTGCCCCGGCGCGCGCTTCCTTTTTGACACCGTGGACCTGCATTACCTGCGCGAGGAACGCATGGCGGAGCACCTGAACAGCGCGGTGCTCAGGCAGGCGGCGGCGCAGACCCGCCGCTCTGAACTCGCCCTGGTCGACAGGGCGGACGCGACCCTGGTCGTCAGCCCGGTCGAAAAAACCGTGCTGGAAAAAGCGGCGCCGGGGGCGAAGGTCCACGTGATCTCCAACGTGCACGAGGTCAGCGGCAGCCGCCGCGACTGGTCCGCGCGCAAGGACCTGTTTTTCGTGGGCAGCTACCAGCACCCGCCGAACATCGACGCGGCGGAATGGTTCGTCAGGTCCATCTGGCCGCTGATTCGCGAGCGGCTGCCCGCCGTGCAGTTTCACCTGATCGGCAGCAAGGCGACGGAATCCGTGCGCGCGCTGGAAGGCAACGGCGTGTGTTTCCAGGGATTCCAGAAAGACCTCGATCCCTGGCTGGACGGCTGCCGGCTGGCCGTTGCGCCGCTGCGCTTCGGCGCCGGCATCAAGGGCAAGGTCAACCTCAGCATGAGCCGCGGCCAGCCGGTCGTGGCCACGCCCGTCGCCGTCGAGGGCATGTTCGCCGAGCCCGGCCGGGACATCCTGGTCAGCGACACCGAGGCCGGCTTCGCCGACGCCGTGGTGCGGCTGTACCAGGACGAGGACACCTGGAACCGCGTCTCGATCCACGGCATGGAAAACGTGAACCGCTACTTCTCGGTGGAAAACGCGCGACTGGGGCTGCAGGAACTGATGACGTCGCTGGGGCCTGGCACGCGTCCCTAGCCCGCCTTATTCACCCACGCGCCTCAGTTCAGGTGCAGGCGCCTGGCCTCGATCACGTTGGTCACCGCGCCGAGGCGGCTGAGCAATTCGCTGAGGTGTTCGAAATCGCGCACTTTCAGCTTCAGCTTGATGGCCACCTCGTCCACGCTCTCGTCGACGTGGCTCGAAATATCCATCACCGGCGTTTCGGTCGTCGACAGCACGGCGGAAATATCGCGAATGAGGTCGCGCCGGTCGTAAGCGCGCAGCTGCACGTGCACCACGTAGCTGGTCGCCTGGCTGGAGCCCCAGCTGACCTGCAGCAGGCGCGGGCTGTTCTGCGCGCGCCAGTTCACCACCTGCCCGCAGTCCTCGCGGTGGATGGTCACGCCCCTGCCCTGGGTCACGTATCCCACGACCGGGTCGCCCGGAACCGGCTGGCAGCATTTCGCAATGGTCGTCATCAGGTTGCCGACACCCTCGATGACGATGTCGTCCGCCCCGGCCGGTTCTGCGCCGCGCTGGCGCACCGGTGACCGCGTCACCAGGTCTTCCGCCTGGGGTTCCGTTTCGGCCGCTTTCTTGCGCAGCAGCGCGTTCACCACCTGCCCCGCCGTCAGTTCGCCGTTGCCGATGGCGACGTACAGGTCGCCGACGTTGTTGTGGTTGAACCGTGACAGCACGCCGGGCAGGTCGGCGAGGTCGGCATCCAGCCGGCGGCCCTCGGCTTCGAGCGCCTCTTTTCCGGCCGCCAGGTTTTCGTCGCGGCTCTCCCGCTTGAACCACTGGCGCACCTTGGCGCGCGCCCGGGCGCTGTTGATGTAACCCAGTTTCGGGTTGAGCCAGTCACGGCTGGGGCTGGGCAGCCTGGCGGTGAGGATTTCCACCCGTTCGCCGGTGCTGACCTGGTAAGTCAGCGGAACGATACGGCCGTTGACTTTCGCACCGCGGCAGCGATGACCGACTTCGGTGTGCACCTGGTAGGCGAAATCCAGCACCGTGGCCCCCAGCGAGAGATCGACCACCTGCCCCCTCGGCGTCAGCACGTACACGCGGTCCTCGCTGGTGGCCGACCTGAAGCTGTCCAGCAGGCTCTCGTCGTCCAGGCCTTCATCGGAGGAGTCCAGCAACTGCCGCATGATGGAAATCTTGTTATCGAACCCCGGGTCGCTGGGCCCGCCTTCCTTGTAACGCCAGTGAGCGGCGACACCGAGTTCGGCGTGCTCGTGCATCTCCCAGGTCCTGATCTGCACCTCGACGGCCTTGCCTTCGCGGTTGGCGACGGCGGTATGCAGCGACTGGTAGTTGTTGCCCTTCGGTGTCGTGATGTAGTCGTCGAACTCGCCCGGGATGGGCTGCCATAGCGTGTGCACCAGGCCCAGCGCGCTGTAGCAGGCCGGAAGGTCCGGCACCAGCACGCGCACGGCGCGCACGTCGAACAGCTGGTGAAAGTCGAGGCCCTTGCGCTGCATCTTTTTCCAGATGCTGTAGATATGCTTGGGACGGCCCTTGACCTCCGCCCGAATGCCCGCCTCCGCAAGCGCCTCCTCCAGCCGCTCGATAAAGCGCTCGATGAATGCCTCGCGCTCCGTGCGGTGCTCGACCACCAGGTCCGCGATCTTGCGGTACTGCTGCGGCTCGATAAAGCGGAACGAGAGATCCTCCAGTTCCCATTTCAGCTGCCAGATACCCAGGCGGTTGGCCAGCGGGGCGTGGATCAGCATGGTCTCCCGCGCCAGGGCTTCCGCCCCTTCGTCGTTGTCACGGGCGCGCCGCAGCATGACCAGCTGCCAGGAAAGGTCGATCAGCACGACGCGCACGTCCTTGACCAGCGCCAGCAGCAGGCGGCGCAGGCCCTCGGCGCTGCGTTCCGTATCCGTCGCCGACTGGCCGGATTCGTAGTGCTTGAGCTTCTCGAGGTCTTCGAGCTGAAGCCGCACGGCGGCGGGCAGTTTTTCGCGGATCGCGCCCAGTTGCTTTTCTCCCTGGGCGGCCACGTGCATCATCGCACAGCAGATCGTGACCGGGTCGGCGGACAGCGCCTCGAGCGATTCGAGCAGTTCCGTCGCACATTCCAGGGCGCCGGCGTCGAGTGCGCCGGCCTCGAGCAGGTCGTCCAGCAGGCTGACGCAGATATCGGCTGCCGGGCCCACTTCCTCGCGATAGGCCCGGATCCAGCCTTCCAGGCCGTTGCCGGACCGCAGGGGTCGATTGTTGGGCGCTTCGTTCATCGGAGCGCTATTGTATCAACAAGCGCAGGCGGCCCATGCATCGGCCAGCCGTTTTTCGGATACCTTGCCGTGCGTGCCCAGGCGCTGGGCGAACAGGGAAACCCGGTATTCCTCGATCAGCCAGCGGTAGGCGTCCAGCGTTTCGTCGTACTCCCGCCCGCCTTCGAGCGCCGCCAGGTAACGATCCCACCAGGGCTGTACTGCGGCCATGCGGGCCGCGTCGCGTCCGGGGTCCTGGCTCATCTGCAGCAGGCGCTCCTCGATCGCCCTGAAGTAGCGCGGGTAGTGGCGCAGGCGCCCGGGAAACAGGTCGGCCAGGAAACCCGGGTACAGCAGGTCGCCCAGCTGCGTCGAAATATCGTGGTGGGCCTCGGGGCGCGTTCCTTCCAGGGCCGAAACCCGCGCGGCGAGCGTGCCGTAAAGCGTCAGTGTCTCGTTCAGAACGCGGGCATCCGACTGCACGGCCCGGCCCAGCCCCGCGCGAACTTTTTCACACAGGCGGGCGAACGTCTGCGCGTCGCGAACCTGTTCCAGGTGCTCGGCCGTGTCGGCCAGGGCGCGCAGCACCAGGTCCGCCGCCAGGGCGGGCGGGCTGCCGATGCTGCTCCAGGCCAGCAGGGCCGCACGGGAAATCCCGTGGTTTTTTGCCAGGTAGTTGAGCTTGTCCGGCAACTTCAGGCGCAGCAGCCGGATGACCCCGGCCGCATGCGCGTGCACCGCCTCCGACCAGGTATCGAACAGGCGCAGGCCGACGGCGTCCTGCTGGTCCACCAGCGCCGGGTAGGCATCGACGCCGCTGCCGGTCCTGACGCGGGTTTCAAGCGCGCCGAAAGACCAGTCCGTCTCGCCGTCCCGGTTGTACTGCGCGCCCTGCCGGTCCATGAACCGCCGCCGTGCTTTTTGCCCGTGGCGTTCCTGCAGAGCGGCAAGATCGCGGCCCTGGTCCAGGCAGTTTCCCCTGGCGTCGACGACCTTGATCCAGAAGCGGAAGTGCTTCTCGATGTGGGCTTCGTCCAGCTCGGCCGCGGGAATCTCCAGGCCCGTCATGCGCTTGAGTTCGGCAGTCACCGCGTCCAGCAGGGGCTGGCTTTCCCTGCCCCGGAGTGCATCGGCAAGCGCGTCCGCAAAAGACGGCGCCGGCGTCAGGGAGCGGCGCAGCGGTTTGGGCAGCTGGCGAATCAGCGCGGTCAGCTTGTCGCGCAGCAGGCCGGGCACGAGCCACTGCAGGCGCCCGGGTTCCAGCGTGTTCAGCAGTTCGAGCGGCACGGTCAGCGTGACGCCGTCGTCCTCGGCCCCGGGGTCGAAACGGTATTCCAGGCTGAAGGCCCGCCCCCCGAACTCCAGCCTGTCGGGAAACATCTCCCGCGGCGCGCTGCCGGCATCGTCCCGGACCAGCACGTCGTGACCGAGGTACAGGAGTTCCCGCTCGCTTCCGGGCAGGCCGGCGAGCCAGCGCTCAAAGGATTTTGCGCCGCTCACGTCCTGCGGCACGCGTGCGTCAAAGAAGTCGAACAGGCGGTGTTCGTCCGCCAGCACGTCACGCTTGCGCCGCTTGGCCTCCATCGCCTCGACCTCGGCGCGAATTTTTTCATTGTGGGCGCGAAACGCGGCGCGGGTGTCCAGTTCTCCCCGCACCAGGGCTTCCATGATGAAAATCCGCCTGGATTCGGCCGGGTCGATTGCCGCGTAACTGACCCTGCGTTTCTCGACGATCACGAGGCCGTACATCGACACCTGCTCCCAGGCCATGACGGCGCCGCGGCGCCGCGACCAGTGCGGGTCGAAATAGTGCCGCTTGAGCAGGTGACGGCCGGCGTCCTCGACCCACTCGGGCCGGATCACGGCATTGATGCGGGCGTACGGCCGGGTCGTCTCCACGATTTCGGCCGCCATCAGCCACTTGGGCTTGCTGCCGAACAGGCCCGAACCCGGGAAGATGTAGAAGGAACGGGAGCGCACGCCGGAATAGCTGTTGTCTTCCGGGTGTTTCAGCCCGACGTGGCTGAGCAGGCCGGAAAGCAGGCAGCGGTGCACGGCCTCGTAGTCGCCGTGCCGGCCGCTGAGCTGCATGCGCCCCTCGCGCGCCAGGTCCCGCAGCTGCTGGTACAGGTCGAACCACTCGAGCACGCGCTGCCAGTTGAGAAACTCCTGGCGGCAGCGCTTGCGAAACTGGTTGCCCGAAATCGACTTGCGCAGTTTTCGCAGGTACTGCCAAAGCGACAGCAGGGTGACGAAATCCGATTTTCCATCGCTGAAGCGGCCATGCGCCTCGTCCGCCGCGGAAGCCGCTTCCAGCGGCCGTTCACGCGGGTCCTGGATGCTCAGCGCCGCGGCCAGCACCATGGCGTCCTCGAGACAGCCCTGCTGCGCGCCTTCTTCGACGATCCGCGCCAGCCGCACGTCCATCGGCCAGCGCGCCAGCCGGCGGCCGCCGGGGGTCACCGAGCGGTCTTCGTCGAGCGCGCCCAGTTCGAACAGCAGCTGGTAGGCGTCGTTGATCATGCGCGGCGCCGGGCGGTCGACAAAGGGGAATTGTTCGACCGTGCCGAGCCGCATCGCCATCATGCGCAGGATGACCGAGGCCAGCGAGGTGCGCAGGACCTCCGGCTCGGTGAAATCGGGGCGGCTCTCGAAGTCCTCCTCCGCGTACAGCCGCACGCAGGTGCCCGGCCCGAGGCGCCCGCAGCGTCCGGACCGCTGGCGGGCGCTGGCTTTCGAGACCGGCTCGATGGGCAGGCGCTGGATGCGGCTGCGGTGGCCATAGCGGCTGATCCGGGCGAGTCCGGAATCGATCACGAAACGGATGCGCGGCACCGTCAGGGAGGTTTCCGCGACGTTGGTCGAGAGGATGATGCGCCGCTTCTCGGCCGGGTGAAAAACCCGGCGCTGCTCGGCCGCCGACAGGCGCGAATAGAGCGGCAGGATCTCGGTCCGGGCGATGCCGCGCGCGCCGCCCTGCCGGCGCAGGAAATCGGCCGCCTCGCGGATTTCGCGTTCGCCCGACAGAAACACCAGGATGTCGCCCGCCGGGTCGATCCGGTTCAGGCGCTGAACCGCGTCCGCGATGCCCTGGTAAAGATCGCGGCCGCCGTGTTCTTCGCGTTCGCCGTCCGTTGACAGCGGCTGGTAAACGACATCGACCGGGTAGCTGCGGCCCGATACCTCGATGACCGGGGCGTTGGAAAAATGTTTAGCGAACTTTTCCGTGTCGATCGTGGCCGAGGTGATGATCAGCTTCAGGTCGGGGCGTTTCGGCAGCAGGGTCTTGAGGTAGCCCAGCAGGAAATCGATATTCAGGCTGCGCTCGTGCGCCTCGTCGATGATGATCGTGTCGTAGGCGTCGAGAAAGCGGTCGTTCATCGCCTCGGCCAGCAGGATGCCGTCGGTCATGAACTTGATGTAGCCGTCCGGGCTGCTGCGTTCGCGAAAACGCACCTGGTAACCCACCGCCGCCCCCAGTTCGCTGCCCAGTTCCTCGGCCACGCGGTCGGCCATGGCGCGCGCGGCGATGCGGCGGGGCTGCGTGCAGCCCACCAGCCCGCGCAGCCCGCGACCGCCTTGCAGGCACATCTTGGGCAGCTGGGTGGTCTTGCCCGAACCCGTCTCCCCGGCCACGATCACGACCTGGTGCGCCGCGATGGCCTCGAGGATTTCCTCGCGGTGGTTGCTGATCGGCAGGCCCGGGTCGTAGACCGGCTGCGGCGCGGCGGCCGAGCGCCGCTCGACTCGCTGCTTCGATTTTGCGAAACGGGCCAGCACCTGCTGCAGCGCTTTTTCGACGTTTTTTCCCTGCCCCAGCTGCCGCGAAACCGTGGACAGCCGCTTGCGGCACCAGGCGGCGTCCGCCGTCATGATGCCGTCCAGCTGTGCCTGGGTTTCCCGAATGATGGCGGCCGCTTTCATAGATCGCGCATTATAAATTGTGAACGGTCGCGGTGCCTGTTACCCCGTTGACGGGGACGCTGCTCGACGACAAAGCGACAAACCGCCCTGGCCCGTGCTCATGGACAGCGGTCCTTCACGGACTTCCCTCGTGACCGAAACGCGAGACGGGGCCGCTCTGACGGCACGTCCCTGTTGCCGGCAGAGCTCGATTGGCCATCCGGGCCAATCGACCCCTTCGCGTTCCGTCCACTCGGCGCTTTTAAATCGCCCGACCCAGGGCGGCATGTCGCTCTGGTCGAAAATGCACCCCTGAGGTCGCGGTAACGATCGTTCCGTTTACGGGGCGTATGAGGACAGGAAGTCCTCATTCGAGCGATACAGGGAAGTACCCGCAAGGGAGCGTCCCCGAAAACGGAATATCGTTGCCGCGACCCATCCAGTTGTATCAATCCGGCAGAATGCGGCGCCAGGGGCATTTAAGCCGAGCCTCCATCTCTCTATAATCGCCGAATGAAAATCAACTTCAGAAGCGACAACGAATCGCCGGCCGCCGAGGCCGTGCTCGAAGCAGTCAACCGGGCCAACCGCGGGCCCGCCTGGGCTTACGCCGACGACCAGTGGTCCACCCGGCTCGACCAGGCCTTCAGCGAACTGTTCGAAACACCGACCACCGTGGTTCCGCTGAGCACCGGCACGACCGCCAACAGCATCGGCCTGGCCGCGGTCACGCCGCCCTGGGGTTCGGTGTATTGCCAGGATAACGCGCACATCTACAGCGACGAGGGCGGCGCGCCCGAGTTTTTCGGCAACGGCCTGCGTGTCGTTCCGGTGAGCGGGGAAAACGGGCGCATCGATGCCGGTGAACTGCGCCGCCGAATCAGGGCCAACGCCGGTCACGGCGTGCACAGCTACAGCGCTTCGGCGGTGAGCCTGACGCAGTCCACGGAATGCGGCACGGTCTACGCGGCCGAGCAAGTGGCGGAAATCACCGCGGTGGCCGCGGAGCACGGCCTCGTCAGCCACATGGACGGCGCGCGCTTCGGCAACGCCATGGCGCGGCTGGGTTGCCGGCCTGCGGACATCACCTGGCGGGCCGGAATCGACATGCTTTCGTTCGGCGCCACCAAGAACGGCTGCCTGGCCGCGGAAGCGCTGCTGCTGTTCAACGACCGGGCGAACATCGACACCATCGAGCGCCTGCGCAAGCGCTCGGGTCACCTGCTCAGCAAAATGCGTTTCGTCTCCGCCCAGCTGCTCGCCTACATCGAGGACGGACTGTGGCTGGAACTGGCCGGCAACGCGAACCGCCAGGCGGCGGCATTCGCGACCGCGGTCGAGGCTCACCCGGCGGCCTCTTTGGAATTTCCCGTCGAGGCCAACGAGGTTTTTGTCAGCTGGAGCGAAGCGGGGTTCAGGGCGCTTGAGGAGAGCGGCGTGGAATTCCTGATGTGGCCGGGCCGCGACGACCTGGCGCGCTTCGTCTTCAGCCACTGCACGACGGACGAGGAAACCCGCCTGCTGTGCGACAGGCTGAACGCGATATAGCGGCTGGAGGCGCGGGCTGCGCTATTGTTCGCTGACCAGGGACGGCCGGTCGAACAGTTCGGCCAGGCCGAGCATCAGCCGGCCGTGCGCCTCGAGTTCTTTGCGCTGCCCGAGTATCTCCACGGCCAGGCCGGGATCGTCGGTGATGATCCCATCCACGCCGCGGCCGGCCATGACCGAGATGCCCAGCGCATCGTTGACCGTCCACACCATCACTTCCATGCCGCTGCGGTGCAGGTGGCGGACCAGGTTCCTGGAAGTGAAGCGCGCGTTCAGCGCCACGAAATCGACCTCGAGCCGCGCCAGGTCACCCACCGCCACGGATGACAGCAGCCCGACCTTCCAGTCGGGTCGTACCTGCTTCATTTTGCGAATGCCCGGCAGGCTCAGCGACATCACGACTACCTGCTCCGCCATGCCGAACTCGTCGACGATTTCAGCCACGCTCTGCTCGAAACGCCGTTCCCCGCCGTAGTACTTCAGTTCGATGTTGACGCCGATGCGGTCCTTGCACAGCTCCAGCACCTCGCGCAGCGACGGAATGCGCTCGCCGCTGTAGGCCAGGTCGAACCAGGAACCCACGTCCACCCAGCCGAGCTCCCTTGCCGTGCTCTTGGCTACCACCATGGGCACGCCGCCCACGCGCTTGAGGTCGCCGTCATGAATCACGACGATCTCGCCGTCCACCGTCTCCTGCACGTCGATTTCGACCCATTGGGCCCCGGCGTCGATCGCGGCCCTTACCGCTGCCATGGTATTTTCCGGCGCGTGCAGGGATGCGCCCCGGTGCGCCATGACGTCGACGTCCTGGTCGAATTCCAACTGCGCCACCAGGCCCCAGGTAACACCGATCGGCGCCGCCAGCAAGACGACCAGGGCCAGGGCCAATGTCCTGCGGCCCGGAGCGGCGCCGGTCGCCTGTTCAACATGGGCGTACAGGTCGAGTTCCACCATGCGCCACAGTCCGTAGGCGCGGAACAGCCGCAGGGTCAGCAGGCTCAGCACGGAGACGCTGAGCAGGGAAGCCAGCAGCGACCCCGCCGCCCCCAGCAGGGCAACGAGCCCCATGGTCAGCAGCAGGCCTTTCACGGTGGCCGACCCGAGCGGAATCAGCAGCCAGGAGGCAGCCGCGGCCGGCAGCGACGCCAGCAGGCCCAGCAGGATGCTGAACACCAGCCAGCCGACCAGGGCAAAAAAGATATCGAGCCGCTTGCCGCGACAGGCGTCGACGCTCGCCGCCAGCGCCGCGCGCGGTTTCAGGCCGCCCAGGAGCAGCAGGGGCAGGCTGAATATCCAGCTGCAGATGAAGTAGATCATCAGGACCGACCAGGCGGCCGCGACCACGCCCGCCAGCGCCAGCGCGGTGAACCATTCTCTCGGCGTGTTGGACAGGTAGAAATTGATGTCGTAGTCCGACAGCAGGGC
>JAZBPJ010000010.1:0-44843 GCA_036351575.1 Lysobacterales bacterium | reverse complement strand
TGACCGGCGGAGAGTTTCTGTATGCGGCTCAGCTCACGGCGTTCAATGGCGCCGAAACGACTGAAGTCCGGCCGTGGGACCTCCGGAAAATCGAGGCTCAGGCCACCGATTCGACCGACTGCAGCAGACGGCCCCTTGCCGCCCAACACCCGCTTGACATGCGCGGCCACGTCGTCCCGCGTTATGCGGCCTTTGTTGCCGCTGCCGCTGACCTGCCGCAGGTCGGCGCCCAGTTCACGCGCGAACTTTCGAACCGCCGGGCTGGCATGCGGCAGCCCGCGGGAATCGCCCCTCGGCGGCGGCTCGTCGGCAGGCGCCGGAACCGCCGACTCGGTTGCCGTTATTCTGGCGTCCGCTTCGGGTTCAGGCCGGGGCGCCTCGTCCTTCCCGGTTTCCTCGGGCAGGGCTTTGCCGGGCGGGTCCTCGCCGGATGCGGTCGGTTCGCCGGCCGCATCATCCGTTTCGGCATCGCCCGCGGTCGCCTCCAGCACGGCAACCACGTCACCCTCGGAGACGGTGTCGTTCAGGCCCACTTTCAATTCACGCACGACTCCGGCCACCGGAGATGGCACCTCCATCGTGGCCTTGTCGCTTTCCAGCGTCAGCAGACCTTCATCCGCTTCGACACTGTCGCCCTGGGAAACCAGCAATTCGATAACCGGGACATCACTGAAATCGCCGATATCGGGTACTTTGACTTCGATCGTATTACTCACTTTTCAGCTCCGCTCGTGACCATTGACCGCCGTCATACGCTGACGGGGTTCGGCTTGCCGGCGTCGATACCAAGCGACTCGCGCGCCGCGGTCAGTTCCCCGAGGCTGAAACGTTCCTCGCGGTAGAGCGCATACAGCGCCGCGTAAGCGATCTGGTACCGGTCCACTTCAAAGAAACGCCGCAGTTCTTCCCGCGTGTCGGACCGGCCGAAGCCGTCGGTGCCGAGCACGACGTAGTCGTCCTGCGGAATAAAGCCGCGAACCTGGTCGGCAAACCCGCGCACGTAATCGGACGCGGCGACCACCGGCCCCTGCCGGTCCCTGAGACAATCAGTTACCCAGGGGATGCGCGGCTGTTTTTCCGGGTTGAGCCGGTTCCAGCGCGCGCAGTCGACCCCGTCCCGGCGTAATTCGCTGAAACTGGTCGCGCTCCAGATATCGGCGCTGACGCCGAAATCCTGCTCCAGGATGTTGGCCGCCGCGATGGCCTCGCGGAGGATTGCGCCGCAGCCGAGCAGCTGTACTTTTCGCTCGGACTTTTTGCCTTCGCGGAACAGGTACATCCCCCTGCGAATGCCTTCTTCCGCCCCCTCGGGCATCTGCGGGTGCGTGTAGTTCTCGTTTTCCACCGTGATGTAGTAAAAAACGTCCTCACCTTCAGCGAACATTCGCCGCATGCCGTCCTGCATGATAACGGCCAACTCGTAGGAGAACGTGGGATCGTATGACACGCAGTTGGGAATCATGGACGAGATCATGTGGCTGTTTCCGTCCTCGTGCTGAAGGCCCTCGCCGTTCAAGGTGGTGCGCCCGGCGGTTCCGCCCACCAGGAAGCCGCGGGCGCGCATGTCGCCGGCCGCCCAGGCGAGGTCGCCGATGCGCTGGAAACCGAACATGGAATAGAAGATATAGAAGGGGATCATGGTGACGCCGGAAGCAGAATAACTCGTCGCCGCCGCGATCCAGGAAGACATCGCACCGGCCTCGGTAATGCCCTCCTGGAGGATCTGTCCTTTCCGGTCTTCCTTGTAGAACATCAGCTGTTCGGAATCCACCGGCGTGTACAGCTGCCCGGCGGATGAGTAAATGCCGAGCTGCCGGAACATGCCTTCCATGCCGAAGGTTCGTGCTTCGTCGGCCACGATCGGCACGATGCGGTCCGCGATGTTCTTGTCGCGAAGCAGCAAGGAAAGCCCGCGAACGAAGGCCATCGTGGTGCTGAACTCCCGGTCCTCGGAAGATTTGAGCAGCGCGCCGAAGTGATCCAGGTCCGGCGTCTGCAACGCGCCGTCCTGGCGGCGGCGCTGCGGCAAGAAGCCGCCCAGCTGCTCGCGGCGCTCGAGCATGTAGCGGATTTCCTCGCTGTCTTCGCCCGGATGGTAGTAAGGGACCTCTTCCAGCTGGTCGTCCGCTACCGGCACGCCGAAGCGGTCGCGAAACTGCCGAATGGACTCCATGTCCATTTTCTTTTGCTGGTGGGTGATATTCTGCGCTTCACCCGCTCCCCCCATGCCGTAACCCTTGACGGTTTTGGCCAGGATCACGGTGGGCTGCCCGGGCGACGCCACGGCGGAAGCGTAAGCCGCGTAAATCTTGTGCGGGTCGTGCCCGCCACGGTTGAGCCGCCAGATATCCTGATCGCTCATGGTGGCGACCATGTCCAGCAACTCGGGGTACTTGCCGAAGAAGTGCTCGCGCGTATACGCACCGCCCTTGGCCTTGTAGTTCTGGTAATCGCCGTCCACGGCCTCTTCCATCCGTTGACGGAGCAAGCCGTCCTTGTCCTTGGCGAAGAGCTTGTCCCAGTACGAGCCCCAGATGACCTTGATTGCCCGCCAGCCGGCGCCCCGGAATACCCCTTCGAGTTCCTGGATGATCTTGCCGTTGCCGCGCACCGGGCCGTCCAGCCGCTGCAGGTTGCAGTTGACCACGAAAATCAGGTTGTCCAGTTTTTCACGGCCGGCCAGCGAAATGGCGCCCAGCGATTCCGGCTCGTCCGTTTCACCGTCGCCGAGGAAGCACCAGACCTTGCGATCCGAGGTGTCCGCGATTCCGCGATTGTGCAGGTATTTCAGAAAACGCGCCTGGTAGATCGCCATGATCGGTCCAAGGCCCATGGATACCGTCGGCAGTTGCCAGTAGTCCGGCATCAGCCAGGGGTGAGGATAGGAACTCAGGCCCTCACCGCCGGTTTCCTGCCGGAAGCGGTCAAGCTGCTCCTCGCTGATCCGTCCCTCGAGAAACGAGCGGGCATAGATTCCCGGTGACGAGTGCCCCTGGATATAGACCAGGTCGCCGCCGCCCGGGTGGTCGGGGCCGCGGAAGAAATGGTTGAAACCCACGTCGTAAAGCGTCGCGGCCGAGGCGAAGCTCGCGATGTGACCGCCGAGTTCTCCGCCGCGCTTGCCCGCGCGCACCACCATGGCCATCGCGTTCCAGCGGATGTAGGACTTGATGCGCCGTTCCATCTGGAAATCACCGGGGTGCTTTTTGCCCAGGTGCGCGGGAATGGTGTTGATGTATGCCGTGGTCGCCTTGTAAGGCAGATACCCGCCCGAACGGCGCGTGTAGTCGACCAGCTGCTCAAGCAGGAAATGGGCACGCTCCGGGCCTTCACGCTCGATGACGGCCTCGAGTGAATCGAGCCATTCGCGGGTTTCTTCGGAATCGGTGTCAATAACGGACTTGTCGATATTTTCGTTCATAAAATCAGGTTTCCTAGATACCGTAACGGGCAATTTCCTCGGGGCTCAGCTTCACGAAACGCAAGGTGTTCGTGCCTCCGGAATGACCGACCTGATCACCCATGGTAATCAATACGCGGTCATTTTCCCGCACCGTGCCGTGCGCCATGAGGGTCCGGAGCGCCTCGACGACCACTTTCTCGACATTGGGATCGCGCGCTTCGAGCTTGACCGGGAACACGTCCCGGAACATCGCCATCCGGCGGCGGCTCTTCTTGTTGGTCGAAAAGGCATAGATCGGAACGGACGTCTGCACGCGCGACAGCCACTGCGCCGTTGAGCCGGAATCGGTCAGCGCCACGATCGCACTGACGGTCACTTTCCTGGCCATGAACATCGCCGCCATCGCGATGGCCTGGTCGATGCGTGCAAATCCTGTTTCCAGGTTTTTGCATTCACCACCCTCGGACTCGTGGTGCCGCTCCGCGCCGAGACAGATCCGGTTCATCGCCTCGATGACCTTCACGGGATGCTTGCCGATGGCGGTTTCCGCCGAAAGCATGACCGCATCGGTGCCGTCGAGCACCGCGTTGGCCACGTCGAGCACCTCGGCACGGGTGGGAATCGGATTGTCGATCATGGACTGCATCATCTGGGTAGCGGTGGCGGTGATGCGGTTCTTCGCGATGGCCGTGCGAATGATGTGCTTTTGCAGGCCGGGCAACTCTTCGTCTCCGATCTCTACCCCCAGGTCCCCGCGCGCCACCATGACGACGTCGGAAACTTCACAGATCTCCTCGAGGTTGCGGATCGCCTCCATGCGTTCAATCTTCGCCACCAGCGCCGCTTCGCTGCCGGCTTCCCGAAGCAATCGGCGCGCCTCGATAATGTCGTTGGGGCTGCTGACGAAAGAAACGGCAACATAGTCCGCACCCATGCGCGCCGCCAGTTCGATGTTCGGATAATCGTGCTCGGCGAGTCCGGACACCGACAGGCCGCCGCCCAGCAGGTTCAGACCCTTGCGGTTCGACAAGCGGCCGCCGGTCTCCACCAGGCAGTGCACCCGGTCGCCGTCGATCGACTGCACACTCAGGGCAATGAGTCCGTCATCCAGCAGGAGCGTATCACCGGGTTTCACATCGCGGGGCAGGTTCGGGTAGCTGACCCCGACCCGGTGTTCGTCACCCGGGATATCGGGCTGCCCCGCGTCCAGCATGAAATGTCCGCCGCTTTCCAGTTCCGCTGCCCCGTTTTCGAATTTTTCGATGCGGATCTTCGGACCCTGCAGGTCAACCAGAATAGCGACCTGCCAACGCAGTTCACGCGAGACTTCGCGCACCATCTTTGCCCGGCGCATCTGTGACTCGGCGTCTCCATGGGACATGTTGAGACGGAAGACGTCGACGCCCGCACGGATCAGGCCCTCGAGAACCCGGCGATCGTCCGTGCCCGGGCCCATCGTCGCAATGATCTTCGTCCGCCGGCGATGGCTGGCGTTTTTCTTTATGTCTACGTTCATGGCGGCCGATTATATAGGCAAAAGATGACAAAAAGTGATGCTAATTAGCTTGTGAGCGCAATCCCGAGCGAACCTACCGGGTCCGCCAGGATCACTTTTCAAGCAAAAGATACCGCCCGGGCAGGCATCTTGCCGTCAGCGGGGCGCTGTGTACGGATAGAGCGTGAATACGCTCTCGACAGCGGAGAAAATTGCGTCACGCAACCGCTGGGCAGCCTTGTCGTCAGCCTCCGCGACGGCCACGCCCTGCCAGACCAGCCGATCGGTTTCGTTATCCACGAAATCGATGAATACCGAGGCCTCGGTGACCTCCGTGGCGCGTGAAACCGTACCGACGCCGACGCCGAAAGCAGAGCCGTAGTAGGGGCCGCCGGGCCGCTGATAGTAGGCGCCGCTCATGTAAGGCGCGGTGTGGGACTTCATCTTGACCTTGTCGTCGGCACGCAGCGTCACGTTGATGTACAGGTCGGGATTCATGGACTGGCGGTATCCACGCGCTGTCATCTCTTGCGTGATGGCTGCGCGAAAATGCTCGCCGAAAACCGGTGAGTTGTAACCACCCTCGATACCCAGCTGTTCAAAGAAGCCCCAGGTCCGGTACTGGTTGAAGTCGGCGTTGGGATCCTGATCGCTGCGCACCTCGAGCCCAGAGGCACAGGCACCGAGCAGGAGCACAAGAAGGGGTGCGGCAAGGCTGGCCGCGAGCGACAGCCCGGATTTGTTTGTCATGTTGATTTTTCTTTTCAGGGGCTCGCCGAAGCGGCAACCGGGAACTGGGTGAAAATCTTGTCCACCGTGCTGTTCACGGACTCGCGCACGTTTTCCTGCATCTTGTCCGTGAGGGTAAACGTCGCGACACCCTGCCAGACGAGTTCGTGCTTGCTGGCATCGATAACGTCGACGTAAACGTTGGCCTCGGTGTACTGGTGAACGGTTGTGCGGGTTCCGCCGTGGTACCAGGGGCTGCCGTAGTAACCGTACCCGCGGTAGCCGTAATAACCGCCGTACAGGTAGGGGTCATCGTAGGTGTTGACCCGGACCTTGTCCTGGGCGCCTACCGAAACGTTGACCTGCAGTTGCGGCGAATCCGAGGATGCGAAGCCGCGTGAATCCATCTGCCTTGAAACCGCATCGCGAAAATGCTGGCCAAGGAGGCTGGAATAGTGCTCGCCTTCCACTCCCAACTGGGAAAAGAAACCATAGGTATCGTATGAAGCGAGGTCCACGCCCGGAGCAATGTCACTGCGCACCTTGACGCTCGACGAGCAGGCCGAAGTAATGACGATTGAAATGATCAGGACGGTCGCAAACGTCATCGGTTTCGACAGTGATTTAAAAGACATGGCTCGCTCCGGAATATTGAGACAGCTAATCGTATCAACAGAAAACATGCCGGTCACTCATAAAAATGGCCGGCTCTCGTACCGGGCCTGGTCCGGACCGGTACGTACTTTTCAAAGCTAACGGGCTGCAGCCTTTTCGAGCGCAGCAACTGCAGGCAGTGTTTTGCCTTCCACGAATTCGAGAAAGGCGCCGCCGCCGGTGGAGATGTAACTGATGTCGTCGCGGATACCGAACTGGTCGATCGCGGCCAGCGTGTCGCCCCCGCCCGCGATACTGTAGGCCGACGAGCGGGCGATGGCCTCCGCCAGGGCACGCGTGCCCGCGGCAAATTTTTTGAACTCGAATACACCGACAGGCCCGTTCCAGATTATCGTCCCGGCGCCGGCCACGATCTCCGAGTACTCGATTGACGTCAGCGGACCGATATCCAGGATCAATTCGTCGCTCCGCACTTCATCGACCTTGCGCACGATTGCCTCGGCATTTTCGTCAAACGCTTTGGCTACGACGACGTCCCTGGGGATCGGTATCGATCCACCGCTCTCATGCACCCGCTGGATCAAGCGCTGTGCTTCATGAATCAGGTCCGGTTCGTACAGCGACTTGCCGACGTCGTGGCCCGATGCCGCTATAAACGTGTTGGCGATACCGCCACCTACGATGAGTTCGTCAACCTTGCCCAGCAGGGACTCGAGCACGGTCAGCTTGGTCGACACCTTGGATCCGCCAACAATAGCCAGCATGGGCCGATCAGGGTGCTCAAGCCCTTTTGCCAACGCATCGAGCTCACGGCTCAACAACAGTCCGGCAGCCGCTACCGGGGCAAATCGCGTCACGCCCTCAGTGGAGGCCTGGGCCCGGTGCGCGGTGCCGAATGCATCCATCACGAAGACGTCGCACAAGGCGGCATAGCGCCTGGCCAATGCCTCATCGTTCTTTTTCTCGCCTGCGTTGAAGCGCACGTTTTCACACAGAACGACTTCACCCGCCTGGATGGTCAAACCGTCGAGGTATTCGCTCTCCAGCCGAACCGGCCGTTCGAGAAGTTCGCTCATCCGGTCTGCCACCGGCCGCATCGAGAAAACGGGATTCGCCTCGCCCTCCGTCGGACGGCCGAGGTGAGACATCAGCATCACCGCCGCACCTTTCTCCAGCGCCAGCCGGATAGTCGGCAAAGAGGCGCGAATTCTGGCGTCCGAAGTGACCCGGCCATTGCTGACCGGGACATTCAGATCCTGGCGGATCAGGACCTTTTTGCGGTCCAGATCCAAGTCTTCGATACGTTTGTACGTCATGTTACCTCAGGCATTCATCAGCGCCATCGTCGTGTCCAGCATGCGGCAGCTGAAGCCCCACTCGTTATCGTACCAGCTGAGTACTTTCACCAGCCGGCCGCTGACGCGGGTCAGTCCTGCATCGAACGTCGAGGATGCCGGGTTGTGATTGAAGTCCACCGAGACCAGCGGCGCGTCGTTATAGCCGAGCACGCCCTTGAGTTCACCCTCGGAAGCGGCCTTGATAGCGGCGTTGACCTCTTCCACCGTCGTCTCGCGGTTGGAAATGAAGCTCAGATCCACGACGGAAACATTGATCGTCGGCACGCGGAGGGAGAAACCGTCCAGCTTGCCGTTCAGCTCAGGAAGCACCAGGCCGACAGCCGCCGCCGCACCGGTCTTCGTGGGGATCATGCTCATGGTCGCCGAACGCGCGCGGCGCAGGTCTTTGTGGAATACGTCGGTGAGGACCTGGTCGTTGGTGTAAGCGTGAATGGTGTTCATCAGGCCTGACTCGATGCCAACGGCCGCGTGCAGCACCTTGGCGACCGGCGCCAGGCAGTTGGTCGTGCAGGACGCGTTCGAAATGACCTCGTCCGAAGGCTGCAGATCGGCATGGTTGACGCCGTAGACCACGGTCCGGTCCACATTCTGACCGGGTGCGGAAACGATGACTTTGCTGGCGCCTGCCTGGAGGTGCTTGCCGGCAGTTTCCTTGCTGCGGAACAGGCCCGTGCACTCGTAAACGACGTCCACACCCAGTTCCGCCCAGGGCAGCTGGGCCGGATCGCGCTCGGCCAGCACCCTGACGCGCTGACCATTGACCACGAGGTCTCCGCCTTCAACGGAAACGTCGCCCTGGAATGTGCCGTGCGCGGTATCGTATTTCGTCAGGTGCGCATTGGTCTCGGCATCGCCCAGGTCATTGATCGCGACGATTTCGATCCGGTCGAGCCAGCCGTATTCATGCAGGGCGCGCATGACATTGCGGCCGATTCGGCCATATCCGTTGATTGCTACTTTGATGCTCATTTAAAACTTACTCCTTGAGTATTGATGGTTTGAGTATTCAACTTACGCCAGGGTTTCCCTGACGGCCCGGGCGACATTTTCAGCCGTCAGCCCGTAGTGTTCAAAAAGCTGGGCGGCGGGAGCCGAGGCTCCGAATCGGTCCACCCCGATGACGCGGCCGCCGTCGCCCGCGATTCCGGCCCAGGCGGCTGTCACGCCGGCTTCGACCACGACGCGCGCGGTCACTTCGGCAGGCAGCACGGATTCCCGGTAGGCTTCGTCCTGTTCCATGAACAGTCCGGGGTTCGGCATGGAGACGACGCTCACTTTAACGCCCTCGGATGACAGGCCGGTTGCAGCCTCCACGGCCAGTGCAACCTCCGAACCGGTGGCTATGATAATCGCATCCGGCATGCCTTCCACCCCGTTCAGCACGTAACCGCCGCGGCTGATGTTATCGAGTTGCTCCGCTGTTCTCGGCTGGTGAGGCAAGCCCTGTCGGGTCAGTATCAACGCCGAGGGCCCGTTATGCTTCTCCAAGGAACATTTCCAGGACACCGCGGTTTCGACCGTATCGCAGGGGCGCCAGACATCCAGCCCGGGAATCAGCCGCAGACTGGCCACGTGTTCGACGGGTTGATGCGTCGGCCCGTCTTCGCCCAGCCCGATGGAGTCATGCGTGTAGACATGGATATTCCGTGTCGGCAGCAGGGCGGACATGCGCACGGCGTTGCGCGCATAATCCGAAAACACCAGGAAGGTCGCGTTATACGGTATGAAGCCCCCGTGCAGGGAGAGGCCGTTGCAGATAGCGGTCATGCCGAATTCACGAACCCCGAAGTAAACATAGTTGCCGTCGGCGGCGCCGTCTTTGACGTCGACGCTGCCGGACCAGATCGTGTTGTTGGAGCCGGCGAGGTCCGCGGAACCGCCGATCAATTCCGGCAGCAGCGGGCCGAAGGCATTGAGCGCAGCCTGCGAGGACTTGCGCGTTGCGACGCTGCCTCCATCCTCCTGCATTTTCGCGATGATCCGCGACGTTTCCTGCGCCCAGTCCCCGGGCAGTTCACCGCTCATGCGGCGTTCGAATTCAGCGGCCAGTTCCGGGTGATCCCCGCGGTAGGCTTCAAAGCGGTCCCGCCAGGCTTTCTCGGCGGCCGAGCCTGACTCGTGTGCGTTCCAGTCGGCGTAAATATCGTCCGGAATTTCGAATGGCGGGTAAGGCCAATCCAGGTATTCACGCGCAGCGGCGATTTCTTCATCTCCAAGCGGCGCCCCGTGAACCGACTCCGAGCCCTGCTTGTTCGGGGCACCGTAGCCGATGATCGTCCGCGCACAGATCAAGGTCGGCCGGCCCTGCTCGGCCCGCGCCGTGTCGATCGCCTGCTGGATTTCCACCGGGTCATGTCCATCCACGCCGCGAATGACCTGCCAGCCATAGGCTTCGAAACGGGCCGGCGTGTCATCGGTGAACCAGCCTTCCACTTCGCCGTCGATCG
The DNA here is from genome assembly GCA_036351575.1 of Lysobacterales bacterium. Taxonomy (GTDB): domain Bacteria; phylum Pseudomonadota; class Gammaproteobacteria; order Xanthomonadales; family SZUA-36; genus JABDPF01. Next base: position 34,796 of record JAZBPJ010000010.1, on the reverse strand, counting down.
AAATCCCATTGTCATCCCAGAAAGCGATCATTTTGCCGAGCCCCAGCGTACCGGCCAGAGCGCAGGCTTCGTGGGAAACGCCTTCCATCATGCAGCCATCACCCATGAACACCCAGGTCAAGTGATCGACAATTTCGTGACCGTCCCGATTGAACCGGTCTGCAAGCACTTTCTCCGCCAGCGCCATGCCCACGGCGTTGGCGACACCCTGGCCTAGCGGCCCGGTGGTGGTTTCCGCACCCGGTGTTTCACCGTACTCAGGATGGCCCGGCGTCTTGGAATGCAGCTGCCTGAAGGCGCGGATATCGTCCATCGAGAGGTCATAGCCGGTCAGGTGCAAGAGAGAATAAAGCAGCATGGAACCGTGGCCGTTCGAAAGCACGAAACGGTCGCGATCCGGCCAGGCCGGGTTGGCCGGATTGTGTTTCAGGTTGCTTCGCCAGAGGACCTCGGCCAGGTCAGCCATGCCCATCGGAGCACCGGGGTGGCCCGAATTTGCCTTCTGTACGGCATCCATCGACAGGAATCGAATGGCGTTGGCGAGAGTTTTACGGTTTGACATCGCTGATCCTCGTTTGGAAGAAAACGCCTGTGCGCCCCGATGAGCGCCGGGTGCCGTTTGGTCGACCGTGCGGGCGGCCTATAATTTTGCTATGGATGAACCGAAGCGACAAGCACGGCGTGAATATTCAGCGACCGCGCGCGTTTGATTCTGTTCTTTGTAAGGACTGCACCCATGTCGCCCAGGCACCGGAAAAAGGGCGGTAAACGGAGATTGGCCCAGGGGTTCAGGGCACAACCGTAACGGGAACCTCGCTGATCTGCACCAGCGTATTGGCAACGCTGCCGAACAACTGCGCCTTCAGTTTCGAGGAACCCGTTTTTCCGATAATGATATTGGTCGCCCCGAATTCCCTGGAGACCGCGCAGATGGTTTCGGCCGGGTGTCCGTGGCGAACCACGCCGCGCGCATAGATGCCCTGTTCCCTGAGTTCGCTGACGACCGGGTCCACGATTTCCCGGTGCGCACGGTCCAGTTCGTCTTCGCGCCGCTGGCGCCTTTCCTCGTTTTCCTTGGCGGTGCTGAAGGTAAACGGGGACCAGTCGATCACGTGTACGACGATCAACTGCAATTTTGATTTCGCCGCACCGTTTGCTGCGTATTGAAGCGCGCGGTTACTGCAGTCACTGCAATCGATTCCGACCAGTAGAACTTTACTCATGATGATTTACACCTCGCTCGGTGCCGTTGTTTGAACTGTCGGGGACAGCATAGTGGGTGAATCGAACAGCGATCAAGCCTGTCACTGCTTCCACTTGATCGAACACCCGATGGATGCGATCTGCTCAGCCGGACCGCGCCCCGTTGCGGCCACCTGGCTCATTGCCAGGAACAGGTCCCGGCGCGTTTCAGCCGGGCCCGGGTTGCGCCCGCTTTCGTCGAGGCGCCCCCGGTATTGCAACTGCAGGTCCCGATTGTAACCAAAGAAGTCCGGTGTGCAGACAGCGCCGTAAGCCCGGGCCGTCTCCTGTGTCTCGTCCAGGAGGTAAGGAAACGGATACCCGAATTGCTCGGCGACCGCTTTCATGTTGTCGAAAGAGTCCTCCGGGTAATCGGTCGGGTCATTGGACATGATCGCCACGCTGTGCACCCCGAGTTCCCTGAGTTCTGCCGTGTCGCGCACCAGTTTTTCGTTGATCGCCTTGACGTAAGGGCAGTGGTTGCAGATGAACATGACCAGCAAGCCTTGCGGTCCCTTGCAGTCTGCCAGCGACCAAATCCGGCCGTCGACACCGGGAAGTGAAAAATCGGGAGCGACCGCACCGAAATCGCAAACCGGGGTGTTCGTACTGACCATGCTCGCAGCCTCCATCCGTTGAACGGCACGATTATATCAGCCGGCGAATCACCGGTGCGCTGCCTTTAGTGACGGGTTACCGGGCTGAAAGCGGATATTTTTGCTAGAATTGGATTAAACTTTTTTCGGAAGTGGAAATCTATAGTACGACCACCACTGGTCGTACGGTCCGGGAGCGGCAGACGAAGTGATTTGCCAGTTCATCAAAACAGCTCAAAACGTCAGGTTGGCTGCGCTCATGCCTGCGTTGCTGGCGGGCCTTTTTTCTGCGCATGTACTGGCCGATGAACCGAGCGTCGGCTCCACCAACAGCGTGTCACCGCTGAACGGCTTGAGCCTGATCTCTGATAGCAGCGAGCCTGTTGCCCGGGCCGGCAATTTCCCGATGGTGCTGGACCCCTCTGCCGATTTTCAGTTTGACCTGGGAGGCAGCGACACGGCCAAGCTCCAACTCCAACTTGCCCGGCCGCTCTCTCTGCAGGCCGGCACGCAGGCGCGCGTGCTGGACAACGGCAGCAACCTGCTGGGACTGGACGCGACGCTTGCCGTTCCGGCAGGCGACGGGCTGACCATGACAGCCGGCACGCAGCAGAGTCTCGGTAAAGCGCGCTTCCAGTCACTGGGGAGCATCCAGTGCATGAACGGAGTGCTGAGAGCGGATTCCTATACCGCGTCGGGCTGTCACTTCGTCAACGAACCCATCGCCGCTTACGAGCAGCAGCGCTTTGACCTGGGTTTGCAGCTCGACATGGGTGACGCTTCAGCCTCGGTCAACTGGTTCCAGCAGCAAGCCGGTGTTAACCAACCGATGGTTCAGCGGCTGAACCAGCCCGCCGTCAGCACGGTGGCGGGCGCCGGATTGCTCTCCCCGGGCCTGGGCAATCCGCTGTTTGGCAACACGTTGAACAATCCGCTGGCCTACATGAATGCCGAAACGAGCGGAGTGGACCTGAACTTCAAGGTCGGAATCACGACCGACAGCAGCGGTGACATCCAGCTCGGCCTTGCCTTCGCCCGGGTCCTCGAGGCCGAGTACCAGGGACTCTATGCACGGTCGGCAGACCAGTACTCATGGACAACCGCCAGGCCGTTCAACTCCGTCGAACTCAATCTTGAGTGGAGCCGGGGCGCATTCAGTGGCGGCATTGCGGGCTTTTACCGGGACTCGGTGGACTTCCTGAACCGCAACAGCATCGATGACCTGACTACTTTCGACGTGCACTTCACCTGGCGCACGCCCTGGAACGCCAACCTGACGGTCGGCACCAGCAACGTGCTGGACGCCGGGGCGGAAGTATCGACGAATGCAGATGCGCAACCGGTCGACCCGCTCGAATCCATCTACGGTCGTATTCCCTACGTGCGCTACAAGCAGGATCTCTAGAAATACCCCGCAACCCCGCCCGGAACCGTCGCATGGTTTTCGTTGTCCATGTTAGACTTTCGCGGATTTGAGCACTCGGTTCACTGAAATGAGAAAAACACTCGCTGTACTGTTCTGTATCCTTTTTGTTCACCCCCTCTTTGCGGCCGAGGGGTTTTCATCGCTTGAAGAACAGATGACCGGCAAGGAGTTCATGGCCGCGGGGCTGACCAAGCTCTCGCCTGAAGAACTGGATGCGCTCAATGCCTGGATCCGGAACCGCTCGCTGGCGACCCTGGACAAACCCGTCCCCGGTACTTCGGTTGCCGCGGCGTCGAGCACCGCCGAAACAGGGGACCGGCGCGGGCTGCCGAGCGATGACGATCGTGACGATTCGCCCATTCGAAGCGCGATCATCGGAGAATTCGACGGTTGGGACGGCCAGACCGTCTTCCGGCTGGAAAACGGCATGATCTGGGTACAGGATGACCGCGACAAGTTCTACGCCCGTGATATCGAAAATGCCATAGCAGTGATCGAACCGGGCATGTTCGATTCCTGGCACCTGCACATCGAAGGCTACAAGGCCGAGTGCAAGGTCAGGCGAATCCAGTAAACCAGCATCCCCTTTCTCAGAGGCGGCGGCGCAAGACGCTGCCCGCCCCGGCTCCGCGGCGCAGTGCCCGACGTTCGCTCCTGGCCCGAAAAAGCAGGACGCGCACAACCAGATATGCCGATGCAGCGATTCCCATCAATACCAAAGGGCCGTATGACGACATGCGGCTGAAATGCGCCGACTCCCACCAGAACCACCCAAACCCCCCGAGAAGCAGGGCGATAACGAAATAACTGGTCATGTTGAGGCGGTAAATCCGGTCCCGCAGCCTGCGCGCCTGGAAAATTGCCCGGTCTTCGTCCGTGGCTTCACCGGTCTCGTAACCGCAAAATCGGCAAATCGGCGCTCGACTCGAAACCGTTTTGCCACACTTGGGACAGGCAATCGCAGTCATCTTTCACTCTCCAAAAAACCTGAGTTCTGCACGCAGGCCGCCGGCTTCACGATTGCTGAAACGAATCGACCAGCCATACAGCTCACACAGGCGCTTGACGATGGCGAGGCCCAGCCCCGCACCCTTGCCGCTGATATTCTGCCCGCGGTAATGCCGTTCAAAAACCCGCTCAAGGTCTTCCTCGGGGATGCCCGGCCCGGTGTCCTCGACCAGCACGCGTCCGTTACCGGTGGTAATGACAACTTCCCCTTCCTGCGTGTACCGCATCGCGTTCCCGATAAGGTTGCCGACAGTAACCGCCACAACGGCCTCCGGCGCTATGACGCTGACCCGGTCTTCCGACTCCACGCGAATGACCAGGTCTTTGTTTCCGATCAGCGGTTCGTAAAGGTGCACGACGTCGCCGACGATACGTCCCACGTTCTGGGCCCGGATTTCGCTGTCGATACCCTGTTCGGCGCGCACAAGGTGCAGCAAAGCGGTCGTAATATCCGCCGACTGGCGCGCTGCACGCGCGATTCGCAACAGCCGGGTACGGACTTTCTCATCCAGGTCCGGCTGGGCGAGCAGCAGTTCGGTGGCGCCGGTGATCACGGTCAGGGGCGAGCGCAGTTCATGGCTGACATCGGCATTGAACTCCCGGTCGCGATCCACGAGATGCTGCAGGCGCTCCGCGTAGCTGTCGAGCGCGCTTGCAAGCTGGCCGACCTCGTCGTCGGCAAAACTTCCGGACAGGCGCTCCGGCTTGCCCTCCTCACTCAGGGTGTCGAGGCGCGCCGCCAGGTCCGTGACCGGCTTCATCACCCGGGTCGAGGCGGAAACGCCCAGCATGAAGGAAAAGATGGAAAACAGGACGACGACACCAATCAGAGAAAAAACCAGCAGGTGCTTGATGCGCTGGTTATCGCTGACATCGTAAATCAGGAACGCCCAGAGATCGTCTTCTTTGCGAATGGCGACTTTGTGAACCTGGCCCGAAATACGGACATCGTGCACACCCGGCGGCAACTCCCGTACCTCGGTGCTTACGGTATGGTTGGGATCACCCGGGCGGGTGATATACCCCTGGATGCGGGTATAGAACGGTTCGACAACGGTCGGATCGAGCCGCAGCTTGTCGACGTAATCATTTAACTCCTGTGCGATCGTGTCGCCGATCAGCTTGTCTTCGACCAGGTCCAGCAGGATCAGGGTGCTGACGGCAAACAAAACGCTCAGCAAAGTGCCGAGCAGCAGGAAAGACAGGACGATGCGGCTTCTTAATCTACGACGATACTTCATCCGGTTCGACCAGCCGATACCCTATCCCGTGCCGCGTCTGGATCATGTTGCTTCCGAAAGGCTTGTCGATCGCGCTTCTGAGGGAGTGGATGTGCACGCGCAGGCTGTCGCTGTCCGGCATTTCCTCGCCCCAGACTTCCATTTCCAGCTCCGCGCGGGAGACGACGTTCGGCGACGCTTCCATCAGGCTGTGCAGCAGCTTGAGCCCGATGGGGTTGAGGTAGATTTCCTCGCCGCCGCGCGTGACGTTGAGCGTGTCCAGGTTGTAGGTCAGGTCGCCGACCTTGAGTTCCCGCGGACTGCGGCGCCGGCCCCGGCCGGAGAGCACTTTCAGCCGGGCAGCGACTTCCTGCAGCTCAAACGGCTTGACGAGGTAATCGTCTGCACCGGTATCGAACCCTGCAAGCTTGTCCTGCAGCCGGTCACGGGCCGTCAGCATCAGGACAGGCGTATCTTTCCCGGCTTCCTCCCTGAGCTTGCGGCAGACCTCGAGACCGTCCATGCCCGGCAGGGCCAGGTCGAGGACAATCGCGTCGAAATCGTTGACGACGGCAAGATGCAGTCCCGTGATGCCGTCACCGGCAAAATCCACGGTGTGACCGCTGTCTTCGAGGTAATCGCCGAGGTTCGCGGCGATATCGGGGTTATCTTCAATGATCAGGATGCGCATCACTCAGTACTCGTCGCCCAGGACCTCCACGTCTTCGAGCCCCTTGGTCAGCGAATCGATATCACCACCCTCGTCGAGCTTGATCATGAGGCGTACTTCGTTGGCCGAATCTGCGTGGCGCAGGGCATCGTCATAGGAAATCTGGCCGGCCTTGTACATGTTGAACATGCACTGATCGAAGGTGATCATGCCGTGGTGTCCCGAATCGCGCATCACGAGCTTGAGTTGGTCGATTTCACCCTTGCGGATCAGGTCCTTCACGAGCGGCGTTGCCATCAGCACTTCGAACGCAGCCCAGCGCCGCGAACCATCGAGCGAAGGAATCAGCTGCTGGGCAATCGTGGCCTTCAGGTTGAACGACAGGTCCAGCAGAATCTGCTCCTGCTGCTCGTCCGGGAAAAAGTGCAGGATGCGGTCCATGGCCTGGTTCGCGTTGTTTGCGTGCAGAGTGGCCAGGACAAGGTGGCCGGTCTCCGAGAACGTGATCGCATGCTCCATGGTTTCCCGCGTGCGAATTTCACCGATGAGTATCACGTCAGGCGCCTGTCGCAGGGTGTTTCTGAGGGCCACCTCGAACGACTCGGTATCGATGCCGACTTCGCGCTGGGTAACCAGGCTCTTGCCGTGCACGTGCACGTATTCGATCGGGTCCTCGATCGTAATGATATGCCCGGTCATGCGCTGGTTGCGGTAACCGACCATGGCGGCCATCGAGGTGGATTTACCGGTACCTGTGGCGCCGACGAACAGGATGATGCCACGTTTTTCAAGCGACAGTTCCTGCATCACGTTGGGGCAACCAAGTTCCTCGAAAGTCGGGATACGGGTCTCGATGCGGCGGGCCACCAGCCCGGTCATTCCCTGCTGCACGAAGGCGCTGATCCTGAAGCGCACTTCGGGGCCCAGAGAATAGGCAAACTGCAATTCCTGGGTGTTGCGGAATATTTCACGCTGCCGCTCGCCCATGATGCCGAGTACGGCTTCATGTGCTGTCTCGGCCGTCAGCAGATCGGTTGAAATCGGCTTTATCTTGCCGTGGACCTTGATGCAGGGCGGTGCACCGACGGTGACGAACAGGTCTGAACCAACCTCTTCGTGTAGTTGCTTTAACCAGCTGTCTACGACGTTCATGCTCATTCCTCCTAGCGGAACATCATCTTGTCGACGGCCCGCCTGGCCGCCTCAAGCTTGTTGATGAGCCCGCGTTGTACGAGCGTTTCCAGCGCCTGGTCGAGCGTTTGCATGCCGGCGTTCTGACCGGTCTGTATGGCCGAGTACATCTGGGCGACCTTATCCTCGCGGATCAGGTTGCGAATCGCCGGCGTGGCCACCATGATCTCCCAGGCGGCAATGCGGCCGCCGCCAATCCGTTTCAGCAGCGTCTGGGTGATGACAGCCTTCAGGGATTCGGACAGCATCGAGCGCACCATGGACTTTTCACCCGTGGGAAACACGTCGATGATGCGGTCGATGGTCTTGGGCGCCGAGCTGGTATGCAGCGTCGAAAACACGAGGTGGCCGGTTTCCGAAGCCGTCAGTGCGAGCCGGATCGTCTCGATGTCACGCATTTCGCCAACCAGGATGATATCCGGGTCTTCGCGCAGCGCCGCGCGCAGGGACTGGTTGAAACCGTGCGTATCCCGGTTGACCTCGCGCTGGTTGATCACGCACTTCTTCGACTTGTGCACGAACTCGATCGGATCCTCGATCGTCAGCACGTGCCCTTCGACGGTGTTGTTCAGGTGGTCGATCATCGCGGCCAGAGTGGTCGATTTACCGGAACCGGTAGGCCCGGTCATCAGGATCAGGCCCCGAGGGGCTGAGATGATCTCCCTGAAAATCGGCGGCGCGCCCACGTCTTCGAGCGTCCAGATTTTCTCCGGAATGGTGCGCATGACCCCGCCGACACCGCGATCATGGTGGAAGCAGTTGACACGAAACCGGGCGAGACCCTTGACGGCATAGGAATAGTCGACTTCCAGGTTGGCTTCGAAGTCGCGGCGTTGCTGGTCGCTCATCGTGCTGTACAGCAACTCCTGCAACTGGGAGGTATCCAGCGCCGGCAGCGTCAGCCGCCTGATGTCGCCATCGACGCGGATCATCGGAGGCAAACCCGAAGACAAGTGCAGGTCTGATGCGTTGTTCTTGACTGCAAACGCGAGAAGTTCAGCAATATCCATATTCTCTCCTTGGACAGCCTGTCGCGTTACAATGCGTCACAACCATCCGGGAACGAATTTCCGGTCCATGAAAAACTCTTGACGGACATAACGATAGTTCATGCCAAGTCTGCCTGCAAGATGAACAACTTGAAAGAAAATCTTGAGAGTATCCGTACACGGGTCGAATCGGCCTGCCGGACAGCGGAAAGAAGCCCTGCGGAGGTACGGATTCTCGCGGTCAGCAAGCGCCATTCCGCGGACCGGATCCGCGCCCTGCATGAACTTGGCCAGGAGGCTTTTGGCGAAAATTATGTTCAGGAAGCGATGGCCAAGGTCAAGGAACTGCAGGACCTGGAAATCGAGTGGCATTACATCGGCCCGCTGCAGTCCAACAAGACCAGGGAGGCCGCGGCTCATTTCGACTGGGTACAGAGCGCGGACCGGGAAAAGATCCTGAGACGGCTCTCCGGGCAGCGGCCGGAACAGCTGGCGCCGCTTAACATCTGCATACAGGTCAATATCGACCGCGAGCCGCAGAAAGCCGGTGTGCTGCCCGAGGATACCGAGGCCCTGGCGAAGCTGTGCCGTGAATTGCCGGGGCTGAAACTGCGGGGGCTGATGTGTATTCCACGCATCGCCTCCGAGGAACATGACCCGGCCGACAGCTACCGTCGAACAAAGGAGCTTTTTGATCACTTGCGCCATTCCGGCCTTGAGATCGATACGCTTTCGATGGGTATGTCAGCAGACCTGGAGGCCGCCATACTCCATGGCAGCACGATGGTTCGCGTCGGCACCGACCTGCTCGGTCCGCGCCCCGGGACCGGGACGACGTAATGCTGATCGCATTCATCGGTGGTGGAAACATGGCGACGGCCCTGATCGGCGGGCTGGTCAATCCACCCCGCGCACATATAAAAATTCATGTTTCAGACCCCGACGAAAATGCCCGGCATCACCTGGAATCGACGTTTCGGGTCAGGACGTTTACCGAATCGACGCAAGCCATTGATGGGGCGGACGTAATCCTGCTGGCAATCAAACCCCAGATCATGCCGGTCGTTCTGGATGAACTTCGTGGTTCGATCCGGCCCGGCCAGCTGGTCTTGTCCATCGCCGCCGGCACCACGATCGAACGGATCCAGGAACACCTCGGCCCCGATATCGACGTGATCCGCTCCATGCCGAACACGCCCGCCCTGATCGGTCACGGTATCAGCGGCGTGGTCGCGGGCAGCAGCTGCAGCGCTGTGCAAAAACAGCAGACCGAGGAAATACTCGGCGCCGCAGGCGAAGTCGTGTGGCTGGAAGATGAATCCCTGATGGACGCCGTAACCGCCATCTCGGGAACCGGACCCGCCTATTTCTTTTTGCTGACCGAGGTGCTGGCAGACGCTGCGCGGGAAATGGGTCTGCCGCTAGAGACGGCCCGGCGGCTGGCCTCCGCGACCTGTGTCGGCGCAGGCGCCATGCTCGCGAGTGACCCTGGTGAGGCGGCGGAACTGCGGCGCAGAGTGACCTCTCCAAACGGCACGACGCACGCGGCCATGACGCTGCTGGAGGCCGAAGGCTACCGTGAACTGGTTCAGCGCGCGGCCGAGGCCGCACGCAAGAGAAGTTCGGAACTGTCCGGGGAGTAATTATGAATTCGAGTTTCGCCTCTGCCTTTTCTTACCTGGTCAGCACCCTGATCAGCCTGTACGCCACGGCGGTCCTGCTGCGCCTGCTGCTGCAATGGGTGCGCGCGGACTTCTACAACCCGGTGTGCCAGTTCCTGGTAAAAATCACCAACCCGATCCTGGTCCCCCTGCGCCGCTTGGTGCCCTCCATCGGCCGCATCGATACGGCGTCGGTCCTGCTGCTGCTGTTACTGGAAGTGCTGAGGATATTGATCCTGGGAATCCTGGCGCAAGCGGCCATCAGTCCCCTTGCAACGCTTGTCTTTGCGGTCTTCAGCCTGGTCGCGATGGTGCTCTGGACCTATTTTTTCCTGATCATCGCGGAAGTCATTCTCAGCTGGGTGGGGCGAAATTTCCGCCATCCCGTCGTGCCGTTGATTTACCAGTTGACCGAACCGGTCCTGCGGCCGCTGAGGCGCCTGGTTCCGCCGATAAGCGGCATCGATCTCTCACCGCTGTTCGCGCTGATCATCATTCGTTTCCTGCTGCTGCTGATCGGCCGTTGATCTGCAGCCCGATCGCCGGTCATTCCCGGCCGATCACCGTGATATCCAGCCTGCGCCGGTGCGGTCGCCGGCGATGCTCCCACAGGTAAACGCCCTGCCACGTCCCCAGCGCAAGCCGTCCGCCGCGCACCGGAAGGGTCAGTTCGTTTGCCGTCAGAACCGAGCGGATATGCGCAGGCATGTCATCCGGCCCTTCGGCCGAATGCAGGTACGAGGGGTCCCCGTCCGGCGCCAGTCGGCTGAGGAAGCTTTCGAGGTCTGCCCGCACGTCCGGATCCGCATTCTCGGTAATCAGCAGCGATGCACTGGTGTGCCGAAGAAACACGTTGCAGATTCCGGCCTCGACGCCGCTGCGCTGAACGATATCCTGCAGTTCACGGGAAATATCCCGGAAGCCCCGCCCCGCCGTCTGGATAGCGAAATCTTCCGTGATGCCCGCCATCAGGGATTCAGGCGTTGCCGGGTCCAGTGACCGTCCTGCGCGGTGTAGACAAACCGATCGTGAAGACGGAATTCCCGCTGGGTCCAGAATTCGATGGACTCGGGACGCAGTGCGAACCCGGTCCAGTGCGGCGGGCGCGGAACTTCCCGCCCTTCGTACTTCGCTTCCAGGTCCCGGACTCTTGCAAGCAGCGCTTCACGGCTTTCCAGCGGCGCAGACTGATCGGAGGCCCAGGCCCCTATCTGGCTGCCGCGATCGCGGGTGGAAAAGTAAGCATCGGCTTCCTCGTCGCTGACGCGGGACACCGTGCCGACGATCTGCACCTGGCAGCCGCTGGCTTTCCACAGGAAAGTCGCCGCGGCGCGTGGACACAGCGCCATCTGCCGGCCCTTGATGCTGTTGGTATTGGTAAAAAAAACGAAACCGTTTTCATCGAGGGCCTTGAGCAGGACGGTGCGCGACGTGACCCGGCCCTTGCCGTCACTCGTGGCCAGGACCATCGCGGTCGGCTCCTGCTCGCCGCAAACGCGTGCCTCCTTGAAGAAGCGGTTGAACTCGGAAATGATTTCCTCGCTCAGCAACAGGGGATCACTCACTTTTTTCGTCACCCGACTCGGCCGCACCGGACCGTTGTTTCTCTTCGGCCTCGCGGGCGCGCCTCGCCTTGGCCTGGGGAAGGGTGCGCAACCAGATGAGCCAGACCACCAGTGCGTCCATGATGATCAACGCCTGCCAGAGGTAGAGGTGGAACCATTCAAACGCAACCTGGTTCCACTGGCCCATGTAAAACAGGCTGACGATACGCACCAGGTTCAGACCCTGGATGGCAATGAACCCGATGACAAATCCGATGATCTTGTTTTTTAACGGCGCGGGAAATGCGAAGATCGCTGCAAACAGAATAATCAGGGCTTCCACGCCGTTGCAACCGCGCTCGATGCGCACACCGAACCCGGTCGTGCGATCACGGATGACGTTGGAAACCGCCATGACATTGTCATCGAAAAACTGAACGATCCATGCACTGACATCGGCAACGGCCGAGGTAAACGGCAGGATGACGTGCGTTTCGACCGGCTGTAGAATTTCCAGCGTGAACAGACCGATCAAGTAGACAGTAAACAAGATAAAGAAGCGGATCATGGGACTCAGCCGAGGGAACAACCCGAAGACCGGGCAATCTTACCCAAGTTCGAAGCCGGTTGCACGCGGCACGGGCGGTCATGGTCCGGCCTGAGGGAAACATATACCTGATCGGCCCGATGGGCTCGGGAAAAACTTCGATCGGAAGCCGCGTAGCCCGGATCCTGGGAATGCAATTTATCGATTGCGATCATGAACTCGAAGAACAAACCGGCGCCAGCGTCAGCCTGATATTCGATATCGAGGGAGAAGAGGGGTTCCGGGCGCGGGAAAGCCGGCTGCTGGAAGACCTCTCGTCGCGCTCCGGGTTGCTGGTGGCAACGGGAGGCGGTGCCATCCTGCACGAGGAAAACCGCGAAATGATGAGCAGGACCGGTCTCGTGGTCTACCTGGAAACCCCGGTCGAGCAGCAACTGCGCAGACTCAGCCGTGACCGCTCGCGACCCCTGCTGCAGACCGGCGACCGGCGTAAAAAACTCGAACGCCTCGCCGCAGAACGCAACCCGCTGTACCGTGAGATCGCGGACATCGAGTTCCCCGCGCGCAACCGCGGGCTTGGAGCTGTCGCGGCGGAACTCGCCCGCGAAATAGAAAACTACGGAAACAGCGAATGAAAACCATCAGGATCGATTTACCCTCCCGGAACTACCCCGTGTATCTCGGAAGGGGCTTGTTGCCCCGCAGCGAACTGTGGAAGAAGCACCTGGGTGATGGAAAAATCCTGATCGTGAGCAATGAGACCGTGGCGCCGCTTTACCTCGACACCCTCATGGAAGCCCTGGCAGGGAAGAACGCCGACGTTCACGTCATTCCGGACGGCGAGCGCTTCAAGACCTTTGAGACCTGGCGCGGCATCCTCGATCGCCTCGTGGCGATCGAGGCCCGCCGTGACGCAACGCTCATCGCGCTGGGCGGCGGAGTGGTCGGTGACATCACCGGGTTTGCCGCGGCCAGTTACATGCGCGGCATTCGATTCCTGCAATCACCGACGACGCTCCTGGCGCAGGTCGATGCATCCGTCGGCGGCAAAACCGGCATCAACCACGAGCGCGGTAAAAACCTCGTTGGCGCCTTTCACCAGCCCGCAGCGGTCATCATCGACTCCGCCACCCTGGATACACTGGAAAAGCGCGAATTCAACGCGGGGCTCGCTGAAGTCGTCAAGTACGGTGCGATCTTCGATGCGCCGTTTTTTGGATGGCTCGAAGAAAACGCCGCCGCCGTCATCGCACGCGATCCGACCGCGATCGATTTCCTGATCGAACGGTCCGTCGAAACCAAGGCCGATATCGTGCGCGAAGACGAGAAAGAGGCAGGGATACGGGCGCTGCTCAATTTCGGGCACAGTTTCGGTCATGCACTCGAGTCCGAGACGGCTTACTCGAAATACCTGCACGGAGAAGCCGTCGCCATCGGCATGGTAACGGCCGCGCGGCTCAGCGAGAACCGCGGACTGTGCCCCGCCGGCACGGAAGAACGGTTATCATCGCTGCTTCGGCAATTTGACCTGCCGGTAAACATCCCGGCGGATGTTTCTCCCGGGAGACTGCAGTCAGCGCTCTCCCTGGACAAGAAAGCAGTTGCCGGCGGATTGCGGCTTGTGCTGCTCGAAGAAACGGGCCGGGCAATAGTCGACCGGACCAGTTCACCCGCGGAAATCGCTGCTGCGATTGAGCAGGGCCTGGCCTGATTTGGACCCGGCCCTGACAGTACTGAATAGGACAACGATCGATGGAACTCAAAAACGACCTTCTGCTGCGGGCGCTGCTGCGTCAACCGGTCGAACGCACGCCCGTATGGATCATGCGGCAAGCCGGACGCTACCTGCCCGAGTACATGAAAACCCGGGGCGAGGCCGGCAGCTTCATGACGCTCTGCCAGACGCCCGAACTGGCCTGCGAAGTAACGCTTCAGCCGCTGCGGCGATACCCGCTCGACGCGGCCATCATATTTTCGGACATTCTTACCATCCCGGACGCGATGGGCCTGGGGCTTTACTTCGTAACCGGCGAGGGACCCAAATTCGAACGGCCCCTGTCCTCGCGGGCCGACATCGAGAACCTGCCCCGGCCCGATGTTTCTGACTCTTTGCGCTACGTCACCGACGCGATCTCCCTGACGCGCAGCGCGATCGACGGCGCGGTTCCCCTGCTCGGCTTCAGCGGCAGTCCCTGGACGCTCGCCACGTACATGATCGAGGGCGGCTCCAGCAAGACCTTTGGAAAAGCCAAGAAACTGCTGTACCAGGATCCGGCCACCGCACACCTGCTGCTGGAAAAACTGGCCGACACGGTTACCGATTACCTCAACGCGCAAATTGCCGCCGGCGCCCAGGGTGTCCAGATTTTCGACACCTGGGGCGGCGCGCTGTCTTTTGAAGCTTACCGGGAGTTCTCACTGCGCTACATGGAACGCATCGTTGCCGGGCTGAACCGCGAATACGAAGGCCGCCGGATTCCGGTGATCCTGTTCAGCAAGGGCTGCAATACGCAACTCGAAGCGCTGGCCGCGAGCGGCTGCGACGCGCTCGGTGTCGACTGGACGATCAGCCTGGCCGAAGCGAGACGCCGCGTCGGCGACCGGGTCGCTTTGCAGGGCAATCTCGATCCCTCCATTCTGCTGGCCGGACCGGATGTCATTCGGCGGGCGGCCCGCGACACGCTCGAGGATTTCGGCCCGGGAGCCGGCCACGTGTTCAACCTCGGACACGGCATCACGCCGGACGTGGATCCGGACAACCTGGCCGCCCTGATCGAGGCCGTGCGCGAATTCAGCGTCGACTATCACCGGGGCTGACGCCGGCCCAGCGCCGCCTGAGCACCAGGGTAAACAGCGCCCTCTCAAGACCCGACGGCAAAATCGGCGGCTCGAGCCTGACTCGCCCGCCCTTTTTGTCAACGGGATCTTCAAGGATTAGACCGGACCAGGATTCCGCGTCCGCTATTCCGGCCGGCCTGATAACGATTTGAATCGCACCGGTGCCGGAGCCCGCCTGCGCGCCCGCCTCATACCGGCTGACACCCAGCCGTTCGAGCATATTGCCGATACACTCCGCCAGGCCGGGGTCGAGCGCCAATTCACAGGATACGCCGCCAAGGGTCACCGATTTCGGCCGCGGGTTTCGTTCACCGAGCACTCCCGGAAGCCGTATTTTGAATTCCGAGCCCGATGCATCGCCGGCAGCACAATCGATTTCTCCTCCTAGGCGGTTCGCAATATCACGACACACGGCCAGCCCGATTCCAAGCCCGGGATATGCTGCACTGCCGGCCCCGCGATCACGGACCCCGAAAATCCGTTCACGCTCGCTTTTCTGAACACCCGGGCCATCATCGCTGACCGACAGGAGCAGCATATCGGCCCGGCCGGCTTTCGCGGACAGCATGACGTCACCGGACCCGGTGAATTTCAAGGCGTTGCCCAGCAGGTTGTCCAGCATTTGCCGCAGCGGCCCCGGGGCACCGCGCCAGACTTCGGGCAGCCTGGGGTCGATACACAGCAGCAACCTGAGGCCGCGCGCGCTCGCCGCCGGCGTGTGGGCCGCCACGACGCTTTCGAGAAACCGCTGGCCGTTGAAACGACCGACCGGGGCATCCGGAACGCCGCCTTCAAATGCATGAACCCCGCCCTTCCGCAGCAGGAACGCCATTTGCTCGGCTGCCGCCTCGATCGCCTCCAGCCATTGCTCCTGGAACCGGTCGAGACCGGAGTCGCGCAACAGGCGGGTCATGCCCTGAAAGCCGTTGAGTACGTTGGACAGTTCGTGCCGCAGCACCTCCGCATCACCCGGTGGGGATGGCGGACATCTTGGATCGGAATGCGAACGCCCCATGTTTTTACCCCTGAACACCGCGATTCGGTCTTTTGAGCCAAAAGACCGCCGGGGCGCGCGGTGCCCGCAGACTTTTAAAATTACAATCGTTCGAGCCGGGTTTCAAGCGAAACCGTGACGTCTGGTACATGATATTCTCAGGTTTGAAAACCGACACTCGCAAAATGCCGCTTAGACTTCTCATTGCTGTCGCCGGGTTGATCCTGGCCTTCCTGGTCCTGTTTCTCGTCCTGGTAGCGACCGAGACCGCCCTGACGGTTTGGCACTATCTCAGGGAAGCGCCGCCCTGGATCCAGCTGGGTTACGCGTTGCTGCTGGTCGGGCTGCCGCTGGCGTCTCTGCTGCTCCTCTGGTCCTGGTACAGACCGAAAAAGAAACGGGCGGCGCCGAGTGAAGAAAGAACCCTTGACGAAGAAAAAATGCGTGCGGACCTGGTCGAATCGGCACGCCAGGGGATCGATGTGTCCGATGCGCTCGAGGAGCTTCGCGAACAGCAGCGAAGACGCCAGTCCGGTGAGCTGTTCATCGCGGTGTTCGGCGAAGTCAGCAGCGGCAAGAGCAGCCTGGTAAAAGCCCTGTTGCCCGATGCAGACGCGAAGGCCGATCCGCGTGCAGGAACGACCCGTGATATCCGGCATTACTGCTGGCGCGCCCCCTCCGGAGACCGCGTCTCGATCGCCGACCTGCCCGGATTCAATCTCGAGGAAAACCCCGAGGCGCTGAACGAAACCCGCCGTGCCCACCTGGTCATCTTCTTATGCGACTCCGACCTGACCGCCAGCCAGGCCCGACAGGTTTCGCACCTGCTCGGCATGGGTAAACCCCTGGTGCTGGCGCTCAACAAGTCGGATCGATACAGCCCCGAGGAGCTCGAGATCCTGCGTGCGGAAATCGCCCGCAAGACCGGGCTTGCGGCACAGGATGTTGTCGCCATCCAGACAGGCGGCCGCGAGGAAGTCGTAAGACTGCTGGGTGAAGGTATCGAAAAACGCGAAACGCAGGAGCGCGATCCGGATATCGCTGCGCTGCGGGACGCGGTCCAGCGTCACCTGGACCATGACCAGCAACTGATGGAGACATTGCGCGAAACCGCGGTGCTGAAACTGGCCAGCGAAAAACTGGACGCCGCCCGCGACCGCCACCGCGAAGAAAAGGCGGATGAACTCGTCAGGCGTTATTCCAGGCGCGCGGTTGTCGGCGCCCTGGCTGCGGTTGCGCCGGGGTCCGATATCCTGATCCAGGGCGTTCTTGCGACCAAGCTGATCCGAGAGCTTTCCAGCCTGTACGACGTGCCGGTCAAGGAGATCGAGATCGATTCGTTTATCGAGCTGGCCGGCGGCAAGGTCAGGAACATGACCGCGATCACGCTGGCCATCGCCGGCAACGCACTGAAGGCGTTCCCGGGGCTCGGGACCATCTCCGGCGGTCTCGTGCACGCCGTTGCCTACGGCATGATTTTCGACAGCCTCGGCCGGGCGGCGGCCCAGACCATGTCGAGCCGGGGCGAACTGCGCGCCTACCCCGCCGCCGAGGCCTTTGAGGACCTGCTGAATGAACATCTGGAATCGGGCGCGGCTCGCTTTGCGAAACTGGCAGTCTCCGCAAGCAAGAACAGCCGCAGAGACGCCTGAAGCACAACTCCTCGCGGCCAACCGGAACATTCGGGAACTGATCGAAGACACCTCGATACCGGCCTCGGTACGGGAAGAACTGGCGGAAGAATTCGACGAAATCTCGGCCATATCGGAAAAACTGCGCAAGGCGGAAGTGCATATCGCCGCGTTCGGGCGGGTGGGCGTCGGAAAATCATCCCTGCTGAATGCCCTGCTGGGCCGTGATGCGTTCAGCACCAGTCCCCTCCACGGCGAAACCCGTGAAGAAAACCATGCCGAATGGCAAAGCCTGCGCGACGGCAACGTCATCCTCGTCGATACGCCCGGTATCGACGAGCTCGACGGTGAAGAGCGCTCACGGCTGGCGGAAAATGTCAGCCGTCGCGCGGACATCGTGCTGATGGTCTGCGAGGCGGACCTCGTGCAATCCGAATACCTGGCGCTCACGGCCCTGGCCGAACGGAAGCGCGCCGTATTGCTGGTGCTCAACAAGGCGGACCGCTACACCCGGAGCGAACGTTCGCTGCTGCTGGGACGACTGCGCGAACGCTGCAGCGAAATGCTGCCGGCTGAACGCATCCTGGCCGCCGCCGCGAATCCCGCTCCGGAAACGGTCATTCGAGAAGGCAAAGGCGGCAAGGAAATCAGGGAGTGGCGCGCGCGCGCGCCGGATGTATTCGACCTGAAAACCGGCCTGTGGTCGCTGGTCGAGTCGGAAGGCCAGACGCTGGCGGCCCTGAACGCCGCGCTTTTCACCAGCGAGCTCGATGAAAAGATCGCCACGCGAATCGTTGCGGCTCGTCGTTCGGTGGCGGAGAAAATCCTGCGCCGGTACTGCATTGCCAAGGGCCTGCTGGTTGCGTTCAACCCGGTTCCTGCCGCAGACCTGCTGGCCGCTGCCGGCACGGACATCGCGCTGGTCATACACCTGGGTGAAGTTTACGGCTTCAGGCTGTCGCGCACCGAGGCCTCACGGCTGCTGCTGACCATATCGGCCCAGTTCGTCGCGCTGATGAGTGCGTACTGGGGCGTCAACCTGGTGTCGAGCGCATTGAAAACCGCCAGTGTCGGCCTGTCCACCACGCTGACCGCGGTTTCGCAGGGGGCGCTCGCCTGGTACGCCACCTACCTGACCGGAACGATGGCGCAGACCTGGTTCAGCCGCGGCAAATCCTGGGGCGGGGAAGGACCGAAAGAAACGGCCCGGCGCATACTCGCCTCGCTGGACCGGGACGCCTTGCTTCAGTCTGCGCGCCAGGACATCGTTTCCCGTTGGAGCGATCGCTAGCCCGAACATTGCAGCACTCGCGCCTGCCCTCAGCCATCCTGCAGGATACCGGTGCAATGTTCTGGCTGGCCAAAAAACAGGCGGGCCGCGATTGCTCGCGGCCCGCCTGCCGGTCGAGTTGCGGTTGAACTGTCAGCGGGCGCGGATGGAAATATCCCCGCTGAACGTCTCCAGCCGGATGCGGGCGCCGTTGTCCCCGGCTTTCGCCTTGAGAATCTGGCCGGAAGGGCTCCCTGAATTCCGCCTGGGGTCACCGAATTCCGAGTTGATCTCGCCGCTGTAACTCTGTGCCATGAACGCAGCCTGCTGGTCTGCAGGAAGCCGCAGGCTGATATCGCCGCTCATCGCGTCGCAGTCCAGCCGACCGCCGTCCGCCAGTTCCAGCACCAGGTTGATCTCACCGGACACGGTCTCGAAGCGGCCGTTGTTGATAATGCCGCCTTCCAGGGTTACGTCACCGGAAACCGTGCTGGCTTCCACCTCGGCGCGCACTCCGATCAGCACGACATCCCCGCTGACCGACTCCGCGGACATGCGCTCAGCCTCGCCTTCAAACTCGACATCCCCGCTCACCGAGGCGACCTCGATGCGCGCGCTCCTGGCCTCTACTTCCACGTCACCGCTGACCGTTTCCAGCGTCACGCTCTCGCCCCTGCTCCCGGACACGGACAGATCCGCGCTGACGCTTTCCGCCTCGATGCTGGCGCCGGTTGGAACCTTCAGGTGGAGATACGTCGGATCGATCTGGCGCCGATTGCGCTTGTTGCGCACCACCACCCGGATTCCATTGGCCGTGGTCTCGATTTCCACTTCCTCGACATCGTCGGCGACCCGGCCCCTTAGCTGGACTTCATCGCGGTCCCAGGTCGTGAACTCCACGCCACCGGCCAGGTTTTCCACCTGTACCAGTCCATCACCCGGCATTTCGTGCCTGCTGTCGATGTCTTCCGCCGCCAGTGCCAGCGACGGCGCCATGAACAGCAGCCCCAGGGACCACCGTGTCAATTCCTTCATTGCGCGGTTATTCATATCGTCAATCTCCTGTTACTTCGGTCAAGCGCGGCCAGCTGTCTCAAAAAACCCAGTTGCCTCGCTCTCAGTTCAAGCATTCGTTTGTTCAGGAAGGGATCGGCCGGGTCGCGCGCCAATGCGCCCGCGAGTTCCAGTTCTACCTGTCGAAGGTCGGCCCAGCCGGTTTCGATCGTTTCCACCGTCATTGCAGACAGATCCGGTTTGGCCTCACCAAGCGGGATAAATTCGCGAAAAGCGGCGCGGTATTCAGCCTCGCTGCCGGCCAGAGCGGTGGGCATGCCCGGCTTCTCCAGGACAATGCGCTCAGCCCCCGGCTGCACCTGTTCGACTTGCGGACCCATGAAAAGCACAACGGCGATACCCAAAACGGCAACAGCCGCGACGGCCTGCAACATCCTGCGCGGATGCCGCCAGGCCGCAGTCGGAGCCTTTCGTGAAGCCGCCCGCTCCTGCCCAAGCCGTGATGCAATCCGGTCCCAGGGGTCATTGGCCGGCGGTATTTCACGCGGCAGACCGGCCAGCCTGGCAAGCAGTTGCTGTTCGCTGATTTTAGAACTCATCTCTCCAGTTCCTCCCGAATCAATTTACGGGCCCGGTGCAATTGCGCCTTCGAGGAGCCGACGGCCATGTCGGCGATCTCTGCAATCTCGGCGTGGCTGTACCCTTCAATATCAAAAAGTACCAGCACGGTCCGTGCCCGTTCGGGCAATTGCGCGATGGCTTGCTCCAGATCCATGTTCTTGTCCGCGTAAACGTCCTTCGCTCCCGTCGCCATTCTCTCGGCCCGTCCCTCGAGCGCCGTTTCGCGCTCCAGGCGCCTGACCCTTATTCGCCGATCGCTGAGCGCCACGTTCACCGCCAGCCGATAGAGCCAGGTCGAAAACCGGCTGTCACCCCGAAAACTCTCCAGCTTTGTCCAGGCACGGACAAACGCCTCCTGGAGCATGTCTTCGGCCAACGCCGGGTCACCGCCGCAAAGTCGCCAGATGATGCCGTACACCCGGTTGCGGTGTCGGC
This sequence comes from Lysobacterales bacterium, assembly GCA_036351575.1. Taxonomy (GTDB): domain Bacteria; phylum Pseudomonadota; class Gammaproteobacteria; order Xanthomonadales; family SZUA-36; genus JABDPF01. The sequence continues at coordinate 13,899 of JAZBPJ010000010.1, read as the reverse complement.
GATACAGCTGCTCGAAAGCCTGCTCGTCACCGTGCCTGGCTTGCCGGACCAGTCCGCTGTCTTCGTCAGGTTGTCCGGCAACCGTTTTCGGCATCGCCGCTGCAACTCCCGTCATGATAGTTGGATGTGCCTGCGCACCCGAGGGTTTAAACGCCTGCTGAGAAAGTATAGAAGAACGCGCCGTGGACGCGGGCTTCAATTGGATGATCAGGAAGCGGGGATCAGGGTCTTGATGACGTGCTCGATGTAGGAATCGAAAGATTCGCTGCTCCGCAAAGGCGCCTGGTGCTGGCGTTGCAATTGCAGGAAGCCGAGGTAGACCGAATAGGTCAGCCGTGCCCGGTAACGCGCGCTATCGCGGCCCATGCCGAGTTCTTCGAAAGCGGCCGACAGGTGCTGCATGCGGCGTTCCGCTACGCGTTCCAGCACCGGTTCCACCTGCCGGTGCCCCGAAGCGGAGCACAACTCGTTGTAGACTTCGTGGGTCAGCCGTTCCTTGCCCACGCGCCTGAAGAATGAGACCAGGCGCTCACGGGGATCGTCTATCTCGCCAAGCGAACGGTTCAGGTTGCGCCGGTCGTGCTCTTCCCAGCGATGCAGTGCGCGCTCGAGAAGTTCGTCACGGCTGCCGAAATGCCAGTAAAAGCTACCCTTTGTCACGCCCATCCTCTTGGCGAGCGGTTCGATGGCCAGCGCCGTCACGCCTTTTTCCGCCACCAGTTCAAGGGCCGCCTGCTCCCAGTCGGAAGCGGTCAGTGTTTTCTTTTCATTCTTGCTCACGGAACCACCGCGTATCTGTCGGGTTGGAAATGGGCAAACCGAAGTTTAGCGCTTTGTCGCATCACTGGTTGACTTGCTGTCGCCTGTTTTCCATACTCTAGCGTATGGTGAAAGCGAAAAGATTGCAATTCCCGCTCTGAAGAAATGCTTTCTGCGCTGATTTGTCCAATGGATTCAGGGATGTCGAGGCACAGACATCCGCTTTGACAGGAGTAATGCACATGATCTGGTTGATGATTCTGATATTGGCGGCGATTTCCCTGGGCTGCGCCTTTTACGGCACCACCCTGCTCGTCTGGACAGGCGCCATGGCCGCGGGCATCGTGGCGATGGGCGCTGCGGGCGCCATCTCCCCGCTTACCCTGATCGTGACAGCCGTGCTGTTCGCCATTGTTGCAGTACCGCTCAACTTCAAACCCTGGCGGCAGCAATTCATCAGCGGGCCATTCCTGAAGCAGTTCCGCGCGATGCTTCCGGAAATATCCGAGACCGAACAGGTCGCGCTCGATGCCGGCACCGTCGGCTGGGAAGGCGAGCTTTTCGCCGGCAACCCGGACTGGAAACAGCTGCAGAAGATGCCCTACCCCGAGCTGACGCTTGAAGAACAGCAGTTCCTGGATGGCCCCGTCGAGGAGCTCTGCAAGATGACCCGCTCCTGGGAAATCACCCACGTTGACGCCGACCTGCATCCCGACACCTGGGAGTTTCTGAAGAAAAACCGCTTCTTCGGCATGATCATTCCCAAGGAATACGGCGGTCTCGGCTTCAGCGCGCTGGCGCACCGGGCCGTAATTCAAAAAATCTCCTCGGTCTGCAACGTTACATCGTCGACGGTAGCCGTCCCGAACTCGCTGGGTCCGGCCGAACTGTTGCTCCATTACGGCACCGAGGAACAGAAAAACTATTACCTCCCCCGCCTGGCGCGCGGAGAGGAAATACCAGCCTTCGGCCTGACGGGTCCAACGGTAGGCTCAGACGCCACATCTTTGCCCGACTATGGCATCGTCTGCAAGGGTCAGTACAAAGGCAAGGAAGTGATCGGGATTCGAATGAATTTCGACAAGCGTTACATCACCCTGTCCTCGGTTGCGACCCTGATCGGTATCGCGTTCCAGATGTACGATCCGGACGGCCTGATCGGTGACAAGAAAAAACTCGGCATCAGCCTGGCGCTGATTCCGCGCGGAACCAAGGGGCTCGAGGCCACCAAGCGGCACATGCCCTGCAACCTGCCGTTCATAAACGGTCCGATTCGCGGAAAAGACGTATTCGTGCCGCTGGACGCGCTCGTCGGCGGCGTCGAGAGAGCGGGCCAGGGCTGGCGCATGCTGATCGAATGCCTCTCCGTGGGTCGCGCGATCACCCTGCCGGCGACCTCCGCGGGCGGAAGCAAGATGGGCGCCCGTGCTACCGGCGCCTATGCCCGCATTCGGAAGCAGTTCAACATGCCGATCGGTCGCTTCGAGGGTATCGAGTCGCCGCTGGCGCGAATTGCGGGCCTGACCTACGCACAGGCGGCCGTCTCGCGCATGACGGCAACCGCCGTCGACCTCGGCGAAAAACCCGCGGTCACCTCTGCAATTGCCAAGTATCACACGACCGAGATGGCCCGCGACGTGATCCGTGACGCCATGGACGTGCACGGCGGCAAGGGAGTGATCCTGGGTCCGCGCAATTACCTTGGACGCTCGTGGGAGAGCATCCCGGTCTCGATCACCGTGGAAGGCGCCAATATCCTGACCCGCAGCCTGATGATCTTCGGCCAGGGGGCCATTCGCTGTCATCCCTACGTGCTGAAGGAAATGGAAGCGGCCCGCATAGAGAACAAGCAGCAACGGGTGGAGCAATTCGACAACATCCTGTTCGCGCACGTCGGGTACTCGATCCGCAACGCCGTGCGCAGCTTCGTTCTCGGGCTGAGTTTCGGCAAGTTCGCCAGCGTTCCGCGCGACCGCAAAACGGCCAAGTACTACAGGAAGCTCTCGCGCTATTCGGCTGCGCTGGCATTCGTCTCCGACTTCTCGATGCTGATCCTCGGCGGAAAACTGAAGCAGAAGGAACATGTTTCCGCTCGTCTGGGTGATGTGCTCAGCCACCTCTACATCAGTTCGGCCGTCCTCAAGCGCTTCGAGGCCCAGGGCCGGCCCGCTGCCGACCAGGCCATCGTTGCCTGGACCTTCCACAATTCGATCTACAACATCCAGGTCGCGTTGCAGAAAGTCGTGGATAACTTCCCGAACCGGGCGCTGAGCCTGCTGCTCGGCTTTATCGTGTTCCCCTTCGGCCGTCGCGAACGCGCACCGGGCGACCGCCTGACGCATCGCGTCGCACAGCTGCTGCTGGCGCCCTCGGATACGCGTGAACGCCTGACGCACGGTGTGTTCAAGTCAGCGGAGTCCGGTCACCCGGTCAATACGATGGAAGAAGCGCTGCCCCTGGTCATCCAGTCGGATCCGATCGAGCGCAAGCTTCTGAAAGCAATCAAGGCCGGCGAAATCGAGGGTTACACCTGGGACGAACAGCTTCAGAACGCGCTCGACAAATCGGTGCTGACGCAGGAAGAAGCAAGCACTCTCAGGCATGTTCGCAGCCTGGTTCTCGAAATCATCGCGGTGGACGAGTTCGATACCGAGGACCTGCGTGCGGGTCGCCCGTCGGAGCCGCCGGCCGACACGCAACACGCAGCCTGACGACGACACAGCTGTTATACTCAACACCCCGCCCGGCCGGTTCGGCCGCGGCGGGGTTTTGTTGCTTTGGGTGCCCGCGCAACGACCTTCGAGATTCCGTTTTCAAGGTCGGCGGGTGAAACGGGAAGCCGGTGAAAACCCGGCACTGCCCCCGCAACGGTAAGCGAACGCGCCATTTAACCGGCGACCCGCGGCCAGGCCACTGCACTTCGTGCGGGAAGGCGTCACGGGAATCAGTCATCGATCGATCGCGAGTCCGGAGACCGGCCCGAAGACTCAGTAACCGCGTTGCGGAGGGCAGCCGGGGTCAGCACCCTGATCTTCGACCCCACTCCGTAACGCACCGCAGGCGCGGGTGTGCGCCATGGAGTGACATTGAACGTCAAATTCTTTTTCCCTGCATTGCTGTTCTTCGCGGCCGTGCCGGCCGGCCCTGTCCACGCCCAGGAGAACGTATCTTCCGCAATGGAGCACGTACTGGTGGTGACGCCTTCCCGGCGCCCCGAATCGCTCGAGGAAACCATCGCCGCCGTCAGCGTGATCACGCGCGAGGACATTGAGGTTTCGGCGGCGCCCGACCTCGCGGAACTGCTTCGAACCCTGCCCGGAATCGACGTTGTGCGCAGTGGTGGTCCGGGATCCCAGGTGAGTATTTTCATGCGCGGAAGCAACTCCAACCATGTACTCGTGCTCATCGACGGGATCAGGGCGAGTTCGTCGAACACGGGTTCCTACGTCTGGGAACAGCTGCCCCTCAACCAGATCGAACGGGTCGAAGTCGTTCGCGGACCGGCCGGCAGCCTTTACGGGTCCGACTCGATCGGGGGCGTGATCCACGTGATTACGCGCAGTTCCGCCGAGCCCTATGCACGGATCACGGCCGGCAGTTACGAGACCCGGGAAATCGAGGCCGGCATCGGTTACGAAGGCGAGCGGGCGCAGGTCAGCATCAATGCCGCCTGGCGCGACGTGGGCGGTTTTTCCGCCCAGAATGAAAATGGCTTTGCCTACGATCCGGACGATGACGGCTTCACCTCGGCCAACCTGGGCGTGAAAGGATCCGTCCAGTCCGGCGAAGGGAAATGGACGTTCAGCCTGCTCGCCCTGGACAACGAGGCCGAGTTCGACCAGGGCATATCCGCAACGAACCAGGCAATCGCCGCGGCCGGCTATGAAGGCCGCATCTCTTCGGCCTGGAGCCACCAACTGCTGGCCGGTTACTCGGGCGAGGAGCTGACTACGGATCATGGCTTTTATCGAACAGGATTCGACTCCGGGCGCCTGCAGCTGTCCTGGCAGCACCAGTTGACCGCCGGGCCGAACGATGTTTTTGGCTTCGGCCTGGACTGGTACGACGAAAACGGTAAATCGCAGGGTTCGTGGAACGAAAAACGGCGAAATGCCGGTCTTTTCGCTACCTGGGACCACAGCCGTGGCCCGCTGAACCTGCAAATCGGCGGTCGCTGGGACGACAACAGTGAATTCTCAGGTCAGTTCACCGGCCAGGCCGCGCTGGCATACGCTTTGAACGATCATTGGGAAATCATGGCAGGCTATGGCACCGCGTTCAGGGGGCCGAATCTGAATGAACAGTTCTCACCCGGTTTCAGCGGGCTGTTCGCAGGCAATCCGGATCTCGACCCCGAGTCCTCGAACTCCGCGGAAGCCGGGGTACGCTGGAGGCATTCGAGCGCCGGATCCCTGGAAATTTCCCTGTACCGAACCGAAGTGGACGACCTGATCAGCTTCAGTGGACCGGCGTTCCAGGCCATCAACATCGACCGCGCGCGCCTGCAGGGTATCGAGGCTGCCTACGGTTACGCCGCCGGCCCATGGGCGGTCAGCGCCAGCGCAACGCTGCAGGACACGGAAGACCTGACGACCGGCGCTGCCCTGCTGCGGCGACCGAAGCAGAAAGCGGCGTTTTCGATCGACCGCCATTTCGCCAATGGCTCCTGGCTGGGAATCGAGTGGGTGTATACCGGGGACCGCGCGGATTTCGGCGGTATCGGGCTGGATGCCTATCACCTCCTGAACCTGCGCGGCGGCTGGCAGGCCCGCCCCGACTGGAGGCTGGAACTGCGCGGCGAAAACCTGGCCGACGAGGATTATGAACCGATCTACGGCTACAACGCGCCGGGACGGTCCTGGTTCATTTCCCTCGCCTGGACTCCCTGAGACGCGTAACCGCGGGGTGCTCCACGCTGCGGCCCTTGTCCAGGACATGAAGGAATGCCTTGACGGGATGACGCCAGGTCATGCGAGGGCCGGAAAAACGCATGATCTTGCGGACTTCCTCGCGTTGAGCGTGCTTGTAGCAATGGACCGGGCAGTTGGCGCAGGTTGGTTTTTCAACGCCAAACGGACACCGCAGCAGCCGCTGATAAGCGTAATCCACCAGTTCACGGCAGTCCGGGCACAATGCTGCCCCGCCCTCGGCGGCATGATGCCGCGCGCAATAAATGCGCGTCATGCACTCGAGCGTGTCGTGCTCTCTTTTCAGCCTGCCCTTCAGTTGCTCCATGCTCAGATAATAGCTGCATCATTCATTCATCAATTTGACCCGGGTCATGCAGTGCGGGTCGTGCTCGGGATGGACCTTGGGTATCATTCCGGGGTCAGAATCAAGCCGGAATAAGAGAAAGGCAGCCAATGAAGAAAATGGTGTCAACCTTCGCCCTGGCGCTGGTCACGTTCTGCCTGCAGTCCTGTTCGCCGGCGCCGCGAGAATACCACCAGGATTTCTACGTTTTCGGCACGCTCGTTGGCGTGACTGTGTGGGACAGTGATGACGCCCGGACGCACGCTGCGTTCAACGAGCTGCAGCAGCGCTTCCAGGGCATGCACCGGGATTGGCACTCGTGGGAGACCGGAATGCTGACCGAAATCAACGACGCGTTCTCCCGGGGCGAGGCGGCCACGGCCAATGAAGACATCCTGCTGATGATTCAGCGCGCCCAGGAATACGAAACCGCCTCCGGCGGGCGATTCAACCCGGCGATCGGCGGCCTGATCCGGCTATGGGGCTTTCATACATCGGATTATCCGGTATTGGGGCCGCCGCCGAGTGCCGATGCGATCGAACGATGGCTGCAGCAAGAGCCGAGCAGCCTGGATGTCCGGATCGATGGCGCCACCGTGCGTTCGGTCAACCCCGCCGTGATGCTCGACTTCGGCGGCATTGCCAAGGGTCACGCCATCGATATCGCCTGTTCCATCCTGCGTGAACGGGGAATCGGCAACGCCATCGTCAATGCCGGGGGGGACCTGCGCGCGATCGGAAGCCACGGCGAGCGGCCCTGGAATATCGCGGTGCGCTCGCCGGGCGGGGGCGTCGTGGCAAGCATCAGGACCGGCCGTGACGAGGCGATATTCACATCGGGCAACTACGAGCGCTTTCGCCAGGACGAAAAAGAGCGTTACCCGCATATCCTGGATCCCCGCACGGGCTGGCCCGTGACCGACCTCTCATCGGTTACCGTGATCACGGACGAGGGAATCCTGGCTGACGCCGCTGCCACCGCGATCACGGTGGCCGGTCTGGCCGACTGGCTCGAAGTGGCGAGAAAACTCGGCACCGGGGCCGTGATGCTGATCGACGAACACGGAGTCGTGCACATGACGCGCGCCATGAGCGAGCGCGTCGAACTGCTGAAAGAATCCGAAGTCAGGATTTACGACTTCTAACGCCTAGAACATTCCCGTTTCGAGACGGGCGGCTTCCGACATCATGTTGTGGTTCCAGGGCGGATCGAACGTCAGTTCGACGTCGACCTGTTCCACGGAGGGGATCAGCTCGAGCTTGGAGCGCACGTCATCCACCAGTATATCCCCCATGCCGCAACCGGGCGCAGTCAGCGTCATCGTGACCGACACCACGCGGCGGCCCTGGTCATCGCGGCTCAGATCGCAGCGGTAAACCAGGCCGAGGTCGACGATGTTCACCGGTATCTCCGGGTCGTAGACGGTTTTCATCTGTTCCCACAACAGGCTCTCCACGTCATCGTCGGTCGCGCCGTCCGGCAGGCTCGGCGGCATCACCGGCTCTTTGCCGATGGCGTCCGCGTCGATACCGGCAACGCGAAACAGGTTGCCATCGACGAACACCGTGAAGCTTCCACCCAGGGCCTGGGTGATATAGCCCACCGTACCGGCAGGCATGGACACCCGGTCACCGGACGGAATCATCACCACGTCACAGTCACGCTCGAAAGTGCAGGGTTGGCTGGTATGGGAAAACATCAGGGCTTAAATGCGGACAGGTGGCCGGGTTATCAAGAAAGGTCCGCGGACGGCAGGTGGTTTTCCGCCATCGGCTCCAACAAGCCGAGAGCCTTGCGGTACACGCGCCGTTTGAAGGAAATCACGTTGTTTACCGGGTACCAGAAATCCACCCATTTGTAACGGCAAAACTCCGGCTGTTCGCAGCCATCCAGGCTGAAAGCGCCTTCGTCTGCAAGGAAGCGAAGCAGAAACCAGACCTGCTTTTGCCCGATGCAGAGCGGTTTGCTGTGGTGACGCTGGTAACGGCGCGGCAAGCGGTATCGAAGCCAACCGGGCGTGGAACCGATCAGCTCCACGTGCTCGGGCCGCAAACCCGTTTCCTCCTGCAGTTCCCGGTACATGGCCTCCACGGGTGTTTCGTCCGAACGCATTCCACCCTGCGGGAACTGCCACCCGTCACTATTGGCCCGCTGCGCCCAGAAAACCCGTCTCTGGTCGTTCATCAGCACAATGGCCACATTAGGTCTGAAACCGTCAGGATCAATCATTTCCAGCGCTTGCCTGCCCGGATTGGGGCATGTGATACTTCCAAGTTCTTCTTTCTCGAAATGTTAATCGTTTCTTTTCCATGATGCCAACAGCATATCGCCGACTGCTGTTCCTGCTGCTCGCAATGGCTTCCGCAACGGCCATTGTGCTGTCCAGTGCGGTCGGCTCGGTCAACCTCGGCCTGGATGGCTGGTGGGCGGCGTTGACCGACCCGGCCGCGGATTCGGGTGAACTGGTCTGGCGCCTGCGGCTGCCGCGCGCGGCTGCGGCATGGACCGTCGGTGCTTTGCTGTCCCTTTCCGGCTGCCTGATGCAGGTCCTGCTGCGCAACCCGCTGGCCGATCCCTACATCCTGGGTGTTTCCGGCGGGGCCTCGTTCGCCGCCCTGCTCGGCATGACGCTGGGCATCTCCGCCGCCGCTCTGCCGGCGCTGGCCTGGAGCGGCGCGCTGGTATCCATCATCATCGTTTTCACCCTGGCGCGCGGCGAAGGGCCGTGGAGCGGTGCGCGCCTGCTGCTGACCGGTGTCGTGACGGCTTCGGGCTGGGCGGCGCTGATCAGCCTGCTGTTGACGCTCGGCCCGGACGGAAGCCTGCGCGGTATGCTTTTCTGGCTGATCGGCGACCTGAGTTACTCGCAGCTGCCCGCCTGGGGCGTAATCATACTGGTCCTGGTATTCATGGTCTGCATGGGCATGGCGCGCAGCCTGAACGTGCTGGCCATGGGTGAAACCACCGCAAGGCTGCTGGGCGAGCAGACCCGGTGGCTGCTCTGGCTGGTATACCTGCTCGCCTCGGTCCTGACAGCCACGGCCGTCTCCATTGCCGGGAACATCGGATTCGTCGGACTGATCGTCCCGCACCTGATGCGCCTGGTCGTCGGTTCCGACCACCGCGTGTTGTTTCCGGCGGCCGTCATGTTCGGCGGCCTGTTCCTGGTGATGTCCGATACCCTGGCGCGCACGGTGATCGCACCGCGTCAGCTGCCGGTCGGCGTCGTTACGGCTTTGCTTGGCGTACCGCTTTTCCTGCTGCTGCTCAACCGGGCGAGGGTCCGGCAATGAGCTTCCTGCGCTGTGAATCGCTCGACGTCAGCATCGGCGGCATCCAGGTCGTCACTGCCCTCGATTTCGAAATCGCTTCCGGCGAATTCTGGGGCTTGCTCGGACCGAACGGTATCGGCAAGACAACGCTGCTCAAGTGCCTGGCGGGCCTGGAGGAGTCGGCAGCGGGAAAGGTACTGCTCGAAGGAGCGCCGATCGCCACGCTGCCGCGAAAACGCATTGCGCAAAAAATCGGCATGCTGCAGCAGCATACGGTCTATGTATTCGACTCGAGCGTGCTGCAGACCGCGCTGACCGGCAGGCACCCGCACCTCTCGGCCTGGGAACGCGAGAGCGCGCGCGATACCCGCCTGGCCCGCGAAGCCCTGGCCTCCGTCGGCATGGCGGAACTGGCCGAGCGCAGCGTGACGCGCCTGTCCGGCGGCGAAGCCCGACGGCTCGCATTCGCGACGCTGATGGTGCAGAACCCCGATCTCATGCTGCTCGACGAACCCACCAACCACCTCGACTTCAGGCACCAGGTGCGGGTCATGCGCACGGTCGGCGACATGGTCTACGGGTCCGGGCGCCTCGCTCTGACTGCCCTGCACGACGTCAACCTGGCCGCCATGTACTGCAGCCATGTGCTGATGCTGTTCGGAGATGGAGAGTGGCTGGGCGGGCCGGCCGTCGAACTGCTGACGAACGAGAATCTCGAACGCTTGTACCAGTGCCCCGTCAGCGCAATCGACACGCCGGAAGGAAGACGCTTTCACCCGGCGTTCTCACGCCTGTCCGATTGAAGCGCGTGAACCTTCAGTCGGCAGCCGGCGGCACCTGAGCGCCGACCGTGCTGCGAAAGCGCTGGTAGATTTTACCCAGCCGCCAGGCGCCGAGCCCCCAGACGCCCAGTACCGGGACGAATATCCACGCGATGTTCGCCAGCGAGAAGCCAGCCGAGAGCAAACCCTTGAAGATCCAGCTCGCCGTGACATCGCTCCCACGGTAGACCACCGTGTCGATGAAATTCTTGCTCTTGTACCGTGTCTCGCGATCCACCACCGTGAACAGCATCTCCTTTGCGGGACCCAGGACACCGTAGTTGAGCGACCTTTGCGCGACCTGGACGGCCGCAAACAGGACCAGTCCCATCGAACTGCCGAGAATCACCAGGCCGCTGGCGAGCACCGCCGGCACCATGGTCAGGGTACCTGACATCCCGATACGCGCGATCAGGCGCGAAGTGATGAAAAACTGGAACAGGAAGGCCAGCACCTGAACCACCTGGTCCACCGTGCTGAAAAGTGACGTGCGCGCCTCGAAGCCGCTGACCTGCTGGTCCACGAGCACGGCCAGCCCGTTGAACAGGAACGTGGAAGTCAGGTTGTGCAGCAGCATCAGCAGGCAGGCATACAACAGGTACTCAGAGCGGAATACGCGAACGGCACCTTCCCAGATGCTGCCGCCGATCACCGCACCCGATCCTTCCGTTCGCGAAATATCCTCGCGGGAGCTGGCGTATCGGCCAAGCACGACGGCCATGACGGTCGCGACCAGGAGCGCTCCCACGGCTACCAGCATGACCCCGGACGCGCCGTGGTCGGCAACGACAAGGCGGGTTATGGACGGGCCGACAATGGCCCCGATACTGCCGCCGGCCATGATGAAGCCAAACAACCGTGTCGCCTGACCGGGCCGGAACACATCGGCCATGAAGCTCCAGAATATCGAGACCACGAACAGGTTGAATACGCTGAGCCAGACGTAAAAACTCCGCTGGATCCACTGCGGCGTTTCGTCACCCTCGAAGCCGGCCGCGAACAGCAGCAGGTTGACGATAAAAAACAGGTACAGGCCCGGTACGAATTGTCCGCGCCGAAAACGCGAAACCAGGAAGCCGAACACCGGCACGATCGCCAGCATGGTTACGAATGTCGCAGTGTAAAGCAGGTGCAGAATATCGCTGTTGTTGGCGGCTACCGCTCCGCGCAGCGGGCGAAGCATGAAATAGCCGCCCAGGAGAAAGAAAAAATAGGCAAAGGCGATAGCGAGCCGGGGCCATTCGCCGGGCTCGACGCGCACCAGTTTCGCCAGCATTCCGCGACTGCCTTCTCCAGGCATCAGTCTTCCATGATGCTGACGGCCTGACCCGGCTGAAGCCGTTCGTTACCGCGGATAACCACCCGGTCTCCGGGCTCGACCGCTCCCGTGATCTCGATACGCTCGCCCTGCCCCACGCCGGCGGTGACCTTGACCTGCCGCGCCGTACCGTCGGCGTTCAAAACGAAAACGCTCATGCCCTCCGGCCTGAGGACCAGCGCGTCACGCGGCACCGTCAGGGCCTGGCGAACCTCGGAGACGGGAATGGAAATGCGCAAGGTCTGCCCGACCGGAAAGCGGGTATTCTCGGGATCCAGCCGCAGCTCGAACTGGTGATTGCTGAGGTCTCCCACCGCCACGACGGTGCGCACGACGCCCGTTTCGGTCCGGTTCGGCGAACGCATTTCCAAGCGCTGACCGGGACGTACGAACTGGAAATAATCCAACGGCGCGCGTGCGATCACTTCCAGGTTTTGCTGGTCCACGAGACGCACGACCTGGCTGCCGACCACGACGCGCTCACCGGGCATCATCAGCCGCTCGACCACGATGCCCCCGTAAGGCGCGAGAATCCGCGTGCGCGCCAGCTGATCCTCGTTCTGCGCCAGGCGCGCGCGCGCGACCGCGAGGTCACCGCGGGCGACGTCGCGGTCTGAACGGGTCTGTTCCAGCTGCGTCAGGGCCGCCAGGTTGGATTCCGACAGCTTGGCGAATCGCTCCTCTTCGCTTTCAAGGAACCGCAGGCTCGCCCTGGCACGCTCGACCTGTGCTTGCAGCTCGGTATTCCGCAGTCGCAGCGTGGTGTCCTCGATAAACGCGACCGGGTCGCCCGCGGCGACCACGGTGCCGACATCCACGACATCGGTCAGCCGGCCCTCTACTTCCGCGGCCAGGCGCGCATCGCTGCGGCTGACGACGGTGGCGGGCACCATGGTCACGGGCGTGATGTCCTGGATTTCGGCGCTGGCGACCCGTACCAGCGCGGGTCCGCCCATCTGGGCAGCCGCGGGACCGGAAGCCAGGGCCAGCGTCAGGAGGAAGGCGCTGCGGATCAGGTGGCTGATAAATACGTTCTTCATGGGTCACGCGGCCTCGGCTGCAGGTGAACCCGCCTGCTGGCGCTCTTCGTTCAGGCGCAACAGGCTGGGCAACAGGATCAGGGTGAACAGGGTGCTGACCAGCATGCCGCCGACGATAACGGCCGCCATGCCGCGGTACAGTTCGGTGCCCGCTCCGGGCATCAACAGCAGGGGCAGCATGCCGAAAACGCTGGTCGTCGTGCTCATCAGGATCGGTCTCAGGCGCAGACGCACCGCGCTCTCCACGGCTTCCCGGCGGGCCATGCCTTCGCGCTCTGCATCACGCGCGCGGTAGACCAGCAGTATCGCGTTGTTGACGACGAGGCCCAGCAGGATGACGAAACCGATCATGGTCAGCAGGTCCATCGCCTGTCCGCCGCTGGCGAACAGCGCGAGATCGACGATGCGCAGCGTCAGGATGCCGCCGACCGTGGCCATCGGTATGGTCAGGATTACCAGCAGCGAGTCCCTGAAAGAGCGGAAAAGCGCGGAAATCAGGAGGTACAGGATCACCACGGCCAGGGCAAAACTCCCGGTCATGCTGGTCAGCGCTTCATCGAGCGCCTCCGCAGTACCCCGGTAACGGACCATTCCGTCTTCCGGCATGCTGTCTAGGATGACCGGCGCCACACGCTCCTTGATGATCGCCAGCGCCTCTTCCATCGGCATCTGCGCCGGCGGCGTGACCTGGAGGGTCAGCGTGCGCTTGCGGTCGATCCTTCGAATGCTGGAAGGGCCGGCGGTTCGTTTCACGCGCACCAGTTCACCCAGCGACTGCACACCGCCCTCGGTGGTCGCAACCGGAATGGAACCCAGTTCCTCGGGTGAATACCAGTTCTCCGCTCGCAGTATGACGTTGTATCGACGGGTGCCGTCGAAATATTCGCCGAGAAAGGCGCCATCGCCCATCGCGCGGATCGCGGTCGCCAGCGTGGAACGGCTCCAGCCGACTTCCGCTACCTTTCGATCGTCCGGAACGAGACGGATTTCCGGCTCCGCCAGTTCAAGTCCGGGTATGGGTTGAATCTGGGCTTCCGGCATTTCCTGCATCAGCACGTAAAAACCGGTCCGGCCGGCGGCCAGCAGTGATTCGAATGAATCGGCGGACAGATCGATATCGATGCGGCGGCCGCCGCGTGAGCCCCCGAAAATGCCGGCACGGCCGACAAAGCCGAAGGTGTCGGGAAAACCCGACATGATGTCCCGGTTGAAAACCGCGAGCAGGTCGTCGAACTCGTCGGGATTCGTCGCCTCGCCGCCGATAAACGTTCCCCAGCCCCGGGCGGTGCCGAGGAAGTAGCGCTCCAGCTGCGGGTACTTCTCGCCGCTCAGGTGCGGCTCGAGACGCTCGGCAACGACTTCGACCAGCTCTTCCTTCGCCGTTTCCATGCCGAGGCCCGGCGCGGTCAGCATGACGCCGAAGAAAAAGTTTCGC
>JAZBPJ010000009.1:0-11465 GCA_036351575.1 Lysobacterales bacterium | reverse complement strand
TGGTGGGCCCTGAAGGACTTGAACCTTCGACCAATCGATTATGAGTCGACTGCTCTAACCAGCTGAGCTAAGGGCCCGTCGCGGAATGAATTGCGAAAAGCATTCTACCTGAACTTGCCGCTATCGACACATGGCTCCGGGCGATAAATCCAGCACTTCAGGGGATTCGGGCAGGCAACGGCTTTGACACTACTGCAGCATCACCGGCCGAATATTTCATGGATGGCGGTAATCGTGCGATAGTGCCATGGCCCACGGATCGCACGGCTTTCCGTACGAAGAGAGGATGACATGAGGCTGATCATGCCTGCGAAAATCAGAGCTGTTGCCAGGGCCTGGCTTTTTCTTGCGCCAATGGCTGCTCTCGCCGTCACGACCGCCGCGGCCACGCCGCCTCCGCCAGACCTCCTGGCGACGGATTGCGGAACGCAGAGCTATGCCAGCGACGCGCTGGTTTGCGAGGACCCCGCACTGAGAGACCTGAATGACCGGATGACCCGGGTGCTGGAACCCTACGGTATCACTCAAAACCGGGAACGGGCCGCGGAGCAGGCCGCCTGGTACCGGCGCAGCCGGCTTTGCGCTTTCGAGGAAGAACATCGTGAATGCCTTGTCGCCGCTTACTGCAGTCGCCTGCAGGTCATCGGCCCGTCAGTGGAACCTGAGGACTGCCGACCGGCAGAACAGGATTACATGGCGGCGAACCGCATCAGCCGGGCAGGATTTTTGCGCGATACCGACCTGATCGACCAACGGGAAGGAAAAGAGATCCTGCTCTGGGGCTACGTGGATACCGGCAACATCTTTGCCGACGCGGATGCCCGCAGCACACTGGGCGATCTGTGGGGCGGCCAGCACCGCCGGGCGGGCCATTGGAGGTTTGGTCTCAAGGGCCGTTCCGAGGACGCTACCGGGCAGTCATTCGAGGTCCAGGTCCGCAACGATATCCTGCGCGAAGATGTTCTGCGGGTTCTCGCCACGGATGCCGCGGCGGGTCGCTTGACGAAGATATTCCTGAAAGGCCGGCTCGCCACCTTCGACGCACCGCTTAACCAATCGTCGCGCGTCGGTATCCGCGTGGACGTATCGGCTTCCTGGCACCTCCGCATCGTGCGCTGAGTCCGGCGCTGGAGGCCGTTCGCCGGCTGGGCTATATTGCTTCCTGTTCCGACAACTGCCAACGAGAGGAGAGCAGCCCTTGAACCAGACACTCATCCGCTTCGCCATCGCTTCACTGGGAATAGCGCTGACCGGCGTTTCGCTCGCAGCGCCGGTTTCGGGCAAGGTCACCGAGTACCCGGGAAAGGACGGAATCGTCGAACAATGCATCCGCATCGCCGACTTTCCGGGCGGGGTCTATTCTGCCTCGGATCGTGCGACCGAGAGCGATTACTGCGCCCTCGACTTCGCCAAACTGGCGCTCTGCCCGAAACTGTGGAGCACCAGCCCCGGCACGATCCTTTACGAATTCGACGAAGCGACTTACGGCCCGGACCCGGGCGCTTTTGAGTCGAAACATTGCGGCAACGGCGGCCATGCGCGCGACCACGCCCTGTCCGAACCCGCGGTCTACAAGCAGTCGGTAAACGCTCGGGACACCAGCGCCACGTACGCGCCGGCATCCTGGGTTTATTACCATTTTTCCCGCTATTTCCAGACCCATACACGCGTTCCGGTAGCGGTTTACCGCAGCATGAGCCTCCAGGAACACAACCGCAGGCTGGTCAAGCCGGCCCTGGAAATAACCGCCGGCAAGCGCAGCCTGCGCATGCTGCACGCCGGGTGGACGTTCCTGGACCAGGTCGAATCCGGCCAGCTCGGCGGTGCGTCGGCGCACGCCCTGCTCACCGACGAGGGGCGGCAGATTTTCGGTGTTCTTCTCAACAGCGTCGGCAGGCGCTATGGCGCCGAATTCAACGGAACGCGCGAGTCCGGCTGGGGTGTCGGCCAGAACAACGATTTTCAGCAGACCGCCCCGTTCCTCGCGCTGCGGGATCCGCAGCCGGTTCGACAGGCGGCGGAGGCGGCCATCCGCGACGCGCGCAAGAATCCGCGCATGGCAAAAGACCTGCCGGCCGATACGCCGCTGCAGCAGGTCGTTCTCTGGATGCAGGACGTGCTCGAGATCACGCTGCTGGACTACATCCTCGGGCAGCAGGACCGGATCGGCAATATCGACTACAACTGGCGCTGGTACTGGATCGAAAACGGTGAGCTGCAATCGATGCCGGCCTCCGGCAGCGAAACCCCCGACACGATCGCAGCGCTCAAGCCCTGGCGCCTGCGCCAGTCGGCCATTAACGACAACGACGCGGGCGTCCGGCGGGGCTACGCGGACTTCGCCGCCAAGGCTCACATGCTGGAGGGCCTGCGCCACTACAGCCCCGACCTTTACCGGCGGCTCGGACGACTGGCAGCCGACTTTGAGAACAGCGGGCAAGCCTTCCAGTGGCTGACGCAAAGCGCGGGTCTGAGCGAGCGCGAGGCCGGCACCATCGCCGAGCGAACGGCTGCGGCCTTTGCCCTGCTGCAGGCCGACTGCAGGAGCGGCGCCCTGGCCCTGGATCTCGAACCCGCACGGATCCTGTCAGGAACCGGGCCTGAAGAGACTGGAGCGAGTTGCGATATCGACGCACCATGAAGCATTGGGGCGTCATCCTGCTCGCGGCGGTGCTGCTGGCGCCCGTGGAGCTTTCCGCGGAAACCATCGCCCTGGTATCCGACCTGAACGGCCGCTACGGCAGCACGGATTACAACCGGCGGGTCGAGCGCGCCGTCGGGGTGATTTCCCAACTGCAGCCGGACCTCGTCCTGATCGCCGGCGACATGGTCGCCGGGCAGAAGCAGCCGCTGCTGGATAGCGATCGGCTCGCGGGCATGTGGTCCGCTTTCCATGCAACCGTGAGCGATCCTCTTCGACAAAGCGGAATCCCGGTCGTTGTGACCCCGGGGAATCACGACGGCTCCGCCCTGCCCGGTTTTGAACTGGAACAGGAGCAGTTCGCCCGGCAATGGACCACCCGCCGACCCGGTCTGACTTTCCTGCCCGGCAGCGACTGGCCGACGCGATACGCCGCGATGCTGGGAGACGTGCTGCTGATCGGCTTCGATGGCACCTGGCCGGGGGCCGTGCAAGAAACGGAGAAAGCCTTCGTCGGCGAGGCCCTGGCCCGGCACTCCGGCAAAGCCCGGGCCACGGTCGCATTTTCGCACCTGCCCCTGTGGCCATTCGCAAAAGGCCGCGAGAGCCAGACGCTGAACGACCCGGAATTCCTGGCCCTGCTCCACCGCCACGGTGTCGATGTCTACGCGAGCGGACATCACCACGTTTCCTGGGCCGGTGTCGACGCAGCGGGCATGGTCCACCTGTCGGTCGGCGCCCTGGGCGGCGGAGCGCGCTCGTTCAGCGCGGGATCATCTCGTCAGCCGCACAGTTTCATGCTGTTATCGGTCGAAGAGACCCGCACCCGGATTGAAACCAGGATGGCTCCCGGCTTCGAGAGCCCCGTCGGCACGACAGAACTGCCGGAGCGTATCGAAGGCCCGCTCGGCGTTCTGGAACGTCTCGACGGGCCTGCCCCCTTGCGGCCCTGATTTCTTCTACTCCTTGTCCGGCTTTGGAATGGCCGCCTGGCTGCCGTCCCGGCCCGCGCGGTAGTGCGGCGACATGATTTCGACGCCCGCCTCGTTGAACGCGTCCAGAATGTTCGCGTGCAGGTCGGAATAGATTCGCGGCTTGTCACCCGGACTGCGCGTAATGGCGTTCAGTTCGTACTGGACGTAAAAATCGTCGAGCGCCGTCTGCAGAACGTAGGGTTCGGGCTCGGCCTCCAGGCCGCCTGTCTTCGCCGCTGCCTGCTTGAGCAGTTCGTGCACCCTGGCCCACGGCACGTCGTAGCCGATGGTCACCGAGGTATGCAGCGTCAGGCCGTTGTGCTTCGCCTGGGTGCTGTAATTGATGACGTGGTTGTTCAGCACCGACGCGTTGGGAATGGATACCTCGACGTTCTTGGGCGTCCGGATCCGGGTGACGAAGGTGCTGCGTTCGATCACGTCCCCCTCGGTATCGGAAATCCTGACGCGGTCCCCGATCTGGAAGGCGCGCGTGTAAGTGATCACGATGCCGGCGACGAGGTTCGCCACCGCCGAAGTCGATCCCAGCGAGACCAGCACGCCCAGGAAGATGGAAACCCCCTGGAATGCCGGTGAACTGGAGCCCGGAAAATAAGGGAAGACCACGATCAGCGTAAGCGCAATGATCAGGATCCGTGCGAGGTTGTAACTGGTGCGCGACCACTCGGGGTAAAAGCCGGCGATGCGGATCCGCTTGGCCGCGATGCCGTCGAACACGATTTTCAGCAGGTGGATCACCAGCCGCGACAGCAGGATGATGACCACGATCACGGCCAGGTCGGGGAGGTATTCGAAGAAAGCGATGAACACCTGCTCGACCGTCAGAACGGTAGTCTCGAGAACCGAGACCGCCACATTGCGCGACCATTCGAAATACACGAAGATCACGTTGAGGAAGGACAGGAACAGGATTGCTTTTATGCCAACGCCGCCCCAGCGGATCGCGCCGTGCAGCAGGCGGGCAATGTCGCCGGCGGTCATGATGCGCTGGCGCTGAATCGAGAGGCCGCGGAAATGCGTCTCGCACCACTCGTCGGTTTTTCGGTCCAGGAAACCGAGCAGGCGCCCGAAACCCATCCATAAGCCGACGAAGATAAAACCGGTGATACCGATCAACACCAGCTTGGCGACGACCTGGGCCAGTTCCGCGCCGCCCAGCCAACCGGCCAGTATTTCCTCCAGCCTGTTCAGCAAAGCATCCATGATTCCTTCCCCCGATAATTCTGAAAATCTTACACCAGCCAGCGGCGATCCCGTAGCCCTGCACTAAAACAAGCCCGGCCACGTCTTGACTTCAACCGGCGATTACACAATTCTGCTAGTCCCGAAGACGGCTAAATGAACGGCAACCCCATGCAGAAGAACATCACGAACCTGCTCATTGCGTTGTTTGCACTGATTGTTTTTTCACCCCCCGGCCTCGCACAGGATGAAACCCGCTCCGAATACCGGGCCTGGATCGAGGAGATGAAGGAAGCCGATCGAGGCCCGTTTGCCCGCATCCGCTGGTTCTGTAACGACGGCTCGGTCCTGCCTCCCAAGGCTTACGCCTGCAGCAGCCACGGCGGCGGTCACCAGCACGGGGAGTGGAGCGACCGCACCCGGACCCTGCGCGAGGAAGGTTACCTGGTGGCCAACCTGCTGGCGGGCATCGACGTCGATGCCTTCCTTGCCGATCCCGGCGCGCCGGAACACCTGGCGCAAATCCTGATCGAGCGCTACCTGGTGGGCGCAGACGACGGCTGGATCTTCCGCCGCGCGCTTTTTTACCGCGGCGCCATCCAGGAAGAAGACGAACGGGAGGGCGCCCGGAAACTGCTGCGGCGCCTGGCCGTCACCGAGGACTGGGTCGAGCACCGTTTCGCCCTGTTGCGCACCGCGGTTCGCATGCTGCCGCACGGCGCCGACAATGCGTCGGTTCAGAAAGTACGCCAGATGTCGGCATCGCTGTCCGACCGCGACGCCGGCTTCAAGCCCCTGCGCGCCAAGATTCACGGTGCGCCGGCGGCCGGCGACGCCGCCCGCGTGCGCGACTACGCGGCAGGCCTGCCGGAAGAAAACCGGCCGCCCTACCTCGCCCTGGCGGACGAGATCGACCGGGTCTACCAGGCCGCGCCGCTGCAGAAAGAGTTGCGCGCCAATGCCGCACAGTACACGGCGGCACCCTGGCTGCAGGAACTGCTGACGTCCGCAGCCGATGAACTGGAAGCCGATCCGTCCGCATCAGGACGATTTTCCGTAACAGCTGCGCTGCTCGCGGACCTGCGGCGAGCACTGCCGAAAATCGGTTCGGCCGGCGCCCGGCTCGACGTGCTGGACCTCAGCCTGCGCGCCGAGGGCGAACACTTCCGCGCCGCAGCCGAATTGCGCGAGATGAAAGACCCTGTCACCAGGCGCGGACAGCTGGACTACCTGGCCGCGGCCGGCAAGGCCGCCTATGGAACCGGCCTGGTCAACGCGCGCCTGCTGGACGAGCTGAACCGCAGCCTGGAGGCGCTGGCCGGCGAGGAAGCTCCCCTGGGCCGTTACCAGGCGGAACTCGCCTACCTGGGCCGGGTCCCCGGCTGGGGCACGCAGGCGCTGCGCATGCCGTTCTACGGGTCCATGGAGAAACTGGCCGAAATCGAGCCGATGGCCATGCTGTTCATCCAGGATCAGCTGCGCGGCAGCCCGCTGCTGTTCTTCTCGCAGCTGCTTGATGGCCTGTCGCGTGACGCCAACCGGCTGGCGGGCGTCAAGCACCGCCTGTTCGGCGAGACGATTGGCACCGGTTTCACGGCGCTCAACCCGGGGCTGGCCAGCGGCGTGCTGCACGTCGAGCCCGACCTGTCCGATCTCGAAAACTTTCGGCCGGACGGCATTTACCTGCTTCCCGAGACGGTCTCCGACCTTCCGCCCGTGGCGGGCATCCTGACCCAGGGTGAGGGCAACCCGCTCTCTCACGTGCAGCTGCTGGCCCGAAACCTCGGCATTCCCAACGTGACCGTGGACGGATCGATGGTGGAACGCCTGCAGGCGCACGACGGCGAGCGCGTGGTGCTTGCGGTCAGCCCGTCCGGGCTGGTCGAACTTTCGGCCTGGAACGATGAATGGGCGACGGTGTTCGAAGAGGCCAGCAGCGAAGGCGGCGTGGTGATCCGGCCGGACCTCGACAAGCTCGACCTGTCCGTGCGCCGTTTCCTGCCGCTGGACGACCTGCGCGCCTCGGATTCCGGCCGCACGGTCGGGCCCAAGGCCGCCAAGCTGGGCGAACTGCGTTCGCACTACCCCGGACGCGTTTCCCAGGGCGTGGCGATCCCCTTCGGCCTGTTCCGGCAGGAGGCCCTGGAGCAGCCGCATCCCGGCGGCGGAACGGTATTCGACTGGATGGCAAAAACCTACCGCGAACTCGAGGCCATGCCCGCGGGTGATCCGGAACGTGCAGCGCGCACCGAGGCATTTCGCGCGGAACTTTATGACATCATCCTGGATACGAAACCGTCTTCGGCTTTCGTCGAAGGGTTGCACGCAGCCCTGCGCGAGGCATTTGGCGACGAAGACCCGCCCGGCGTGTTCGTACGCTCCGATACCAACGTCGAGGACCTGGCCGGCTTTACCGGCGCCGGCCTCAACCTGACCCTGCCCAACGTCGTGGGTGCGGATAACCTCATGAAGAGCATTGCCCGGGTATGGGCTTCCCCGTTCACTGCACGCGCCTTTGCCTGGCGGCAGTCGCACATGACCGCGCCGGAGCATGTCTATACCTCGATCCTGCTGCTCGAATCGGTCGCCTCCGACAAATCCGGCGTGCTGGTTACGCAGGATATCGACACCGGCGCCCCGGACGTCATTTCGGTCGCGGTCAACGAAGGACTCGGCGGCGCAGTCGACGGCCAGGCGGCGGAGTCGCTGCGCATTCCCCTGGACGGCTCGCCGCCGCGCGTTCTGGCGACGGCAACCGCGCCCTGGCGGCGTGTACCCGATCCGGCCGGAGGCCTGCAGTTCCTGCGGTCCAGCGGCAGCGACAGCGTTCTGCAGCCCGCTGAAATCGCCCAGCTGATCGAGTTCGCGAAGGGCCTGCCGACAACCTTTCCGCCGATCACCGACGACGAAGGCAACCCGGCGCCGGCGGATATCGAGTTCGGTTTCCTGGGCGGCGAACTGCGCCTGTTCCAGCTGCGGCCCTTCCTCGACAGCAAGGCGGCCCGCGGCACGGGTTACCTGCAGCGGATGGAAGCACGGACGGCAGACACGTCCGACGTGCTCGTGAACCTGAATGGAGCACCCGAATGATGTTTCCTGATGCGACATGGAAAACGTGCCTTGCCGGTATCTGCCTCGCTGCTTTCAGCCTGGCTGCCGGCGCCTACCCGCTGGACGGCTACGAGGAAACCGGCATTCGGCGCGTCGAGGGCGCGCGGCTGGCCAACGAGGGCCTGGCCGAGGGCGGCTTCCAGCCCCCCGGCGCGCAGCTTCCCACGGCCGCGGTCGATCTGCGCCTGCGCGGCCACCCGGACCTGGAGCTCCCGGCACCCGACGCCGCCCTCAGCGCCCGCGTCCGGGAGTTGCTGGGCGAGGATGAAGGCAGCTACGGCATCGCGGTCCTGGACCTGACGGATCCGGCGCAACCCGTCTATGCCGAGCACCGCGGGGATTACCGGCAGAACGTCGGCAGCATCGGCAAGCTGGTCGGCGCGCTGGGCCTGTTCCAGGCGCTGGCCGACGCCTGGCCGGACGACACCGCGAAGCGCAAGGAAATCCTGCGCGACACCGTGATCATGGCCGACGATTTTGCCCACACCGACCACCACAAGGTTCGTTTCTTTGACGTCGAAACCAACACGCTGACGCGCCGGACGATCCAGGACGGTGACCGGGCTTCATTGTGGGAGTACCTGGACTGGATGCTCTCTGTGAGTTCCAACTCGGCGGCCGCAATGGTCATGCGCGACGCCATGCTGCTGCGCCGTTTCGGACAGGCTTACCCGGTTGCCGAGGAGACGATTCGCGCGTTTTTCGCGGATACGCCCGCATCGGAGCTGACGACACTCTACAAGCAGACCTTCTGGGAACCTCTCACCCGCAACGGACTCGACCTGCACCAGATCCGCCAGGGCAGTTTTTTCACGCGCCAGGGAAAGAAGAACGTCAATGGCGGCGGCAACAGCTACGCCACCGCGCGCAGCCTCATGCAGTTCGTGCTGAGCATGGAAAAGGGACAGCTGGTCGACGACTGGAGCAGCCTGCAGCTCAAGCGCCTGATCTACATGACCGAGCACCGCATCCGTTACGCCTCTTCACCGGCGCTGCGTGAAGCCGCCGTGTATTTCAAGTCCGGTTCGCTTTACAGCTGCAAGGAAGAGGAAGGTTTTTCCTGCGGCAAGTACAAGGGCAACCGGGTCAACTACATGAACTCCGTCGCCATCGTCGAGCAGGAGGTCGAAGGCAAAAAGCTGCATTACATCGTGGTCGTGATATCCAACGTGCTGCGCAAGAACTCGGCCAAGGACCACCAGGCGCTTGGGACCGCCATGCACGACATCATAAAGGAGCGCAACGGCGTCGAGTAAGCCCCCGCGTCAGTCTTCGGACGCGGCCTCCGATTCCGCGACCAACTGCCGGTTGCGCCTGACCAGCAGCCAGGCCAGCGCCAGCCAGACGGTGATAAGGCCGACATTGACCAGGGCAAACGCGCTGGCGTCCAGCGCCAGCCAGGCCGTTCCGGCGAACACGATGAAGGCGGCCAGCAGGTCGCCCATGCGGACGAAGAAACTGTCCACCGCCTGCTTGGCCTTGTACTTCTCTTCACGCGTGGTCGGCAGCCACAGGAGCTGCTTGGCGGTATTCATCAAGGAGTAGTCGGTCGAGTTCTCGGCCGTCTTGGCCCAGCGCACGACGGCCAGGGTCGCGCCGACCGCCACGAGCCCGTAAGCGCCCAGCGCGATCACCGGAAGGGCGAACAGCACGCCGGCCAGTCCGAAGCGCTTGACCAGCCGCGAAGCGATAAAAGCCTGCAGGACGACGGCGATCACGTTCACCCAGAAGAAGTAGCTGCCGTAAAAAGCACCGATCCAGGCGCCCTCGTCGAAAGCGGCGTCGGCCGCGGCCAGTTCCGCCGCGTGGACGACGACGAGGTGACTGAGCACATACTCTCCAATGGTGTTGACGATGTTCAGCGTGATCAGCAGTACGGCGATGAGCAGGATGTAACGGTTGTTGAACACCAGCATGAAGGCGTTGCCCTTGCCGAGCGGCTCCTCGGGCGCCGCGACCTCGCCGCTGGCGGACGGCCGGCGGATACCCAGATTGACAACGAGGTAGATAAGCAGTGTGGCCGACAGCAGCGCGGCGGCCAGGTACAGCATCAGGTGCTCGCTTATTTGGGCCTCGAACAGCAATTCCGCGATCCAGGCGCCGACCGGGCTGCCGGCGGTCGCACCGAGGCCGATGACCGGGAACAGCCGGTTGCCGGCTTCTTTCGAGTAGATGTCGTTTCCGTAGGACCAGAACTGCGCGATGATCGACAGGCTGAAAAACCCGACCCAGATGTAAAACACGACGCCCACGAAGGGCAGTCCGGCGTGCACCGCGAAAGCGAATACCAGGATGTTCGCAACGAAGAACAGGGTCACGCTGACGATCAGCTTCATGCGGGAAACCCGCGAAGACAGCCAGCCGTAGGCCGGCACGAAAACCATCAGCACCAGCGCCTGGCCCGCCGCAGCGTAGGTTTTCACCTCGGCTGCGTCCGTGATACCCAGCGCCCTGAGAAAGCCGGGCACTTCCGCGGCGAGGATCAGCGGCTCCCGCACGGTCTTGATGATGTAGTAGGCCACCAGGATGAGAAACACGTTCAGCAGCATCAGCAGCGCACGCGCGCCTTCGCCCGGGCGGACGTCCGAGAACAATCCCAGCAGCCGGTCCAGGATGCCGCGCGAGGCGTTAACGTCGGTGGCGGGTTCTGCTTCCATCGTCTGCTCTCCGTTCCTGTCAGTCCGCGTGGCGAGAATACTACACCGGAAAATCTGCCGGGTATGGCCCTTGGATCGCCCCGGGGCTTGCACTTTCAAACGCTAGAGTGTAAACGTTTTTTCTCAATCCAATGTGACAACATTCAGAAGGAGTGTTTATTCATGAAACGGTTTTTGTTGCTGGCGGCCACCCTGGTGCTTGCCTGGCCCCTGACCTCACCGGCCGACTCGGCCGAGGCAGCCTGTGAAATTTATCCCGCGGGGGAAGATCATACCGACACCCTGATTCCCTGCACCTTTTCCCAACGTCAGGGCTTTATCACGATCTACCGCTCAGACGGCGTGACGCATGACTTGTCGCCGGTCGACGACGTGCCGGGTAATTTCCAGGACCAGGACGGACGGAAGGTCTACCGCCAAAGCGGCCTGGGCGACCAGGGCCTGATCTTCCGCTTTCCGGACGAGAGCATTTTCGTCTACTGGAACGCAAAAATACTGGAACCCAGGGATGAAAATGACCCGAGCTGGCCGTTCACGACCGATGAGTACGACGCCACGGCGCTGTTCCGCTGCAAGGCGGCGGGCGACAGCGAATTCGGCACCTGCCCGGGCGGCATCCTGCGCATGGAGAACCAGCAGGCCTCGATCGTCGTGCAGAACCAGTCGGGTGAGCAGTTCACGATCAACTTCATGACCGACTACGTCAATGCGACCAACCGCGAAGTCCAGGCTAAGCTCGAGAACGACACGTGGATCCTTAATTTTGCCAACGGCGAGGTCTGGGAAGTGCCAATCGCCGCAATCGAGGGAGGCTGAGCCGTTGAGAATCAGAGCTGTCGTTATTAGCGCCGCGCTGTGCGGCCTGGCTCCGGCCGCGTGGGC
>JAZBPJ010000008.1:0-29164 GCA_036351575.1 Lysobacterales bacterium | reverse complement strand
GCGGGCCGGCCGCTGGCGGCCGGAATGATCACCATTTTGCCTTCCGGCAGCATGGCGTCGACCAGCGCCCGGTGCACCGCCGCGTTGTCTTCTTGCAGGGCGCCGCCGACGATCAGCAGGGAACCATCACCCCATGCCTGCGGCACGGCAGTCGCGAGAAAGAGCACCCAGGCCACCAGCGTGGCCCGGGTGTTTGCCGGCAACCGTGAACCCGGATTCATCTGCTGCACGTTGCTTCAGAAGCGGTGCGTGTAGCGCAGGGTCCAGAAACGGCCCATCGAACTGTGGTTGATCTGGTCGACGTTCGCGCTGGTGCCGAGCACCAGGGGCGGCTCCTCGTCAAGCAGGTTGCGCACGTTCAGCGACAGGTAGCTGTTCTCGGTGAAGTCATACGCCACGTTCAGGTCCCAGACCAGCCAGCTGTCCACGGTGACGATGGTGCCGCGCGGTATGCCGAGCGCGTCCAGCGTGCGCGGCGCAGGATCGTCCTTGTAGCTGTCGGTATAGCGGGCCCTCAGGGAGGCGGACCAGTCACTCCAGTCATAGCGGACGCGGGCGGTGACCAGCCATTGCGGATAGGTGTACTCACCGGCCTCGTCGATCACCGGGGAGGCCGGCGACGACTGGCGCTTGTACTCCATCAGGTAGGTGGCGTCCGCCAGCAGGGACAGCGTGCCGGGACCCAGGTTGATGTACTGGCTATAGGTCATGTCGATACCGCTGATGTCCTGGTATCCCAGGTTCGTGAGCTCGAAGTGGGCGTCGGTAACGAAGCCGTTGACGACTTCCAGTCCCGGTGTGCCGGTCAGGAGCTCCCCGGCGCCGACCACGGCGTATTCCCCGGCCAGCGCGCGCCGGATGAAATCGTCCTCGTCGATTCCGATCACGTTTTCGTAACTGATGGTCCAGTAATCGGCCGTGACGTCGATATTTTCCGTGGGTGTCCACAGCAGGCCGATGCCCCAGGTATCGGCGGTCTCTGGTTCGAGGTTATCGTTGGCCACGTCCTCGGACAGCAGCGCTTCGCCGTCGGCCATCGCATCGCCATCGCAGGCTCCGGGCGTCGCGGCGCAGTCGACCCGGTAAGAGCTGAGCAGCGTGCCGGCGCCAACCTGCGCCAGCGAAGGCGCGCGGAAGGAGGTGGAATAGTTGCCGCGCAGAATCAGGCTGTCGACCGGGCTCCAGCGGAAGGCCACTTTCGGGTTGAAGTCGCCGCCGAAGCTGTCGTAATGGTCGTAGCGGCCGGCCAGCTGGACATCGAAGTTGTCGCTCAGCGGCCAGAACAGCTCGACGAAAGCGGCATATTGATCGCGTTCGGCGTCAGCCGAGGTGGAGCTGAAGCCGAGGATCGGCTCGGGGTTGAAGGTGGTCGCCACGGCAACGCCGGACGGCACGTCGCGAACCGACTCGTTGCGCCATTCGACACCAAAGGCCGATTGCACGGTGTAGCCGCGGAACTCGAACAGCGGCCCCGATGCCGTCGCGTCGATGGCCCACAGTTCGGACTTGCCGGCGCGGCGGGCGTCGGTGCGGATCAGTTCATCGATGCCCTCGGCCTGGCTTTCCTGCCCGCCGAAGGGGTTGTACCACAGCGTGGTCTTGCCGAGGTCTTCGCAGGTTTCGCCGATGTAGTACGCGTCGGGACGGACGAGATCGAGTTCCCAGCGATCCACCAGGGATCCATCGGTACAGATATTGCCCAGGCTGGCGTTGTAGAAGGCTTCTGCGATGACCAGGCCGCTGATGCCGTACTGCTCGGACTCGTTGCGGCCGTAGGTCAGAGCCGTGTCGAGGTTCCAGTCGTCGCTGATGTTCCAGTCGAAACCGGAGACGAATCGCATCGACTCGGAGGTCACGTTGACGGCGCGCGGTTCGGGCAGTTTGCCCCAGGCGTAAATCGGATAGCCGTAAAAATCTTCCCAGCGCTCCAACCCTTCAAAGCTGCCTTCCTCGACCATGCTGGCTTTCAGGGCTTCGGGCCAGAGCGGGCTTTCCGGATCGAACGGCGCCCGAGAGAAGTTGGCCGGCGAGCTGGTGCCGTCGGCATCGGTTTCCTGGTAGATCAGCTCGTTGTACCAGGTCAGGTTGTCGCTGATGTCGAAACGGTAGGTGACCATGCCGCCGAGGCTGTCGTATTCGTCGAGCACCGAGGTGTAGGCATTGGTGTTGACCTCGCAGTACTCGCCGAGGTTGCCGAAACCGAAATCGTCGGCGGGGCAGCCGCCGTCCTGCGGTTCCTCGGTCTGGTCGTAATACATCCAGTAGAGGTCGTTGAACGAGGGATAGAAACCTTGCTGGCTGGGCCGGATCGATTCCGCGGAAATCTTGCGGTCGCGGTCGTAGAGCGGATCGCGCTGGTAATAATCGACAAGCGCCATCACGTGGTGGCGGTCGTTGCCCCAGCCCCACAGCAGGTTGAGATTGGTCCTGCTGTTGTCCGAGCTGGCGCTCGAGTCGCCGTAGGATGCCGAGACCTCGAGACCTTCGAAATCCTCGCGCAACACGTAGTTGACCACGCCGGCCACCGCGTCGGCGCCGTAGGAGGCCGAAGCGCCGCTGAGCAGGATTTCGACGCGTTCGACCGCGGACGTGGGGATTGAATTCACGTCGATGAACGACGCCTGGCCCCGGGCAAAGGAAGCCACCGAGGCGCGCCGCCCGTTGATCAGTGTCAGGGTCGAGCCCGTGCCCAATCCGCGCAGGGACACGGCCGATGAGCCTACCGGTGTCTCGCTGGACAGGGGACCCGCTGTGGAGGTGGTAAAGGTGCCGAGACCGCCGCCGGTCACCGTCAGGTCCTGCATCAGCTGGCCGATGTTCTCGGCCCCCGATTCCAGGATGTCGCGCTGGTTGACCTGCACCGCCTGGGCCGCGCCCTTCATGTCCAGCCCCTTGATGCGGGTGCCGGTGACCATGACCTCCTCCATGACAAAGGAATCATCTGCCTCGGTGTCCGTTTCCTGGGCGAACAGGGTCCAGGGCGCAGCGCCGGCTGCCAGGGCGAGCGCGCAGGCAGCCGCCAGCTTTTTCCTTGTAACCGTGCGTTCGGTGGTGTTCATAGTTAACTCCTCGGTTCTTCGTGAGCCTGTTTCATGGGGATGTTGACGTTTCCGTCTTTCATGAGCCGCTGGCCCAGTGAGAAAACGTCATTCAATTGCGCGCCGGCCGGGTCCATCAGCAGCAGATCGGCATCGGCGCCGGGTTCAATGCACCCTTTGCGCGGCAGTTTCAGCGCGCTGGCGGGGTTGCGTGTCATGGCGGCAACGATATCCGCCGGGGGATGTGATTCGTTGCCGCTTGCGCTGCGCAGCAGATCCAGCAGGCTGTCCGGGCGCGCCGGCCTGAGCCCGGTGAGCTCGCCGCCGACATAATGCGGAAGCGAGCCACCGGCATCGGAGGAAAAAGTCAGCCGCTTCGCGGAAGCGCCGGCGTCGATCGCGCTGCGCAGGGCCTCGAGCGCCGGCACCTCGCCGGCCTCGATGAATTCGGGGGTCGTGGATACGGTGAAATCGGCGAAACCGCCGTGTTTCACATGCTCGATGGATTGCTCCAGCAAGCCGGCGCGGCGGTTGCAGTGCGTGGGGTAAAACAGCCGGCGCGGCAGCTCGCTCTGTTCCAGCGCGATCTCGATCGGCTCCAGGCCAGGCCGGGCGTCGCCGACGTGCAAAAACAGGGTTCCGCCCTTTCCGCTCAGGGTCCCGCCCAGGTGCACATCCGATGCGATGCGCAGCAATTCAGCCGCTGTCGGGTGCGAGGACCGGTGGTCCGCGATCGCGAGCTCGCCCAGACCGACGACCGGTTCGACCAGGACCAGGTCACGGGCGACGTCACCGGTCAGCGTGGCCACGGGCACGCGGTAGGACCCGCTGTACATCAGGGCCGAGAGGCCATGTGCGCGCAGCTTCATGACCTGGCCGTAAAGCACCTCGAGCCGGCGGGTGATCGAGTCGGTGCCGAGGGCGCCTACCGGCGTGGTGATACCGGCGCGCAGGAAGTCGGCGGCCTCGAGTTCGGCGGTACGGTTGCCAAAGCCGCCCTCGCCGCCGCCGCCGCAGGGGTGCGTCAGCACGTCGACGAAGCCCGGCAGCAGCCAGCGACCTTCGGCCTCGATGATATTCACGTCGCTGCCGGAAAGATCAATTTGCGGTGCCACGCGGGCAATACGCGAACCGGCGATCAGCACGTCGTGGAAACCGAGCGGTTCCGGGTCGATCAAGTGCGCCTTTCGAATCAGCGTCAACATGGCAGTGGCCTCAACTGAAACCCGCCAGCACGGCGGCGATCACGAAGATGCTGGCCAGCGCGGCCAGGCCGGCGAAAAACCAGCCAATGGCGCGCACCCAGGTCAGCCACTCGACGCGCGCGGCGCCCAGCGCGCCCATCAGTACGGCCGAGGTCGGGACCAGGATGTTGGTCAGGCCGTCACCCAGCTGGAAGGCGAGCACGGCGACCTGGCGCGTCACGCCGATCATGTCGGCCAGCGGAGCCATGATGGGCATGGTCAGGGCTGCCTGGCCGGAGCCTGAGGTGACAAAGAAATTGAATACGCCCTGGCCGACCAGCATCAGCCAGGCGGCGAACCAGGAGGGCAGCCCGCCGAGTGATTCGCTGCCGAAAAACAGGAAAGTGTTCAGCAGGCTGGGAGCATTCGGATCGTCGCCACCCATCAGGTAGACGATGCCGCGGGCGGCCCCGATGATCAGCGCCGCGGGCACCAGGGCCTGGGCGCCTTCCCGAAAAGAAGCCGCCGCGGCGTTGCCGGTCATGCCGTTGAGGCGAAAGACGCGCCCGATGAACGCGCAGGCGATGCCGAGCACGACGAACTGGGTGGCAATTTCGGGCAGGTAATAACCGGCGCTGACAACGCCCCAGATGATCCAGGCCACGGTCGCGGCCAGCGCAGCCAGCACCAGCCAGTCACCCGTCGAAAGCACGGGCTTCTCGTCCACGACGGACGCTTCGCTGCTGTCCGGCACGATACGGTGGCGGCTCGCATAAATTGCCGTGAACACCATTCCGAACAGCGTGAACACGCTCCACATGAAAATACGCAGGGGCATGCCGCTGAGCAGCGGCAGGTCGGCGATACCCTGGGCGATGGCGATGCTGAACGGGTTCATCCAGGACGTGGCGAAGCCGACCTGGGTGGCGGCCAGCGTGACCAGGACCACGGTTACCCGGTCATAGCCCAGGCGTGACATGACCGGCACCAGCATCAGCACGAAGGGAATGACCTCTTCGCCCATGCCGAATACCGCCCCGCCCAGCGAAAACAGGAAAAACAGCCCGGCCAGCAGCAGGCGGGCATCGGCATGGTCATTCGAGATGACGCGGCGCAGGGCGCGGTCGATGGAGCCGGTCGCCATGACGATGCCGAAGGCGCCGCCGGTCAGCAGGATCAGGGCGATAATGCCGACCGCGCCGCCGCTGCGCGAACCGGTCACCAGGCCTTCGTAGACCGCGTTGAACAGGCCGCGGCCGCCGGCCTCCGTGGTGAACAGGGACGGAGCAGCGGCGTCCTCGGCGTAGTGGAAGCTCTCCGGGTCGACGAGGGTCTGCGTGCCGCCGTCGGACCGGGTCACTTCCATGGTCTCGAACAGGCCGGGGGTTACCAGGAAGCCGAGGACGAACACCAGGAAACCGATCGCCGCGATCAGCAGCAGCGTATCGGGCAGGCGCGCGGACAGTCCGCTGGGCGCCTGCTCATTCATTGTCGACCACCTCGCTGCGGTCCTGCAGGATGCGGTTGATCCGGGAGAGCGCGTCAACGGTGTCACCCCGGTGACTGGAAGCGATCTCCACGATCAGCGCGTTCAGAACCACGTTGGTGGAGGACGTTGCGTTGGTGAACGTCATGCCGTGGGTGGAAACGATCAGCGCATCATCCGCGGCAGGAACGGCAGGTGCGCTCAGGCGATCGGTGATGACAACGGTTTTCATGCCGCGCCTGGCCGCTTCTGTGAGCACCTGGAGGGTCTGCCGCGAGTAGGGAGGAAACGAAAACGCCACGAGCACGTCGCTCGAGCGCATGGTGACCAGCTGCTCACGGGGCGATGTGAAGTGGGTGCCGAAACTGTTCGACCTGAGGCCGTGTTCCGTAAACAGGTAGGCCGCCAGTTCGGCCAGGTGGGCGGATATTCCGAGCCCGAACGTGAAAATATGATCCGCCTCGTAAAGCGTGGCTGCGACGCGGTTGAACGCTTCGCGATCGATGCCCTGCAGCGTCGCGCTGATGTTGTGCCGCTCCAGTTCGGCAACCGCCTCGAGCACGTTTTCCTCGGGGGCGTCGATGGAATCGGCGTTGCCGCCGGGGGGCGGAGCATTGAGTTCCTCGCGCAGGATTTCGACGACGGCCATTTTCATGTCGCTGAAGCCGTTGAAACCGATGCTCTGGCACAGACGAACGACTGTTGCCTCGGATGCGCCGGAACGCTGGGCCAGCTGCGGTACGGACAGGAACGGTACTTCGTGAAGGTTGTCGAGCAGATATTCGGCGATCAGGCGCTGTTGGCGCGACAGCTGGTTGACATGGGTGAGCAGCCGGTCCCTCAGGGAGCCGTAGGTCGTTGAATCAACGGCTTTCAGGATTGGTTTTGACGCCTTTCCTTTCATAACCGAATAATAGATGAAAAGAAAATTTCATGCAAACGGGAGCGGCTGCCTGCACGGCTGTGCCGCAAGATTTCATGACGGAAACGGTGAAACGCCCCTGAAGTGCTTTTTCAGGCGTTGGAAGCGGTTGTTTTCGCCCGGACGTAAATTTCCTTTCTGACCCGGGCCACGCTGACGCCCCGTTCGTCTTTCAGCGCGGCCTGGAAGTGAAAGGTGTTCTTGCCCGACGCGTCGACTTCGCGGCGAATGGTGTCCAGCGTTTCCCGGTCCACTTCGAACACACCCGTAATGGTGCCGCTGGCGGGCTTGAGGAAATCGATGCCGGCGGACTTGTCCCAGACGATGTAGTCGCGGCCGAGGTTCATCATCACGATGAAAACGTAGAAAGGGTCCGCCATGGCGTACAGGCTGCCGCCGAAATGAGTGCCGAACAGGTTGCGGTTGTACCAGCGCTGCCGCAGTTCAACCACGAAACGCGTGTGCTCGTCGTTCACGGATTTCACGTGCACGCCCATGCCAAGATAGGGCGGGTACCAGTTGACGCGTCGAATCAGTTTTCTGAATTTCGGGTTCGCCATGCGTAATAATAGTGGGCCTGTTGAACGAAGGCGATAATTGTGACATGAACAACCTGCTCAGTAACATTCCGGCGGATCTCGATGAAGAATTTTTCGAGACCCTCCTGTCCTCTGAAGGCACCCGTATCGAACGGATCATTTCCCGCGGGCACCGCTCGCCGGCGGAAGGCTGGTACGACCAGGCGCACGGCGAATTCGTCGTTCTGCTCAAAGGCGGCGCACGGCTCGAGTTCGACGACGGCGAAGTGGTATCCCTGGCCGCGGGTGATTGGCTGAACATACCCGCCCACCGCCGTCACCGCGTCGCCTGGACCGACGACAAAGAGGCAACCGTCTGGCTGGCGGTGCATTATCCCTAGGAGCTTCACCATGTTTCGATTGCACGGTTTTTTCACCCAGAACACGCTCAAGACGCTCTACGTGCTCGAAGAGATCGGTGCCGAGTACGAGTACCGTTTCGTCGACCTGCTCAGGGGCGAGAACCGGACGGAAGAATTCCGCGTCATGACGCCGACGGGCAAGGTCCCGCTGCTGGAATACGACGGGCGTTACCTGTTCGAGTCGGGCGCCATCTGCCGCTTCGTCGCCGGTGAGCAGCAGTCGCCGCTGTACCCGGCGGACCGCATGCAGCGGGCCGTGGTCGACCAGTGGATGACGTATTTCAGCAATCATCCGGGCCGTTGGCTGACCCAGCTTTACTGGGAAAAGAAAATGAAACCCGCCGCCGGCCTGGGTAAGACGGACGAAAAATCCTGTGCCGAGTCGGTCCGCTACGCGACCGCCGCCCTGAAAGCGGTGGAACGCGCCCTGCAGGCCTCGGAGTGGCTGGCGAACGACACCTTTTCCATTGCCGAACCGTTCGCCCTTGCGTACCTGGAACAGGCGTCGGTGGTGGGCTTCGAGCTGTCGGATTTTCCGCGGGTCGAGCAGTGGTACGAACGTGTCAGCGCACGTGAAGCGCCGGTGCGGGTGCGCGACATGGTCAGCCCATACCGGGATGCCGTGATCAATTGATCCATGTTCGGATGGTTGTAAACGGAAGAGCGTAATATAAGGGATTCCTGATATAAGCGAAGGAAACCCTGATGGAACGGCACTTTCGGTTACTGGCGGCAGCAACTCTTCTGATGGCTGGAACGGGGTTTTCAACCGCCGTTTCCGCCGCTGACCTCGACCGCGGCTCGGAGGTCTTCGCCGCCAACTGTGCAACCTGCCACGGCGTCAACGGCTGGCCGGACCCGGACTCCCCGGTCGTCAAGGGCCTGGGCGTCGTGCCCGCGGACTTTTCCGACACCCTGTTCAACAGCCGTGAGGGTGAAGGCGAGTGGACGCTGGTCGTCACGCACGGCGGCGCGGCCCTCGGCTTTTCGGAAATGATGCCGGCCTTCGGCGAGACCCTGAGCACCGAGGACATCGAGAACGTGCTGGCTTACGTCAAGACGCTGGGCGGTGAGCACGACTACCCCGACGGCTCGCTGAACCTGTTCCTGCCGATCCGCACCAAGAAAGCGTTCCCCGAGGACGAGTGGGTGTGGAAGCAGCGCTACACCGACCAGGAAGGCGACAATGCCTGGAAGAACACGCTGGAATACGAGTTCCGCATCGGCCAGCGCTGGCAGGGCATCCTCGAGGTGAACCATACCTACCAGGGCGGGGACGGTGAGTTCGGTCACTTCGAACCCGGGTTCAAGTACGTGCTGAGCCACGACAAGCAAAGGGGCTCGATTTACACGCTGGGCGTGCAGGCGGGCGTGCCGCTGAACAGTGATGAACACTGGGAGTTCCTGCCCTACCTGGCGATGGGCAAGATCATCAACGACGAGTGGATTTTCCAGGGAAGCGCGCGGCTCAAGATGGACCTGGAAGATTCCGACCACGGCAGCGCGGAGTTCGCCGGCATCGTGCACTGGGTGCACACGCCGTGGCCGCGCAGCGTGTTCCCGGCGCTGGAAATGGTTGCGGAAGTGCCTTTCGAGACTGCGTCCGGCGAGGATTCCGTGCAGTGGTCGATCCTGCCGCAGGCGCGTTTCGGCATATCGAAGCGCGGGCATGTCGCCCTCAATGTCGGCGTGGAACTGCCGCTGAACGAACGCGACCGTTACGACTGGCGAGCCTACGTATACCTGATCTGGGATTTCGCCGACGGCGGCTTCTTCGAGGCCTGGTAGCGGGGCAAGGCAGCCTGCCGGTATCATGACCGGCATGATGCAAACGCTCAGCCGCTACCTGCTCTGCCTGCTGGTGTTCAACCTGGCGGCCTGCAGTTCCATGCAGGCCGTCGACCTGCAGCGCGCGGTACAGACGTCCAACGCCCGCGGGGTCGAATACGGGCGCCTGGTGGATGTGCGGATGCTCGACGGTGAACGGGCGAAGTTCCGGGTGACCGAGATGAATGACCAGGGGATCGGCAACGGCGAGGCTTTTTACCGCTTCGCCGACATGGAAAGCCTGAAAGTCGAGAACCCTAATTCAAATTCCGGCGAGGAAACCGTGACCTGGGTCCTGGGCGTCATCGGGTTCATTGCCCTGATCGCGCTTGCCGTGAATTCCGACTCGGTCAGCGTTTGCAGCCCGGGACCCTGCCCCGAAGATCAATAAATTTCAGGGCACGGGCTGGCCGTTGCGGGCTTCCAGCAGCCGGTACCAGTCTTCACGCCGGTAGTCGATTTTCAGCGCTTTTTTCGCCGCGGCGATGCGCTCCGGCCGGGTCGAGCCGATCAATGGCTGGATACCCGACGGGTGTTTCAGAAGCCAGGCCAGTATCAACACCCATTTCTCGACGTCGTAGCTTGCCGCCTGCCGGTCCAGTTCGGCCTCGATGCGCGCCTCGTCCCCGGCCAGGAATGTATTCCCCCATGCGCGATAGGCGACGCCGCCCAGCGGGCACCAGGCCTGCGGCGTGATCCGGTTCTGCTGGCACTGGTCCAACGTTCCGTCGCGCAGCGCGTCGATGGCGTGAATGTTGATCTCCACCTGGTTGACGAGCAGCGGGCGCGTGCATTGCGACTGCAGCAGGCTCAGCTGCGACGGGCGAAAATTGCTGACGCCAAAATGGCGGACCTTGCCGTTTTCGTGCAGGGTCTCGAAGGCGGTGGCCACCTCCGCCGCGTTGAACAGGTAGTCCGGGCGGTGCAGCAGCAGCAGGTCGAGGCAGTCGATGCCGAGCCGCTGCAGCGAACCCTCGACGCTGTCGACGATGTACTGGAATGAAAAATCGTAGCGCCCGGGGTCACCGGCATCGGGCTCGTCCTGCCGGCGGATGCCGCACTTGCTGCTGATGATGACCTCGTCACGCCGCCCGGGTGATTCACGCAGCCACTCCCCGAACAGCGATTCGCAGTCGCCGCGCCCATAGATGTCGGCGTGGTCAAAGAGGTTGTAGCCGGCCTCGAACGCGGCGCTCAGTGCGCGCTTGCCCCGCGCGCGGTCCGCAGCGGAACCGTCGCCGGCAATGCGCATGCAGCCGTAAACGAGACGCGAAGCTTTCAATTCGCTTTGACCCAGTCGGATGTATTGCATGGTCCCGGTCCTTTGTTAGCCGCGCGCCAGCATCCACTTGCGCAGGCGGTTGGAGTCGCCGAACGGGGTCAGCTTGCCGTAGGAGTTCAGGAACACGATGGAAACCCGCTCGCCTTCGATCGTGGCGCGCATCACCAGGCAGCGCCCCGCCTCCATGATGTAACCGGTTTTGCTGACGTCGATGGACCAGTTCCGGTTCTTCAGCAGGCGGTTCGTATTGCCGTAAACCAGCGGGCCTCTTTTTGCGTAGGGGCGGACCTCGAGTCGCGTCGTCGTGCTGGCCTTGCGGATCAGCGGATATTCGTGGGCGGCCTCCACCATCTTCACGAGGTCGGCCGCCGTCGACCGGTTTTCCACCATCAGGCCCGCGGGATCGGCGAAATGGGAATCATGCATTCCGAGCTGCTTCGCCTTTTGGTTCATTTGCGCGACAAAGGCCTTCATGCCGCCGGGAAAGGTTCTTCCGAGCGCGGTCGCGGCGCGATTCTCCGAGGCCATCACCGCCAGCATGAGCATCTGTTCGCGGCTGAGCGCGGCGCCGTATTCCAGCCTCGAGCCGGTGAGCTGTACCAGGTCGCGGTCGGCCCTGGTCACGGTTATTTTTTCGGACAGGTCGACACCCGAATCGATGATGACCATCGCGGTCATCAGCTTGGTGATGGATGCAATCGGGCGAACCGTGTTTTCATCCTTGCCGTAAATGACCGTGCCGTCGTCGCTCACCACCATGGCCGACGCTGAGCGCAGGCCGGGGCTGCCGTCCAGGCTGGCGAAACGCGAGGCCTGCAGTGACGTGCTCAGGCCGAGCACCAGCAAGGCCGCCATCAGTCCCTTGAAAACCATTCCTTTCATTCAAAACTCCCTAAAATCGCGACCATGGCTAGCGATAAAGATCGTTGACGATCGGGATCAGCGCCACCGTCAGGGTCTCGGCGTAAACGCTGCGCCGCGTCAGGCGGTCGTCGGTCAACAGGCCGAAAGCCCCGCCGGCGTGCTTGCTGCCCGAAGTCCCGAACACGCGATCGTTGGCCTCGCCCAGCTCCATGCCGGCCAGGACCAGCTCCTGTACCGCGGGGGGCAGGGGCAGCGTGACCGTTCGGGCGCTGCCGCCGCGTCCGTTCGCGGCCCGAACCGCGACCCAGGCGAACGTTACCATCGCGCCGTCGACGAGGTCCACGCCGCCCTCGAATCCCACCCAGAAATCCGCCTCCGGCCTGGTCTCGGCGGCGCCCTGGACCCGGTTCCATGCGCCTTCGCGGGTGGTTGCATCTGAAAAAGGCTGGTCGTCTACGCCCGAAACAACGGAAACCGGTGTAAAAACCAGCTTTTCCTGCGAAAACCGGGCTTCGAACGCGTCCTGCGCTGCAGCCCGCTTTACCGGGTTTTGAGATGCGATGACGATTTCCATGGGGGCCGCTTGCCTGCCTGAAGTGCTGCGTAGCATAACGGATATTGATCGTATGATAAAAAATGATATCATTGATATCACTTCATCAGCCGTTCACCCCGGAGGCATCATGGCCAACCTGATCGTTCGCAACCTGAGTCCGCGCATCGTCGCGGCATTGAAGCAGCGCGCCGCCCGGCACGGGCGCAGCGCCGAGGCCGAGCATCGCCTGCTGCTGGAATCGGTGCTGATACACCCGTCCCGCATGACGTTTGCCGAAGCCGTCGCCACCCTGCCGAATGTCGGCAAGGACGAGGATTTCACGCGCAAGGAGAGCGGCAAGGCTTAAACCATGTACCTGGTCGACACCGACGTCCTGAACGAGGCGCGGAAACAGTCGAGAGCAAACCCGGGTGTCAGGGAATTTCTTCGCAACGCGGCCAGCAGCCGCGAGCTGCTCTACCTGTCGGTCGTCACGATCGGAGAGTTTCGGCGCGGCATCGAACGGATACGAGCCCGGGGGGAAAGCAGCGAGGCTGTGCGCATGGAACGCTGGCTGGAGCGCATCCTGGAGGAGTACCCGGACCATGTCCTGGGCTTTGACAGCGAGGCCGCGCAGCTCTGGGGTGCATTACGCCTGCCCCGGGACTTCGACACGCTGGATCGCCAGATCGCGGCTACCGCGCGCATTCATGACCTGACGCTGGTGACGCGACGCGCACATGCCTGGTCCGGCTGCGGGGTCGCCGCGCTGAATCCCTTCACTTTGGGCCCCGGCGGCTGAACTCCTATAATGGTCGGTATGGACCGACCCCGGCGATACATTTCAATGGTTTTTTCACTGGTGCTTGCTGCTTTACTGGGCAGCTCTGCCGGCGCCACGGAAATCTATCGCTGGACGGACGAAAACGGTGTCGTGCATTTCAGCCAGACCGCGCCGAAAGCGCCGGAAGCGGACGTCGACCGCATGGCGCTGTCCGATAACCGGCCCTCGGACTTTGATCCTGAAGCGGACATTTACAACGTCAAGGAACAGCAGGAACGCATGCAGTCCCTGC
This sequence comes from Lysobacterales bacterium, assembly GCA_036351575.1. Classification (GTDB taxonomy): domain Bacteria; phylum Pseudomonadota; class Gammaproteobacteria; order Xanthomonadales; family SZUA-36; genus JABDPF01. The sequence goes on along the minus strand of JAZBPJ010000008.1, from coordinate 16,010 downwards.
GCGAGGAAATGGAGCAGAAGCGCGAAGAGCGCCTGGAGCAGCAGCGCTGGCAGGCGCGCCAGGCGGCCGAGGCGGAAGCCCGCAGGCGTGAATACGAATATCGAAACCGGAGTTACCCCGCTTACTACATTCCGCCCATCCGTCCGGTGCAGCCGTTGCCGCCGATCGAGCGCCCACCGCCCGGCCCCGGTGATCCGATCAGGCCGCCCAGCACGATCAAGCCGCCGCGGCCGATCGTTCCGGGCCTGGACGATACCGGGGGCGGTTCCTGATGGCGGGCGGTTTTGCCAAAGACGGCGCCGTGCAGGAACAGATCGACGCCAGCGTCGAAGACGGGATCAGGCGCGCGCGCAGCAAGCTGCCCAGCGGCCCCGGGCGGGAACACTGCGCGGAATGCGGTGAGCGGATTCCGGAAGCCCGGCGCAAGGCGCTGCCGGGCGCGCGGCTGTGCGTCACCTGCCAGGAAGCGGCGGACCGCGAACAGGCGGTCGAGGCCGGCTACAACCGGCGCGGCAGCAAGGATTCCCAGCTGAGGTAAGCGATCCGGCCTGGGCGCCGGTTTCAGATCTCCAGGAAGTGGTCCAGCAGCGGGAAGTACAGCGCGGTCCGTATCGGCCGTTTTTCGTTGAGCGCCATGGCTCGCCGGTACCGTTCCAGTTGCTCTCGATAGCGGTCCGCCTCACTCTTGAGGAAATCCTCCAGGCTGCCGCCCTCGTGATCGGACGTCTTGTAATCGATGATCCAGCGTTCTCCCCCGTGCACGAAGGTCCGGTCAAGCACCAGGTTGACCGGGCGTCCTTCGAGCACCGCCGTGAGGGCGTACTCGCAGTCGGCTTCCTGGTGGTCGGCCAGCAGCCAGCGCCCGGTTTTCGATTCGAGGGCCACGTTGACCGCCCGCTCGATACGCTGCAGGATCCTGTCCGCCCTCGTTCCGCGAATACCGCCGGACTGGAGCTGTTGACGGCACCACTTCCCGTTCTTGGTAAAACCGCCTTTTTGCCGCCAGGCTGCGCTGCCCTCTTCCGCGATCAACTGCAAGATTCGGTGAACCAGGTCACCGGCCAGGCGTGCGTCTTCGCCGGCCCAGCGGAACGGAATGTAATCGGGGGGCTCGGGCAATTCCGGCTGTTCCATGGGCAGGGGCTCGGCAGGCGCAGGTGGCGCCCAGTCCGTGTCCAGCCGGCGGTAGCGTTGGGCAATGACCCATGGCGATTGGTCGCCGGGTGTTTCCTCCAGGTCGGCGAGCTGCCGTTCGAGTTGGTCGAGCGCCTCCGCGGGCAGGGCGGGCCAGAGCTCGGCCAGCAGCGTCGCCGGGGCCGGTTTGAACTCCCCTTTGCTGTCGGGCGGGACATCGGCGAACAGGTACAGGTTGCTTATGGCCCGCGTGGCCGCGACGTACAGCAGCCTGCCGTTTTCCAGCCTCTGCCGTTCCCGTTCGACGCCGGATATGAAGCGGACCAGGTCGCCTTCGCGTTTTGCTGTTTCTTTTTCCTCGACATTGCGCATGGGGGAAAAGACGATGCGGTCCTGCTCGGCCAGTTCGAACCAGTGCATCAGCTTGGCTCCGTCGCTGCCGGTGCCCTTGTTCAGGCCGGGCAGAATCACGGTGTCGAACTCAAGGCCCTTGGCGGAATAGATGGTCATTACCTGGAGGCGGTCCCCGGCCTGCGCGTCGGGCTCCGCCCAGAGGTTTTCGAGCTGTTTTTCCAGGCTGCCGCGATCGATGGCATGGCCGCCTCGTTCGAGCGCTTCGAGGCGGTCGAAAAACGTTGCGGCGTCCTGCAGTTCACTCTCGTTTTCAACGCTGGCCGGCCCGCCCAGCTGCTGCCACGCGGATTCCACCACCTCCCGGATCGGCGCCCGCCCGCGCAGGCGCATGGCTTCTTGCAGTGCGGGTGAAACACGGCGCAGGCGCGCCTGGCCGGATTCGCCGAGGCGGTCGAAACGGGTTTCGATGGCTTCCGGTACCGACGGCGCCGAGGCGCCGCCCGCCAGCGCATCGAGGTCCGCAAGGTCGAGCCCGACAAAGGGGGCGCGCAGCACCGACAGCCAGGCCAGGCGGTCGACCGGCTGCAGCAGCGCCAGTGTCAGTGAAACCAGGTCCTGGATCAGCGGGCTTTCCGTCAGCGGGTAGAAGTCCACCGCGCTGTAGCGAAAATGCGCATCGTGCTGCTTGAGCTCATCGAGCCGCGCAAGGATGGCGGCCGCATGTTTGCGGGAGCGCACCAGGATTGCCGTTTTCTTTTTCGGGTCGCGGGCCCTGATGACATCAACGACCCGCTCGGCCTCGGCCAGGTCGTCTTTTCGGCAGGACAGGCTGGTCCGCACGACTCCGGATAGCGGCGCGCCGGGGCGCGCCGTGGCCGGGCTGTAGGCCACCGCGCTCTTGACCGCGTCGTTTTCACCGGGCAGGACCCTCGGAAACACCGAGTTGACCCATTCGACCATGTTTGCCGTCGAGCGGAAGTTCACGCGCAGCTGCAGGGGTTCCAACGCCAGCTGCCCGAACCGGCGGCTTTCGAAAATCTTGATGAACAGGCTGACCTCGGCCTTTCGAAAACGGTAAATGGACTGCATCGGGTCGCCGACCAGGAACAGGGTGCGGCCGTCGCCGGCCGTCCAGCCCTCGGTCAGCCGTTCCAGCAGCCGGATCTGGCTGTGCGAGGTATCCTGGAACTCGTCCACCAGCAGGTGGCGGATTCGGTAGTCGAGCCGCAGGGCGAATTCGCTGGGTTCGCCTTCCCCGCCCAGGGCGAGCAGCGCGCGCGCGGCGATCTCGATGAAATCGGCGTTGCCGCTTTCCGCCATCACGAGCAGCCATTCCTGCTGGCTGCGCGTCAGGATGTGCATCAGCGACTGCAGTGAAGCCCAGGCCTCGTCGTCGTATTCCGGGCGCGGCAGGCTCAATATGGTGGCCAGGCGCTCGCACAGGCCATTGCGTTCGCGCAGCATATCGAGGCGCGCGCTAAAGTCGTCTTTCCAATACTGGCGCCGGGCGCGCTCCTCGCCTTTCGCGCCGCTGGGGGCCGGGAACCCGGCCTTTGCATCGGGCGCCTTGCGAATGTTTTTGCCATCCGCCGTCAACAGCCGGCGTACCAGCGTAATCCAGTGTTCCAGTCCGTCCGCGCTGGCCGGCAAGCGAATGCTGCCGTCTTCCCGGGCGCCCGCCTCGAGCAGCGCGGAGAGCGCTTCGGCGTCCGCCGGGCTGTTGTCCGCCGCATAGGCCAGGGTCGGCGCCAGGCCGTCCCACAGGGATTCAGGGATTTCTGCGACGATTTCGGCCAGCTCCCGCTGGACCAGGTCCCGCAGCGTGTCTTCCAGGGCAGCGCGGTCGAAATTTTCGCCGACCCGCAGTTTCGCCAGCTGCGTCTGCCACTGGTCGCGCTGACCGAGCATCCCGGTCAGCAGTTCGACCAGGCGGTCGTACTGGTTATCGTAGCGGTCGAGAATGCGGGCCACGTCTTCGTGGCGATCGTCGCTTGCGTCCTCGATGGCAGCCATCGTGCGGGTGGCGGCCTGCAGGTAGAGCGGTTGCGGATCCTCGGCGATCTGCTGGCCGGCGCTGAGCCCCGAAAGAATCGGCAACTGGCGGGCCAGGTCGCTGCACAGGCTGTCGATGGTGCGAATACGCAGCCGGCTGGGCTGGTCCAGCAGCTGCCAGCCGCGCCTTTCGTCGTTTTCAAGCACTTTCAGGGCCAGCCGGTGGCTGGTTGCGAGGTAGGGCTCCAGCCCATCGCCGGCGGGGTTGTGCCGGGCCGAATTGAGGCGATCCAGCAAGCGGTGCGCCATCTCGGCGGCGGCCTTGCGGGTGAAGGTGATGGCGACGGCTTCTTCCGGGTTTTCGACGTGGGCCAGCAGCATCAGCATGCGCTGCGTGAGCAGTTCCGTTTTTCCGGAGCCGGCCGGGGCCTGGACGATGAACGAGCGGTTGGGGTCGATACCCTGTTCCCGCTGCCTGAGATCGGACGGCTGGCTCATGGCGCATCCACCGTGTCGATTCGTTCCAGTTCGCGTATTCGGCACAGCGAGCGCAACTCGCACCAGCTGTCCTCGCAGGTCCGCGTTCCGTTCTTGGGGTCGATCGCCGCCTGGCCTGCCAGGAAGTCCGCCATCAGCCGGTGCAGTACCTGTCGCCAATCCTCAACCGTGTTCTCCATGTTTTCACCGGCCTCGTGAAGGTAGAGGTTGTCTTTGCGGCGTTTCGGCGGCAGGCCGGGAAAAGCGCCCTCGCCGCGCACCACGCCGCGGAACAGGCATTCGTCGTCGCGCATGACCGCGAACACGACGCCTTGCGGTGTTTCGTCTGAACTGACGGCATACAGCGGCAGCTGGGGGTCTTCCGGGCGCTCGCCGAACCACTTTTTCGGATCCACGCGACCGGTCTTGTAATCGATGATGGCGAGTCCGCCGTTTGCCAGCCGGTCGATGCGGTCGATGTACAGGCGGATGACCTGTCCGTCGATTTCGTAGAGCACCTCGCGTTCAAAGCCTTCCACCCGGAACGCCTCGCGCTGCGCGTCGAGTTCCAGGCCGCGCCGCAGCAGCCGCTGCAGGCGCGCTGCCTCCACCCGGCGGAATTGCGGGCGGAACCGCAATCCGCGCTCGTCATCCAGCACGGCGATGACGTGTCCGCGGATACGCTCCTCCAGCTCCTCTTCCTCCAGCTGCAGCAGTGCGTCCCGGTTCCCGGTCTCGCGCCAGAACCGTTCCAGGACGCGGTGCACGAGTGTGCCGTGCAGCTTCGCGCTGATGCCGTCGACCGGTGCTTCCAGGCCCTCGGCGCCGAGCCGGTTGGCGGCAAAGGCGCGAAACGGGCAGAGCGCCTGGTGTTTCAGGATGCTGCTGCCGCCCCGCGCCGTGTCCCCTCGCATCGGGCCGGGTCCTTCGAGCGGATCGAGGCGCGGCTTGTCGCCCCGTGCCTGGGCCAGGCTCCAGCTGTCGCCTTTCCAGGCGCTTACGGTCTCGATGTTCCGGACGCCATCCCTGAGCAAGGGGCTGGGAAGGCATTTTTCACCGTCCTGCCGGCCGGGATAACTGAACACGATGTCGGGGGCCGTCTCCAGCAAGCGCGCGGTGACCGTTCGGGCCACCTCCAGCTCGCGCTGCGGGCTGGAATGAGGCAACCCCGACTGTTGCTGCAGTTGGCGCGGAACGAAGGGATCGGGCCGCGCCGGCGGCGGCCAGTTGTCGTTGTGCAGGCCCAGCACCCAGAGGTGATCGAACCGCAGGCTGTTGGCTTCATAGAGGCCCAGCACCTGGATCCGGGCGGGCCCCGTCGCCGGCTGGAAGACCTTGTCCTGGCAAATCCGCCGAAGCGTTGCGACGGCGCGGGAGAATTCGATTTTCGGGGCGGCTGCGTCCGTGGAGGCCAGCGTACGCAGGGCCTCCTGCCAGGCCTGGTAGGCCTGCCAGTTGGAGTCCTGTTCATCCGCAGCGGCAACCTCGTTACCGGCAACCGGCCAGCCGCAGCGACCGAGCAGGTTTTCAAGGGCGTCGGCCCAGGCAGAGGCGGTTTTGCGCCCCCGCGTATCGAACGCCGTCAGCGCCTGCAGGACCGGCCTGAGCAGCGGGCAGTTCCACGGATGGGGCTCGTGCTGCTCCGGCGGAAGCTCGCTGCCGTCGCGCGCATGCTGCCTGGTCTGCCGCGCCTGGAATTCCACCTCGTTCAGATCGAGCAGCCTGGGATAGACGTCCCTGAGCCGTTTTTCGAGCAGTGCCCGTGGCGCGCTTTCCTCGGCCGCCCCGGTAATCCAGGGCGATCTCAGCACGGCGCTGACAGCCTGGATATCGACCCGGCGATTCAGCATTTCGAACAGATCGAACGCGCTGGCGATCATGGGCAAGCGGGACAGCGGGGCGCCCAGGGATATGTTCCAGGGACGCTCTGCTGCGGGTCCCAGGGGGCGGCCCGGCAGCAGGATATCCTGCAGCGCGCGCTCGACTTCATGCCGTCGGTTTTCCAGCTCCGGCACGATAACGGCGATGATGGCTTCCTCGGACCCGGTGTAGCGACGCCGGACCCAGCGCGCCATGCGATCGAGTTCCTCTCTGCGCCCCGTCGCTTTCCACATCTTCGGCGCAGCCCCCCGCGAGGACAGCGAGACGGTCGTAACCGTCGAGCCCGCGCGCTCGAGCGCGCGAAGCAGCGCGGCCTGCGCCGGATTGAATTCGTCGAAGCCCAGCAGATCGATGCGCGCCTCGTAGCTGAAAGAGCCTTCCTCCAGCAAGGCAATCAGCCGGGCTGGCCGGTCCTCCGGGGGCAGCCAGCCCGTTTTTCTGCAGAGTGATTCGAACTCGGCGTTCCAGCGCCAAAAGGCGGTCGGGTTGTCGTCGTCACTTCCCCGCCAGGCCGGGTGGTTGAAGTCGAGCCGCCATTCAACGGCCCTGCGGCGCGTGTCCAGCGCCTGCGCGGCCAGCGACTGCGGCCGCAAAAGGGCGCCCGTTTTTCCGGACTGCTCAAGGGCCTGTTCCCACAGGCTGAGCAGTTGCTGCCGGTTGGGCACCGCAAGGCCGGCATCGAGCAGTCCCTGCAGACCGGCCTGCTCCCACACGTCGTCCAGCCAGGCGTTCCACGGCAGAATCCTCGGGCTGCGCCACTGGCCATCGCCCCGCGCCATGCGCCACTGGCTGTACTGGCCAGACAAGATCCGCGCGAGCCGGCTGTTGCCGGTAACGACGTGCACACCTTCGGACAGGCGAATGAAAAGTTCTTCGGGCTTGAAAACGGTCATTTCGCTATCATACTGCCAGCGTTCTCATTGGCTGATAAAGGCGAACGACCATGTCGGCGGAAATCATTTCGGCTGCAACCCTGCTGTTCCTGGTGATGGACCCCCTGGGCAATATCCCGGTATTTCTGTCCGTGCTGGAGGGTGTTCCCGAGAAGCGCCGCATGCGCGTGCTGTTGCGCGAATTGTTTCTGGCCCTGGTCGTGCTGATGCTGCTGCTGTTTTTCGGCCAGACGTTCATGTCCTTCCTGCAGCTGTCCGAGCATTCGATCCGCATCGCCGGGGGCATCATCCTGTTCCTGATCGCGCTGAAGATGGTCTTTCCGGTCACACGTTCGGCCTGGGCCAGCGAAGAGATCGACGGCGAACCGCTGCTCGTGCCATTGGCCATTCCCATGGTTGCCGGTCCGTCGGGCATGGCGGTGGTGATGCTGCTGGCCAGCGACAACCCGGACCGCATGCTCGAATGGACGCTGGCGCTTTTCATCGCCTGGCTGCTGACATCCGTGATCCTGATCTCAGCCAACGGTCTGAAGCGGGTCCTCGGTCGCCGCGGCCTGATCGCCATGGAGCGCCTGATGGGCATGCTGCTGATCGCCCTCGCCGTGCAGATGCTCCTCGAGGGCATCAGTACCTACATCGCACGCGCTATCTGATATCCACGTGGCTGGCTTGCTCGGCGGAGACCTGCAGGGGCAGGTCGCCCGCGCGCAGCGGCGGCGTCATCCACTCGACCAGGGTGAAATCGTCGAATTGCGCCTCGAGGTCGCGTGAATTGTCTTCCGGTCGCACCGTGAGCACAACGCGGTAGGAAACGGCGCTTACGCGCGGCGAGTCGAAATCGAAGCGCAGGTCGCGCCATTCGTCCGCCGGAAGTCGCACCTGGCCGATCGGGCGAAGCTTGTTGCCGAGCAGCGCCTCGGTACGGTTGTCGCGCCGCCCGCGCCATTGCTGGTAGGCGGTGAGCGTGGCGGCACCGTCGACCCGTGCACGAATCGCGAAAGTTGTCGGCGTTCCGGGTTCAAAGGTGTATTCAAAGGTGCGCATGCCGATGCGTTCTTCCTCGGTTCCGGCCGGGACGGCCAGTGTCATCACGTGGTTTCCGTCGTCCGTCCGCACGACGGCCTGCGCGCCGTCCTCGATCCAGCTGCGGTCGGGCGAGCCGTGCAAATGATGGTTTTCGAAGTGGCCGGTCGGCAGCAGGTTCATGCCGAGGCGCAGGCGCTGGTCCTCGTCGGCGGTGATCGCGCCAATCGGCCGGCTCCAGTCATGCGCATAGAGGTTCGTCATGCCTTTCTCGCGGGGCGCTTCGAACACGGCCGCTTGCACCAGGCTGTGGTGCGGATAAATGACCCCGTTGCCGCCGGAGCGCCCCAGCGCGACGCCGCGGCGGGCGGACAGTTCCTGGGTCCGTTTGAGTACTTTCAGGCGCACGGTATCCGTGGCCGGCATGGGCGTGTAACCCTGGATATGGATCGGCACGACCTCCGCGCGGTGAAACCGTTCGCCGTCCATCCAGACATAAACCATGTAGCTGTACTGCGTGGCGTAGTGGAACTGGTCGAACATGAAGTTGCCGAGCGAATAGGCGACCAGTTTTCCATCGTAGATTTCGAACCCCTGCACCACGTGCGGATGGTGTGCGATCGCCAGGACCGCACCCTGGTCTATGGCCTGCTTGAGCCGGCTCTCGGTGACCAGCGTGGGTTCATCGGCGTATTCGAGGCTGCCGTGGTACTGGACGACCGGAAGACGGCCCGCCCGGGATTCGCGCGTCACGGTGCGCTCGATATTTTCACTGCTGCCCAGCGCCGCGCCGCTCTTGTCGCCCGGCCCGGCCGCCTGGTTGGGGGTGAAGTTTCCGGCCCAGCCGACATAACCGAGAAAACTGTAGGGCTGTCCGCCGAGTTCGGCCCGGTGTGCCTGCAGGGCGTCTTCCTCGTTGAGCCCGCCGCCGGAAAACGGCATGTTTGCGCTTGCCAGCGCCTGCAGCGTCGAGGACATGCCCGCGGCCAGGTAGTCGTTGCTGTGGTTGTTGCCCAGCGTGACGTAGTCGACGCCGGCGTCGCGCAGGGCCGCCACGGCCTCGGGCGGCGTGAAAAAGACGTAGGACTTGGGCGCGTTCACATCCGGCCGCGATTCCATCACCTGGGTTTCCAGGTTCACGGAGGCAAAATCGGCCTGCTCGAGATACGGCTTCACGTGCCGCAGCAGCGCCTTCGTATCCTCGGCCCGGTGATCGTCACGGATCAGCGCGGGTTCATCGAAGTAGGGAGCGGAATAGCGCCGGCCCATCATCGCGTCGCCGCCGAAGGCCAGCATGACGCGCCCCGGCTTTTTTGCCACCAGGGTCACGGCGGGGGTTTCGCTGCGGCCCCCGCTGTCGAACCAGGAAAGCTCCATGGGGCTGTAGCTGTGGACCGCCGGGTAGTGGCCATCGGCCGAATAGACCAGCATGTACACGTCGGCCTCGCCCGCTTCCAGCTCGAAGCGCCCGCCGTTGTCGGTGCTGACGGGCGCGCCGTTTATGGTCACGGTCGCCCCCTGCAGTGCGGCACCCCGCTCGTCGACGACCTTGCCGGTAATGATCGGGGGTGCCGCGAAGACGAGTGATGAGAGCAGGAAAAAGGCGGGGATGCAAAAAGCGATTCTGAGGCGCATGCGGCTCACCGGGATCAGCAGGAAGTTCCGCTAATCATCCCATAGAGAGATTACGGGATAAACCGTATGTCGCCTGTGCATGACCCCATAGACGGAACGCGCGATATTACGGATACCGCGCGTTCCTGGGGGTGCCGCCTTTACGGCGGCGAGGGAGTGGGTGATCAGTAGGCGCGCCTGCCGTCATAGCGTTCGCGCCAGTATTCGCGGCGCTCTTTGAAGCCGTCGTAAAGCGCGGCGTCGACAATCGACCAGAGGTGGATGATCCAGCCCAGCAGGACCAGCCAGAGGATGGTGGTGAGCAGGAACATGAAACCGGCGAGCAGCCAGCGCCCTTGCAGAAGCTGCCCGAGTCCGGGTATGAAGAAGCTGGCCAACGCAGCAATCACATTTCCGCAGGAACCGCTACCCATCGTTTGTTACTCCCATAATTTGCTCATGTTGAGTGATGCAGATTCCATGCCAGAAAAATACTCATTAATATCAGCACGATACCAGGAGTTCTCCGAAAAGAATGGTGAAATCAGCCCCCGGGTGGTGAATCCTGCCAGTGCCTCGAGATCCCGGTGCGATGTTCGGGTTAGCGGGGGCTGAAAAAGTGTTTCAGTCAAGACTAATGCGCTGACGTTAAACTACGCCATGAAATCAAGTTAGACATGCGAACCAGCCTCTGAAAGGTCTCCTCGCAGTCGGCATTCGGTGCCTCGTATCTGGTGCCGGCTATATAGAACAGGCGTCGCGCCCTTGCGCGGCGCCTGATCTTTTTTGTGTATTCGTGGCAGAATAACCGTGATCCCACTCATCCCTGCGCGAAGTCGAGGAGAAGCGATGCCAGGCACTCACCGGGTAAGGACCGCGGCGCTCGCAGCACTGCTGCTCACGGCCGCGGCCGCCTGCACCACGCCGTCCGGCGACCGCATCGCAGGTCTGCCGTTATCCGCAGAACCGCTGACCGGAAAGTTCGTCTGGCACGACCTGGTCACGGACGATGCGCAACAGGCGAAGGCATTCTATGGCGCCTTGATGGGCTGGTCGTTCGAAGACACGATCCACCCCGGGGGCGGTGAATATACCCTGATCCGCTCGGGCGACCGCTTCGTGGGCGGCATCGTCGAGCTGGAAGATCCCGAGGGCGTGGAATACTCCCGGTGGCTCGGCTACCTGTCGGTCGCGGACGTCGACGACGCGGTCCAGTTCAACCGAGCAAGCGGGGGTAACGCCGTCGTCGGACCGCTCGACCTGCCGGGTGTCGGCCGCGCCGCGGCCATTCGGGATCCGGAAGGCGCGGTAGTTGGCCTGCTTCGCAGCAAACTGGGCGACCCGCTGGACAGCCTGACACCGGTCGTCGGAGTCGTGGTCTGGAATGAACTGCTGGCGGCGGATGACGTCGCGGCGGCCGAATTCTACGCGGTGCTGGCAGGGCTCGAAGTTGACGAAAAACAGCGTGAAGGCGGTATTTACCGGGTATTGCGGTCGCAGGGTCTCGACCGGGCAGGTGTCATGCCCCGGCCGGCCGAAGAACTGCAGCCCCTGTGGCTGACGCATTTCGGTATCAGCGACGTTGCAGCCGCGACCGGCCGGGCCGAGGAATCAGGTGCGCGCGTACTGCTGGCCCCGGACCCGGAATTGCGGGACGGCCGTTTCGCGGTGGTCGTGGACCCGGGCGGCGCCGTGCTGGCCCTGAGGCAATGGGACGAGTAAAGGAGCGATCAGATGAAAAAACTCACCCGGTGGATACTCGTCACGCTGCTCGTGCTGAGCAGCCTGACCCTGGCAGGCTGCCAGGGCAATGTCGGAGTCGGGATGAGCGTGGGCGTGCCGGTCGGCAACCACGGATACATCAGCGTGGGCGGTCACCGCTGGCTTTGAACAGCTCAGCTCTCCCGGTGGTACTTACGGCATTCAGCGGGAACGTCCGCGAACTTTCCTGAGAGGATTCGGCAGTCCCAGCGGGGTTGTGACCCGTAACCGTTATCGCTGGCGTTGCGGGCGAGTGTTCCACGCCATTCGATGACCGGGTCGGACGCGCTGCCCGTGTTGCTCGTCCAGACGACGACCGTGAGGTTGCCGTTTTCGCAATCTGCGAACAGGTCCATGTCGGCTTCCAGGCCTGCCCTGTTTCTTGCCGTTGGCGGAATGTAACCCGCCTCTTCGATACCGCGAATCAAGGCCTCGGGGTTGGATCTGCAGGCCTGCGCCAGGACGTGGCGCGCGGCCGACGCCTGTTCGAGGGCCGCCTGGACCCGCTCGCGCACGCCGTGCTTTTCGAAGCGGGGTATGGCCGTCGAGGCCAGTATGATGAGGATGGCGAGATAAATTGTCGTCTCGACCAGGGAAATTCCCTTGAAGGTTTTATATGCATTCATGACGGCATTCCGCAAGTTTCGGTTTTCTGTTGACACCCTTAATGAATGCATGATTCGGGCCACACTGCTTAAAACCATAAAAAATAATAATTAACAGATAGATACGATTCTGTAATCTACAAAAAGTTAAAAAATGGCAGACCCAAAGTGTCATTGGTTGACAGCCTCCGCGCCATTTCGCCGCGCAAGCGGCAAACCGGGCGCCGCCTTGTCAATCCGGGCCGGCGAATGCGCCTTTTGCCTGTTGCGGGCCGGGGAAAAACTTATACTGTCATTGAAGCTTCAACGGCATGGACCGGGTGGCGATGACGGGTAAAAGCGACAGCGAAACGAGCCGGATGGCGCAGGGCCGCCCGCCGCCCGTGCTGGTGCTGACAGAGGGCTCCGCCTCCTATGTCGATGCCTTGTCGGAGCTGAAAGCGCAGGGTGTCGAATTGCATGCCGCCGAGTCCCGGAGCGAAGCGGAGCGCCTCGAGGGTCCGTTCCCCGTCATTCTCGGAGCGCCGGACCGGGTGGCCGCTTTCCTCGAAAACGGGCGACCGGTGGACTGGGTGCAGTCCACGTGGGCCGGGGTATCCCCGCTGCTGAATTTGGGCCGGCGGGATTACCTTCTGACCGGCGTCAGGGGGGTCTTCGGCCCCCAGGTTTCCGAGTTCGTGATGGGCTACCTGCTGGCGCACGAACTGAAACTGCTGGAGCGCCTCGGCTGCCAGGCCAAGAAGAAGTGGTGGTCAGAACCCGGCGATGGACTGCGCGATAAAACACTGGCCGTCCTGGGCACGGGTTCCATCGGGCAGCACCTGGCCGGCACCGCGGCGCATTTCGGGCTGCGGGTCACGGGCCTGAACCGCAGCGGGAATTCGACGGCTGGTTTTCACCGCGTTTACCCCGTTGAAGAACTCGAAGCGTTCCTGGGCGGCGCGGATTACCTCGTTTGCACACTGCCGCAAACGCCCCGTACCGAAAGCCTGCTGGACGAGACTGCTTTTCGCGCCGTGAAACCGGGCTGTTACCTGGTGAACGTAGGGCGCGGCAGCGTGATCGACGAGGACGCCCTGCTCGCCGCGCTGGCGGATGGCCGGTTGTCCGGAGCGGTACTCGACGTGTTTCGCGAGGAACCGCTGCCGGCTGACCATCCCTTCTGGCATGCGCCCGGCGTGCTGGTGACGGCTCACGTTGCGGCCAAGAGCCGGCCGCGGGACATTGCGAACATTTTCATTGAAAACTACCGCCGGTTTCTGCAGGGGGCGAAACTGGCGCACCGGGTCGATTTCGACCGGGGTTACTGAAAGGAGCGAGACATGACGGGAGTGAAGGACAGGGTGGCACTGGTCACGGGTGCGGGCCGGGGTATCGGCCGCGCCACCGCGGAATTGCTGGCGCAGCGCGGGGCCCGCGTGATGGCCGTGGCCCGGTCGAAGGACGAACTGGAGTCGCTGGGTCTGGACTTCGTAACGGCCGACCTGGGTACGGCGGCCGGCTGCTCCGACGCGGTCGAAGAAACGGAACGGCGCCTCGGCCCGGTTGAGATTTTCGTCTGCAACCACGGCATCGGCTCGGCCCACGAAAAAGTGATCTGGGAACAGGACCCGGCGACCTGGGAGGAGACCATCCGCGTCAACCTGGACGGCCCGTTCCACCTCTCGCGGCTGATCACGGCCGGCATGGTCGAGCGCCGCTACGGGCGCTGCGTTTACGTCGCATCGACGGCGGGAGACGTCGCCGAGCACGCCGGCTCCGCCTATACCGCCGCCAAGCACGGATTGATCGGGCTGGCGAAAGCGGTGGCGCAGGACTGCGGCGAGTTCAACGTCACCTCCAACGCGGTGCTTCCGGGCTGGGTGAAAACGGAAATGGCCGACCGTTCGGCCCGGGCCGACGCCGAGCTGCGCGGCATCACGATGGAACAGGTGTGGGAGGAGCGCGCCGCGCTGTATCGCCCGAACCGCGTGGCCACGCCGCGCGAGGTGGCCGAGATGATCGCCTTCCTGGTGACCGAAGAGGCCAGCGGCGTCAGCGCCCAGGCCATCAAGGTGGCGCTGGGGGCGGAGAGCTGACGGGTCGTTTCTACCAATCGAACCAGACCTGATCTTTCAGCAGTGTCAGTTCAGGCTCAAGTTCAATTGCCACTTTGCGCCTGAAAGCGGAACCAATCCGTATTGGCAACTGGTCGGCCACTTGATCTCATAATGGCCATTAACAGCCCTTTAGTGACTGGCTCTCCAAACCCGTCTGACTGATGCCAGCAACGGCTGAGTATCACTTTTACCGACTGCTAAGATGAGTGGTAATTGGTTTGAACAAAATGAAACAGGGCCGCCAGATAGTGACGGCCCCAAACTTGCTGCTTTTTAGAACAGGTCCCAGCTCATTCCTTAATTGTGCCCATCGAAATTCCCTCGGGCCCGGTAGAGGGGAAGTCTGGAATGAGTTCCCACGGGATCGGTAGAGGTGTGAAGGTGGTGATTGTCTCAGTTCCCTTGAAATGGAAACCGTCAATGTCACCGCCATATCCTTTGCCGACCAATTTCAGATTGCCGATCCACGTGCACGAGATAGCGTCACATGTCACAGACCGCCGGCCGTGCCAGGTTCCCTTCCAATACACTACCGGATCGAGAAGGTCGGCAGGATTGCAGTTCTGAGACGGGACAATTAGGTACGTTCCCCAAACAGGCCCGGTATAGTCCGCATCGAGATTTCCGTTTACGACAAACAACCCAACTCCGGATAGACGTGGTTCGGGAAGCCCCGCGCTGGTTTCGGCATAATAGCATCCGAATCCCGCTACCTTCCGAAGGTGGATTCGGCCGCTACCGGGGCAAACCGGTGTGACGGGATCAACCCATTGGATTTCACCACCTGGGCAACTTATCGTTCCCCCCATATCGAGCATTGAATCCGCCGGCCAGTCATCAAAGATTATGACGTCTGTGCGCAGAATCCCAGGATCACCCTTGGCTAAAACAGGGGACGAAAAGCAAAATGCGCCAATGCAGATGATTAGTAAGACCCTCCAGTTCATAACAAACCTCCTCAATGGATCCAACGCGTCCCTGCAAAGTTGTCCTTTTAGCTAAATTGAAATAAGCGCGGCCTGAACCGCTATTGGATCGGGAGGTTATTTGCTTCTTGCGAGCAGATTGTTTTGAATAATCTGGCGATGGAGTAGCGGTCTGAACCGCAATTAATAAGTTTAGCATACGGGACTAATTAGAGGGTAGCGAATTTACCGGGCCTTGCGGATAACGAATAGTAAAGAGAATCCATTTCGGGTCGTACTCGGATATTGGAACTATTGAAAACCTGGGTCTGGTTTCTGGCACAAAGCAGTCATTGCCCATTTAGGCCTGACCGTTGCGATCAGGCCCTATGGCGAGCAACACAGCTTATCTTTCCCGGAACAGGCTCGAACCGATTCAGCCCTTTTCCGCCTCATAGTGAATCACCTCGATATCACCCAGCGTGACCATGCCGCCGCTGCCGCTTTGCTCCATCATTTGCGCCAGGACCGGCCGGAACGACTCGATCTTGCCGACTTCGTCGACCAGTTCAACCACCATCGGCAGGTCGCCGGAGAGGTCGAGCAGTTTCGAGGTGCGGATATGATCGGAGGCGCCGTAGCCGAGCACACCCTTCAGCACCGTGGCGCCCGCCAGGCCTTCCTCGCGTGCTTTCTTGACGATGGCCTCGAACAGCGGCAGGTGGCCCAGGTGGTCGCTTTCACCCAGGTAGACCCTCATGCGCGTGGCGTGTCCCGAAATCTCCATGAATCACCTCAAAAGCAGCCCGGCGATGACCAGGCCCAGCGCAAAAGCCGCGCCGGCCCCGACCAGGGTCGCCGTGAAATAGCCCGATGCAAAAAAGTATTCCTTGTCCTGGATGAACTGGCCCAGTTCGTAGATGAACGACGACATCGTGGTGAAGCCGCCGCAGAAACCGGTGGCCAGCAACAGGCGCATCTCGCTCGACATCAGCTCGGTCCTGGCGCCCAGTCCGGCCAGCACGCCGATGACCAGGCAGCCCAGTACGTTCGACAGCAACGTGCCGTAGGGCATGCTGAAGGCGGACACGTTCTGCGTGGCCAGGCTGAGGCCGTAGCGGCTCATGCCGCCGGCCATGCTGCCCAGTCCCACTGCCAGGAAAGGAATCAGGTACTGCATGGGCCGAAGGTTAGCATGGCCAGCCGGGCGCATTCATCCGGCTTTCGTGCTTTAGCTCGAATCGTTCTGGCAATAGTCGTCGAACGCTTCGG
>JAZBPJ010000007.1:0-2156 GCA_036351575.1 Lysobacterales bacterium | reverse complement strand
GGAAACCAGCCTGCAGGCGCGCATCGTCATCCCGATGGCGGCGTCCCTGGCCTTCGGCATCCTGTTCGCCACCGTGATCACGCTGTTCCTGATCCCGTCGCTGTACATCATTCTCGATGATTTCGGGCGCTGGTGGCGCGAAGCCTGGCGGCATGTATTCGACCTGTTTCGGAATTCGAAACCGTCGTCCGCGAAGGAAGCCCCCGACACGGCCCGGTCAACGGACCTTTGACCGATGACGGTGGCCGAACTGCTCAGGCGGGGCCGTGAATGCCTCTGCGGTCAGCCCGCGGGCGACCTCGAGGCGGAGGTACTGCTGGCCCACGCGCTCGGTGTCGCCCGGCCGTGGCTTTACGCCAACCGAGACCAGGCCGTCGCCGAAGAGGCCGAAGCGCGCTGCCTGGATTTGCTGGCGCGGCGTGCGAACGGGGAGCCGGTAGCCTACCTGACCGGGTCCCGGGAATTCTGGTCGATGCCGTTTCGCGTGAAGCCCGGCGTCCTGATCCCTCGCCACGAAACCGAGCTGCTGGTGGAAACGGCGCTGAGCCTCATTCCGCCAGAGCAGGCCTGCCGTGTCGCCGACCTGGGCACGGGCAGCGGCGCCGTTGCGATTGCAGTCGCCTCGGAGCGCCCGCTGTGCGAAGTGCACGCCACCGAGATCGACCCGGCCGCGCTGGCCGTCGCGCGGGAAAACGGCGAGCGGCTGGCACCGGGACGGGTGCGGTTTCACGAGGGTTCGTGGTTCGAGCCGCTCGAAGGCCGCTTTCACCTGGTGCTCAGCAACCCGCCCTACATCGACGCTGGCGATCCCCACCTTGGACAGGGTGATTGCGCCTTTGAGCCCCGCGCGGCACTGAGCCCCGGCGAGGACGGCATGGCAGCCATAAGGCACCTTGCACAAAACGCCCCGAATTACCTGGAAGCGGGCGGCTGCCTGGCGTTTGAGCACGGCTGCGCGCAGGGCCCGCTCACGCGGGAACGGCTAAAGGAACTGGCTTACGTGAATGTCGAAACGCTGAAGGACCTGGAAGGGCGGGACCGCGTCACGCTGGGTTTCATAACCCACTGATTTCAAAGTCCGAATACCAAAACAGACCGACATCCTGTCGGTCTGCTGGTATTGAAATGCCCTGTGTTCTGATTGGAATGTTACGCTTCTTGTAAATGTTTGTCAAGTTGCGTCAATTCAGCTTCAGGGTATCATCTTCCGGGCCGCCAGGCCGCCCACCACCATGAAAGCCAGCACCATGACGGCCAGGCCGTAACGGTTGAGCATTTCGATCATCTTTACCACGCGGGTGTTCACGATGGTGCACTCTTCGCTGGCGCCGGAAAGGATCAGCAGGTCCCGGCAGTCGCTGACGTCGTCCACGTAGGCGTCGCTGCGCTCCTCGCTCACGCTGCAGGTGATGCCGTCGGGGTCGCTGACCTGCAGCTCCCATTCTCCCGGGCGGTCGGCGTTGATCTTCAGGGGGCGATAGTTTTCCCCGCTGCCGCAGTCGAGCGATATTTCGACGTCCGGCTCTTTTTTCGAGGTCCCGATCCAGCGCTTGAACACGGCCAGGGACGTTTTTTCGTTGACGATCCTGATCTGGCAGAAGTTGGTATGGCCGCGGCGTACGTCACTGAAGGTGCAGCCGGCGCCGTCCGGGTCGAACTGGCTGCCGCCGTCACCGACAAAGGCCAGCTGGTGCCCGGTCGGCGCCTGCGTGTCGATCACGCAGCTCATGCCCTTATCCGCCGGGGCCGCCACCGTGAAGCTGCGGGTCGCGTCCACGGGAACGGTCTGCATCAGTTCAAACGGCGGCTCGCGCTCGCAGGACAGCCGGACATCGAGCTGATCGACGCCGGTGCCGCTGAGCTTGACGTCCACCGTGAACAGCGCGATTTCCTCGGCGCGCAGCGGCCCCGCCGACAGCAGCATGGATACCAGCAATAGGAGCGAGCAGAATCGCATAGCGAGACAACCTTAACGGCAATTCGCGGCAAACGCCAACCATAAAAAAACCCCGCGGCAGCGATGCCGCGGGGTTTTTGAACAATGGGGTCAGAGTAGCTGAGCTACTCTGACCCCGGTATTGCTATCAGACAAAGCGGCGGAAGCCGAAAAAGCCTACGCCCAGCATCAGCAGCGCCATGATGGCCATGCCGTACTG
>JAZBPJ010000006.1:0-59698 GCA_036351575.1 Lysobacterales bacterium | reverse complement strand
CCGCTGCCGCGTGACTTCGTGCGGCCCGGCCGGGCGTTCTTCTCGATGAACTGGATGACCTGGGCCGCCACGTCCTTGCCGGTGGCGGTCTCGATGCCTTCGAGCCCCGGGCTGGAATTCACTTCCATGACCACCGGGCCGTGGTTGGAGCGCAGCAGGTCGACGCCGGCGACGTTCAGCCCCATGATGCGGGCCGAGCGCACCGCCGTGGAGCGTTCCTCGGGCGTGATACGCACGACCTCGGCACTGCCGCCGCGGTGCAGGTTGGAACGAAATTCACCTTCACGCCCCGAACGCTTCATGGCCGCCACTACCTTTTCGCCGATAACGAAGCAGCGGATATCCGAACCGCCCGCCTCCTTGATGAACTCCTGCACCATGAAGTTGGCGTTCAGTCCGCGAAAGGCCTCGATGACGCTCTCCGCCGCCTTGCGCGTCTCACCCAGCACGACGCCGACGCCCTGGGTGCCTTCCAGCAGCTTGATCACCACCGGCGCGCCGCCGACGAAATTCAGCAGGTCCTCGGTATCGTCGGGCGAGTTGGCGAATCCCGTTACCGGCAGGCCGATACCTCTTCGAGACAGCAGCTGCAGGGCCCGCAGCTTGTCGCGCGAGCGCGTGATCGCGACCGACTCGTTAACCGAGTAGACGCCCATCATCTCGAACTGCCGCACGACCGCTGTGCCGTAAAACGACACCGACGCCCCGATACGCGGAATGATGGCATCGACACCCTCGATCGCCTCGCCCTTGTAATGGATACTCGGCCTCATCGTGGTGATGTTCATGTAGCAGCGCTTGTGGTTAAGCACCAGCACCTTGTGGCCGCGCTCCTTGCCGGCCTCGACCAGGCGCTGGGTGGAATAGAGCCTGGGGTTGGTTGAAAGTACGACGATTTTCACTTCAGGTTTCCAGCAAGTCGGGTTCGACCGTGCGGCGCAGCGCAGGGTCGTGAACGGTGGCGAATTCCTCGACAGCGTCTTCGGCTTTTCCGAGGCTCTTGAAGGCCGCAAGGTGATACAGCGCGTCGCCCTCATGGGCCAGCGGCAGGCGGCTGCAGCCGATGACGATGCCGTCGAACGGCGCCCGCACGGCTTCTTCGCGGTCGCCCAGCGGGTCGCTCAGCAGCGCCAGTTGTTCGCCTTCACGCACCCGGCTGCCCAATCCGAGCGCGGCCGTCACGATACCGCTGACCGGCGCACGCACCCAGCGCGTCGAGCGCGCCACGACGACGGCAGACTCACGTTTCAACTTGCGGGCCGGCAGCATGCCGAGTTCCCGCATCACGCGCAGAATACCGCGGATGCCGGCGCGAATACTGATTTCATCGAAACGCAGCGCCTCGCCGGCCTCGTAGATAACGACCGGAATATCATGCCGCGCCGCGCATTCGCGCATCGATCCGTTGCGCAGGCTGGCGTTTACCAGGACCGGCGCGCCAAAAGCATGGGCCAGGCGGGCCGTCTCCGGGTCGTCGAGAACACCGCGGATCTGCGGCAGGTTGGCGCGATCCACCGCACCGGTATGCAGGTCGATTCCGAAATCAGAGCGCAGCACGATCTCGTTCAAGAAAATATCGGCCAGGCGCGCAGCGATCGAGCCGCTCGGGCTGCCTGGAAACGAGCGGTTCAGGTCGCGCCGGTCCGGCAGGTAGCGGGACTGGTCGATGAATCCGTGCACGTTCACGATCGGCACCGCCAACAGCGTTCCGCGCATGGACTTCAGCGCGGTGAGGCGCAGCAGACGGCGAATGATTTCCACGCCATTGAGTTCGTCGCCGTGAATGGCCGCGGAGAGAAAAAGTGTCGGGCCGGCGCGGCGGCCCCGAATGACCTGGACCGGCATCGACAGGGATGTATCGGTATACAGCCGCGCGACCGGCAGGTCGACCCGCACGCGCTGCCCGGGACGAACTTCTGCATCGCCGATACGGAATGGTGTGTGGTACGCCGTCATGCGGCGTGCCGCGGTACCGGCGCCTTGCCCACCAGGTAAGCCCGGGACGGATCGACCAGGGCCAGGCCCTTGATCGCCGTTCGCCCGAGCAGGACGCGGAAGAGCATGTTGTCCCGCGCCGTCAGCGTGAACTCGGCCGGCCAGAAATATGGGCCGATGACCAGTTCGGTCCGGATGACCCAGCGCTGCTCGCGGTGCCCGCCCGAATCGCTGACGATCCGGCGGTCGATGACATCGGCGAAACACTCGACGACGGTCGCGGTATCGCGCTGCAGCGGGTGAACCAGGAACCGCAGGCGCCGGCCGCCGTCCAGTTCGTCGATTTCAAAAGCGTGCAGTGCCGAGGTGCGGGCGCCGGTGTCGACCTTGGCCTTGACGTGATCGATGCCGAGGCCGGGAAGGCTCAGCCATTCCTTCCAGCCCAGTGTGACGGGGGATTCGGGTTTCATTCGGAAATGCTAACAGATTTGCCTTACTGTTCCGACAGCACCCGGCGCAGCAGGTCGCTCAGCTGCCTGCGCTGACCGACGCTCAGTCCATGCAGAGACGAGAACGCCGTCTCGAAACGCGCCTCCATTGCCGACTCGATCAGGTCCAGCCCGCGGCGCGTCAGCCGCACCAGCACCCTGCGCCGGTCGTCCGGGTCGGCAAGGCGGCGCACCAGGCCCTCCGCTTCGAGCCGGTCAATCCGGTTGGTCATGGCTCCCGAAGTCAGCATGGCGGCATCGGCAAGCGCCGTGGCCGCCATCATGTGGGGTTCGCCCTGCCGTCGCAGCGTCGAGAGCACGTCGTACTGCCACCACTGCAGCCCGTATTTCTCGAGGCTGTCAGCCGCCTGCTGGGTCAGGATTTTTGCCAGCGCCTGGATTCTCAGGACCACGCCCATGGGGGCGGAATCGAGGTCCGGGCGCTGCCGGGACCAATCGTCCTGCAGCGCATCGATATGATCTTTATGCACCCGTTCAGAATAACACTTATTTTCTTTACATCAAATATCTTGACATCAAGTAAAATCGGCCCTTTAATTCGTGCAGGGCCATCGTGGCCCATATGCGGGAACAGGAGATGAGCAAAAATTCACGCAGAAAGCGCCAAAAGCCGGCGCTCGAAGGGGATCTTTTCCTCCTCGACGACGATCAAGACAGCACAGGTCACGAACTCTACGATCTCGAGTGGATGGACGACGAACTGCCGGGCAGCGGAACCAGGACGGACGCGCGACGACGCATCGAACGTTACCGCGATATGAAGTCGCTTTATTCCGAACTCGACGAGTGGGAGGAATTCGGCTCGCGGGACGAATGGTAGCGCCGCAAACGGACTGCGCGGCGCTGCCGCCCCGAGCGGTCAGGCTTTGGTCCCGCCGGCCGCCCTGGTGATGATCTGTCGCACTTTGTCGGGCGACTTGCCCAGTGCAAACGATAATTCGTCCGCCAGGAAATCCATGGCCTGGTTGAGGTGAGCCCGGTCGGTGTGCCGCAGGGATCCCTCGGCGTCGAGGTGCTGCAAACCCTTGAACACCTCGGCGCATTCAAAGGGGTCACAACGGCCCAGGACTTCTTCGTGCTCCGCTGCCCGCGCCTTCCACTGCTTGCGGGTCGTCGGCCGGCAGGTCTCGACGTGGTCGAGTATCTGCCGGGCCTGCTCTCGGTTTACCGGTTGACGCACCGCTTGCTCGGCATCCTTGAGCGGCAGAAACAGCGTCAGCGCTTCGCGCTTGAAGAAAAGCCGCGCGAACTTGGTTCCGTTCGCACCATTGAAGCCCGCCTCGTTGACGGACTGAACCCTGCCGATCCCGTGCTGGGGGTGAAGTACGGCATTGCCGCGACCGATTTTCGCCGGTTGTGCTTCCAGCCTCATGCGGACTGCGCAACGTCGACAAGTTCGATGTCGAAGTTCAGCGTCTTGCCGGCCAGCGGGTGATTGGCGTCGACCGTGATGGCCTCATCGCCGACTTCGGTCACCGTGAGGTTGATGATCTGCCCGTCCTGGCCCTTGGCCTGCAGCGCCATACCCTCCTCGGGCTCGAGCTCGTCGGGCAGCGCGGTGCGGGGGACTTCCTGCACCATCTGCTCGTGATGCGGCCCGTAGGCGTCTTCGGCGGGAATGTTGACCGATTTGCTTTCGCCGACGTTCATGCCTTCAACGGCCTTGTCGAAACCGGGAATGACCTGGCCGGAACCAACGGTGAACTCCAGGGGGTCGCGGCCGGCGGAGCTGTCGAACTCCGTGCCGTCGTCCAGCGTTCCGGTGTAGTGAATTTTGACGGTATCCCCTGATTTGGCCTGGGTCATTGCTTTCTCCATGGTAAAGACTCTTACCATAACAAATTGAGCGCCGAATAACGAATCGCACTTTTTGAGCGGTGCCCTTCGCAGGCAAAAATCACGGGTGATTTCACCCTCCGGAAAGAATCTGCCGGCTTCCGCTGCGCTGTGGCGCGACCCGTCAGTCGGCGGCGCCGGCTTCACGCATGAAAGCGGTCGAGGCCTCGCCGAAGTAGTCGACGCCGCCGCTGGCGGCAACCAGTCGAACCCGCTCCTCCCCCGCTCGGATGGGGGCGGTATCGAGTGTCCAGCGAAGCCCGTCGGGACTCGCGGGCCGCATGGCTTGCGGCGGCTGCGTCTCCCGGTCGTCAAGCGACAGGGCCAGCACCACGCCCTCCAGCGGAAACACCGAATCCAGCTGCAGCCTGAGCCGCCCGCCCGGCAGGCGTTCAAAGCCGATGGTGAGTTCGAAATCGTTGTTTTTCAGGCCGCAGTGACCGCTTTCCCAGCGGCAATCCGGTTTTTCCACCAGGGCATAGCTGGCCCCCTCCACGGCGGCGTGGGGTTTTTCGCCAAACAGGTAATCGACGGCAAACCAGGCGATCAGGGCCAGCACCGGCGCAACCAGCGATGCGACCAGCACGTGCTTGTTTTTCAGAACGTTCATGCCGCGAACGATACCGCGTTAAACGCTCCGTTGCGAGCCGTTGCCGCTCAGGCAACCACGCGCTCGAGGTGGGCGCGGTAGCGCTTGAAGTCGTTTTCGATATCGGGGTTCTTGAGCACGTCGTAGCAGACGAAGGTGTCCAGCGGCTGCATCGCCATGAAACGGAAGGAAAGGTGGACCGGCAGGAACATGTCGTCAACGCCTTTGCCCTGCAGCAGATACTGCCCCGGGTCGTCGAAGGCCGCGCGCGGCGCGTTGTAGGTCAGGGAAAGCATGTATCTCTTGTCCTGCGCCAGGCCGCCGGAACCATAGTGCCGCGGCCCGTCCGAACGGCTGCGCCCGTCACCGTCGAAAAGCACTCCGCCGCCCAGCGCACCGTAAACTTCATCCTGGTATTTCTTGAAGCACCAGGGAAATCCCATCCAGTTCACCGGCCCCTGCACGATGACCAGGTCCGCCCACCGGTGCCGGGCGGCTTCTTCGCCGATGTCGTATCCGTCGGCCACCCGGCTCACCCGGACCGTGCGTCCTTTTCCTTCCAGGTGCTCCCGGGCCAGTTCCACGAGCGCGGCGTTCAGCGCGCCGGGCGAGCTGTCGTAGGGCTGGTGCGCATTGATGATCAGAACGTTTTTCATGCTGCCTCCGGGCGGGATGGCGACCGTTTCGAAGAGCGGCGATCCACGCAGAAAGTATACCCCCGGGCCAAAGGCGGGATTGTGAAGCCGCTGCAGGTTCGAGAGAATACACCGATGCATCATCGACTGCTCGAAATAAGCCGTGACCTGGAAGCCGCCCGGCAGGATGTGCTGGCCGGCTACGACCCGCTCCGCCTCTACAATTTCCGCGTCGCGACGCGGCGCATACGCAGCATCCTCAAGCAAATGGACGGGCATGCGGAAAAAGGGATGCGCAAGGCCTGGGGCGGGCTGACGGCGGTGACCGGCCGGGCCCGGGACTGGGACGTTTTTCTTGCCACCGCGGAACAGTTGCTGACGCGGGAACGGTTCGCGGAATTCAGCGCGATCAACCGCGAGCGGATCGATTCAAGCCGCGAGGGCGTTTGCGAAATGCTGGCCTCGGCACCGTTCATGCGTCACCTGCAGGACTGGAACGCGTTCCTAGAAAATGCCCGGGAACAGGCTGCCGATCCGGGACAGGCGGAGATTGCACTCGAACGCGCCATCGAGGTCGCCCGCCACCGCTTTCGCCTCGCGCGCATCGACGAAAACGACCGCAACTGGCACCGCTACCGCATCGCGATCAAGGAGATGCGTTACGTCGCCGAAGCCAACCCGCAGCTCGAGGACGCCGCTGAACTGGCCGAGGACTGCAAGCCGCTTCAGGACCTGCTGGGCGACTGGCACGACACCGTCGTGCAGCTCGGGATGCTGAAAGGATTGCCAAAAGAACCGGTTCACGCCGAACTGAACGCGCTGATTCACCAGCGCCAGGAAGGCCTGCTCAAGCGCATTCGCAACAGCCCGCCGCCCAGGCGCGGCGCCGACTGAGGCCAAGGGCCTGTTAACACTACCTGGGTCCACGCTGTTGTGACCGAAACAGCGCCAATCAAGGCGCGAGGAATGAGGTTTGGTAGCATCAAATGAATGACGAGCAACGCAGAGTGGCGCTGTTTCAGCCACAACCCTGCGGGCCGCGGCCGTTTTTCCGCCTGGCGGCGTTATCACTCGCTCATGTAGCGGTGCTAAACCATGCTCGTTCTGCCTTGCCTGCCGAAAAAACGATCTGCGGCAGCGCGGACCCAGGTAGTGTTAACAGGCCCTAGTCTTTTTCCGGGCTGGCCGACTCGGGCATCGTCTTGATGTGCAGGTCCTGCTGCGGGAAAGGAATGACCACGTTTTCTTCCCGGAACCGTTTTTCGATCGCGATGAGCAGCCGGTGCGTCGCCAGGCCGCGCTGCTCCGGGTACTTGATCCAGCCCAGCAGTTCGAAATCGATTGAACTTTCGCCGAAGCGCCGCATGCGGGCGCGAGGCGCCGGCAGGGCGAGGATCATGTCGTCTTCTTTTGCGACCGTTTCGAGAAGCTCCGTGATCTGCTCGGGATCGCTGCCGTAGGCCACCCCAACGGGAATACGGATGCGGTGTTCCACCGACGGCCCGCCGCTCTCGTTGGTGATCTTGGCGTTGCCCATCACCGCGTTCGGAATCGAGATCTCGACGTCGTCACGGGTCAGCAGCCGGGTCGAGCGCATGCCGAGCTCGGTCACCACGCCACGCTCGCCGGTATCGAGAATCACGTAGTCACCGATCTTGTAAGGCGCGTCCGCGATGATCGATACGCCCGAGATCAGGTTGGCCAGCGTGTCCCGGGCCGCGAAACCCACGGCGATACCGATCACGCCGGCCGAGGCCAGCCAGGCCGTGCCGTCGATGTTCCACAGCAGCATGAACAGCCAGACCAGCACCGTGAACAGGAACAGCTTGACGCTCATCTCGAACAGAGGCCGCGTTCTCGGCTGGAACAGGGCGAAGTGGCCCTTGTCCTCGGACATGACCGTGATGGCCAGGGTCGACGCCCGGAACCAGGCGCGGCCCCAGAAAAACAGCAGCAGGGTGAACAGCACGCGCACGAGGAAACTGTCCATGCTGTCGCTGAAACCGAAGGACTTCACGGCGGCCACCAGCGCAACAATCACCGTGGTTTGCAGCACGGGCGCGGTCAGGAAGTGAACCAGCCGGTCGTCCAGCGTATTGGAAGTGCGCTTGGCCGCCTGCGACAGCAGGGAGCGCAGCAGCCACTGGATCGATTTTCCGACACCGTAGCCAAGCACGAACATCAGCACCACCAGCACCAGCGGGTAGTCCTGCAGGAAAGACCAGGCCGGAACCAGGGGGTCCGGGAGATACGGCTCGATATCGATGGCCAGATCGAGGATGTCCACCGCGACCTGCCCGTCTTCCCCGGGGTTGGATGTAACGCCTTCGGTTGTGTCCTGCATGTCGTCCCGGCCTCAGAACGCGGCTTCGAGGTCGCGGCCTGCAATCGCGACGCCGTTGGCGTCGGCGTACAGAAAATCACCCGGGTGAATCTTCATTCCGGCGAATTGCACCGGAACGTTCACCCGGCCCACGCCGCGTTTTTCGGTTTTGACCGGGTGCGCGCCAAGGGCCTTGATGCCCAGGTCGATGGTTTCCAGGATCTCGACGTCCCGCACGCAGCCGTTGATCAGCAGGCCTTGCCAGCCATTCGCCGCGGCCTGCGCGGCCAGCAGGTCCCCCAACAGGGCGCGCCGCATCGAAGCGCCGCCATCGACGACGATCACGCGGCCCGCACCTTCATTGCCGACCAGGTCCTTCACCAGCGAGTTGTCTTCGAAACAGCTGACCGTCACGATTTCTCCATGAAACTTGCTGCGCCCGCCGAAATCCGTGAACAGCGGCTGGGCCACGGACAGTTCGTCCGGGTATTCGTCGCACAGGTCAGGCAATGAAAGGGTCATCGGCAGGCTCCGCCCGTTTTGGTCAGGAAAAAGATAGCACACGACCCGAGCGGATGAACACGGACTGGCCGCTTTCCGGTAACCTATTGGTTCTATTGAAGGCAATGGAGAGCGCACATGTACGAGGGAAAAATCACGTGGATCACGGGCGCCTCGTCCGGGATCGGCGAAGCGCTGGCCAGGGCTTTCGCCGCCGCCGGCGCGAGACTCGTGCTGTCCGCCCGCCGGGAGGCCGAACTCGAACGGGTCCGGGAGGCCTGCATCGAAGCCAACCCGTCAGAGCAATCCCACCTGGTGCTGCCGCTTGACGTCACGGACGAAGAACAGCTGCCCGCGGCCGCTGCCGCGGTCAGGGAGCGATTCGGCCGCATCGACGTATTGATCAACAACGCCGGCATCGGGCAGCGTTCGCTCTGCGTCGACACCGGGATGGACGTCTACCGGCGGCTGTTCGATGTCGATGTGCTCGGGCAGATTGCGCTGACGCGCGCCGTGCTGCCAGCCATGGTGGAACAGCGCGGCGGACAGATCGCGGTGACGGCTTCCGTGGCCGGCAAGGTCGGCGTGCCCTACCGTACCGGCTACTGCGCCGCGAAACACGCGATGATGGGGTTCTTTGACGCCCTGCGGGGCGAAGTGGCCCAGCACGGCATCACGGTGCATACCATCGTGCCGGGCTACATCCGCACCAACATATCGAAGCACGCACTGCTGGGTGACGGCGCCGAGATGGGCTACATGGACAAGGCTATCGCGAACGGGATGGATGCGGACCGCTGCGCCGCCGTCGTCCTCAAAGGCCTTGGCAAAGGCAAGCCCGAGATACCGGTGGGCAAAGGCCTGGAAATGCATGCACTGTGGATCAAGCGCTTCTTTCCCGGCCTGCTGTTCCGCTATGCCGAGAGCATGGCGAACAAGAAACCCTGACCGCAACAGGCGGGTGATCTCGAAAGATTGAAAAAAGCGGGAGGCGAATCTGATGGAGTGGCTTGACTGGTTGCAGGAGTACCTGGTGCCGTTTTTACCGGTACTGGTCGTGCTCACCGTCATCATCGTGGTCCTGGCGGTAACGGACCGTCTGCTCAAGCGCCGCTGGCGAGAAAAGCCGGATATGCAGTTCCGTTTCCAGCTGATCATGCTGGCGCTGACGTTCTGCGCCGTCCTGGCATTGATCCTGGCGCTGCCCCTGAGCGACACGGTCCAGGGACAGCTGCTCACCCTGATCGGCATTCTCCTCAGTGCCGCCATCGCGCTGTCGTCCACGACCTTTATCGGCAACATCATGGCCGGGATCATGCTGAAGGCGATCAAGAGTATCCGCCCGGGCGACTTTCTCACGATCGCCGACATCACGGGCCGGGTGACCGAAATGAGCCTGCTGCACACCGAAGTCCAGACCGAGGACCGGGACCTGGTGACGGTGCCGAACCTGTACATGGTCACCAACCCGATGAAGGTCGTCAGGCCGAGCGGAACCATCGTGTCCGCGGAAGTCTCGCTGGGCTACGACATTCCGCGCACCCGGGTCTCCAGGCTGCTGCGCCAGGCCGCCGGCAACACGGGACTGTCCGACTCGTTCATTCACGTGCGGGAACTCGGTGATTTCGCCGTTACCTACCGTATCGCGGGGCTCCTGGAGGACGTCAAGAGCCTGATCTCGGCGCGCACCAGATTGCGCGAAGAAATGCTGGATGCACTGCACGGCGCCGGAATCGAGATCGTCTCGCCTACTTTCATGAATACCCGGCCCATCGGTGAAGACCGGATGTTCATCCCGCCCCTGGCGCAAGACACTGAAACCTCGACCGTTTCCCCTGAGGAAGTGGCCTTTGACAAGGCCGAGGTCGCCGCGTCCGTCGAACAGGTTCGCAAGGCCATCGAAGCGGTTGAAAAGGAGCTGGAGGCCCTGGTCAGCGACGACGACGCGACCGATCAGGAGGCGATCCAAAAAGCCTCCGCCAGGTTGGAAGCGCGCAAGGAGGTGCTGTTGAGCCAGCTCAAGGCCGCCGAGGAACGCCGCAAAGAAGCGGAAGATTCCGACTGAATCCTGACCCGGATCGACAGCGTGTCGATGCAAAAATATTCGCCCCCGAGAACCGAATGGGGTAATGTTGGCGATCCTTGAATTCGCCAGAGAGTAACAATCAATGACATTCAGCATTCGGTTCTCATTAGTCCTGTTGGTCTGTTCAATCGGTTTCGCTTCGCCCGGAACGTCCTTCGCCGCGGAACAAAAATCCATCCTGGTCACTGGCGCCAGCACAGGAATCGGCAGGAACCTGGCCGAGTCGCTGGCCGAAGCAGGGCACCACGTCTACGCCGGCGCTCGCAAGGACAAGGACCTCGCGGAACTCGACGCCATCGAAAACATCACGGCGGTCCGCCTGGATGTCACGAAACAGGACCAGGTCGACGCCGCCGTCGCGCTGATCGCCGAGAAAGGCACCGGGCTCTATGCCCTGGTGAACAATGCCGGCGTCGGCGGTGGCGGAACAGTCATCGAGACGCCGATTGGAGACCAGAGCTTCGTCTACGCGGTCAACGTGGAAGGCGTCTACCGCACGACAAAAGCCTTTGCCCCGATGGTCGTGGAATCCAAGGGCCGCATCGTGACCACGGGGTCGATAGCCGGCACCCTGGCCGCGTTTCCGGGCTTCAGCGCCTACGCGGGCAGCAAGCACTGGATCGAGGCCTTCACGGATTCATTCGCCGAGGAAATGAAGCCCCTGGGTGTCGCCGTGAGCGTCGTCGAGCCGGGCAACTACAAGTCGAACATCCGCCGCAGCAGCGTTTCCCGCCGCCTCGAAAAGGTCGAAGCGACCGGCAGCGAGGTTACCGACGAAATGAAGCAGGCGTATGAAGCCACCGCGGAACGGGAACTGTCTTACAAGGAACCGGACGAAGTCACGGATGCTTTCATGCATGCCCTGTTTGACGATGAGCCGCTGCGGCGTTACATGGTCGTGCCCAACGAAGACGAACAGAACATGACCATCCGGACCAAGGTGAACGAACTGGTGCAGCTCAACCGCTGGGGTCCCTACAGCTACAGCCGCGACGAGCTGGTGAAAATGCTGGACGAAGCACTGGCCGCTCCGAAAGCTGAAGAATAGGCCCGGTTCGAATTACAGAGCCATGCTGCCGGGCTGCGACGGCGCCCGGCAGCATTATTCCGGCGATCCCGCTCAGAACATCGACGAGCTGTCGACCTCTTCCTCGGTGTTTTTCACCCGGCTCGGTATCCAGTCGCCCGTGATCATCTGGTCGTAGGTCATGCCGGGCGGCACCATGGGGTAGACACCCGCGTCGCGGTCGATGATCACCTCGAGAAAGGCCGGGCCGGGAAATTCCAGCCATTCGCGCACGGTCGATTCGATCTCGGCCGGGTCGGACAGGCGCTTCGCGAACTCAAACCCGTCCGCTTCCGCCGTCTTGACGAAGTCCTTGCTGCGCAGCGACTTGTCGCTGGCCATGTGACGGCCGTCGTAGAACAGCTTCTGCCACTGGCGCACCATGCCGTCGCCGGAATTGTTCAGCACCAGCACCTTGACCGGCAGGTTGTACGTCGTCGCGGTTTCCAGTTCACCCAGGTTCATGCGGATACTGGCGTCGCCGTCCACGTCGATCACCAGGTGGTCGCGCGCGGCGAACTGGGCGCCGATCGCGGCCGGCAAGCCGTAACCCATCGTTCCCATGCTGCCGGAAGTCAGCCACAGGCGGGCGTGCTTGTAGTCGAAGTACTGGGCGGCCCACATCTGGTGCTGGCCGACGCCGGTCGAAATGATGGCGTCACCCTCGGTAATCGCGTTAATCGCCTCGATCACGGCATAGGGCTGGATCAGGCTGCTCTCGCGGTCGTAATTGAGCGCATATTTTTCCTTCAGCTCGGCGATCTCGGCGTGCCACTGCGAAAAATCGGTCTCGATAGCGTGCTGATCTCCGAAATCCAGCAGGGCTTGCAGGTCCTGCTTGAGAATGCCAATGTGCGACCAGTCCACCGGCTTGACCTTGCCGACCTCCGAGGGATCGATATCGAACTGCGCGATGCAGCGGGCATTGGGAGCGAACCGGTCCGGCACGCCGGCCACGCGGTCGTCGAAACGCGCACCCAGCGTGATCAGGAAATCGCAGTCGTCCACCGCGTAATTCGCACTCGCCAGGCCGTGCATGCCCAGCATGTGCAGGGACAGCGGGTCGCGGGTGTCGACCGCGCCGATACCCATCAGGGTGGTCGTCACGGGGATGCCGTAGCGGTGGGCGAAGCGGCGCAGTTCTTCGGTCGCGTCGCCGTTGATCACGCCGCCGCCGGCGTAGATCAGCGGACGGCTGGACGCCAGCAGCATCTCGAAAAACGAACGCAGCTCCTCTTCGTCGAGATGATTATCCTGCGCAGCGTGCAGACGCTGACGGTAGCCCGGCACCGCGAGGTAACCGCGACCGACGAATTCACCCACCCAGTTCTGTACGTCTTTCGGCAGGTCAATGACCACCGGGCCGGGCCGGCCGCTGCGGGCGATCTCAAAAGCCGTGCGCACCGTGAGTTCGAGTTTTTTCGGATCGGTGATGAGAAACGTATGCTTGGCCACGGACCCCAGGCAGCTGTTGACCGGGGCCTCCTGGAAGGCGTCGGTGCCGATCGCGCTGGTGGGCACCTGGCCGCAGATCACGACCAGCGGGGTTGAATCGGCCATCGCGTCACGCACCGGCGTTACCGTGTTGGTGGCGCCGGGACCGGACGTGACCATGACCACCCCGACCTTTCCGCTGGCCCGGGCGTAGCCGGCCGCCATGAAACCGGCGCCCTGTTCGTTGGCGGGAACGATCAGGGGCATCGGCTCCACACCGTCATCGTCGGCGTTCTCTGCGTTGTAGCGGAATACCGCGTCGTAGGTCGGCAGAATGGCGCCGCCGCTGTAACCGAAAATCACGTCGACACCCTGGTCCGCGAGAACCTGGACCACCATGTCTGCGCCGGACATCATGGCGCCTTTGAGGGGATGCGTTGCCATATCCATATTCGAATCCGCTAATGAAGCTTGAATGCCGAAGTGTCGGTGAATTGATTGATCATTGCAATAGAGCCCCATCTGGGCCAACATTGGCCCCCTCATGAGACACATCATTTCACTGCTTGTATCGAACGAATCCGGTGCGCTGGCGCGTGTTTCAGCCCTTTTCTCGACGCGCGGCTACAACATCGAATCGCTGAACGTGGCGCCCACGCAAAACCCGGAAATCTCCCGCCTGACCCTGGTGACCCGCGGTTCCGACACGGTCATCGAGCAGATCAACCAGCAGCTGCTCAAGCTGGTGGACGTCGTCAACATCGCGGACATGACGATGGACGACCATATCGAGCGCGAAATGCTGCTGCTGAAAGTGCGGCTGGCAAGCGACCGCCAAAACGATGCGCTCGAGGCCGTCAACGATTTCGGCGCGCGCATCCTGGACGACAACCCGGAGGTCTACACGCTGGAGCTCACCGGTATCAGCGAGTACGTCGACGAGTTCGTCAAGCGCATGGGGACGACCGGAGCACTGATCTCCGTGGTTCGCAGCGGGGCAATGGCCGTTTCCAGAGGCAAGTTCGTTCTCGGCGGGCGCTGAATCCGAACGGAAGCGGGCCCCGTTCCGGAGCCCGCCGATTCTTCATCCTTGAGGAAAAAAGTCTACTGCAGAACGTGGATATTGCGTTCCGCGCAGATGTCACGCAATTCTTTTGGCCAGATCGTGACACTGACCTCGCCCAGGTGCGCCTTGCGCAGCAGCAGCATGTAGACACGGGACTGGCCGATGCCGCCACCGATACTCAGCGGAATCTCGTCGTTCAGGATCGCCCTGTGATAAGGCTGATCGACAAGATCCATCTGGCCGGACATCTCGAGCTGCTTGAGCAGGGTTTCCTTCGTCACGCGGATGCCCATCGAGCTGAGCTCGTGACGGCGCTGGGTGACCGGGTTGTAAACCAGGATGTCGCCGTTGAGGCCGTGCATCGGCCGCCCGTCCTTTGAAACGGTCTCGGTTACCCAGTCGTCGTAATCGGCCGCCCGCAGTTCATGCGGGTAGCCATCCGCCAGCGGCCAGCCGATACCGTAAATGAATACCGCCGGGTATTCCTGGATCAGCCGGGTTTCACGCTGCTTGCGCGGCAGGTCCGGGTACATCTCGAGGATTTCTTCGGCGTGGATGAAAGTGAGTTCCTTCGGCAGGTTGGGAAAGCGCGGGTCTTTGAGTTGCGGGTACATGTCCTGCACGAATTCCTCGGCGCCGACGAACACCTTCCAGATGCGCTTGACCGTGTCGGTCAGGAAATCCAGGTTGCGCATCGATTCGTCGATGGTTTTTTCCCAGTCCCACTGATCCACGTAGGAACTGTGGTCGTGGTCGAGGAAATAATCCTTGCGCACGGCCCGCATGTCGGTGTTAAGACCTTCACCGACCTCCATGCCGAAGGTCTTCAAAGCCATGCGCTTCCACTTGGTCGCCGCCTGCACGACCTGTGCCTCCATGCGTTTTTCCAGCCCCAGGCCGCAGGGAAAGTCGACCGGTGTGCGCGAACCGTCACGGTCCAGCGTGTCGTTCACCCCGCTGTACTTGTCGACGATCAGGGGCACCTGGACCATCATCAGGTTCAGTTCCCTGTTCAGGTTTTCCTCGATGTACGCCTTGACGCCGTACAGCGCTTTCATCGTTTCCTTGGGGGTGAGCAGCGACTCGTAATTCTGCGGCAAAACCTTCGCTACTTCCTCGTACGTGCTGATGCCCGGACCGGCCAGGTCCTGTTGTTTATCGGTCATTTTTTTCTCCGTCTAGAAAATCACTTCGCGAAAATTCTCTGCCTGGCATGACAGCCCTGCAATGATGTTCATCAAGTGCCCGGAGCGCTTATCCTTCGTCATCCCGGCCCCGGATAAATGCTGCGCATTTTCCGGGGTGACGGGGGTTGTTAGAAGATCGTCATCCCGGAATTTGCGAAGCAAATATCCGGGACCCCCCCAACGCGTTCAGATCCCCAGGAACACCATCGCCAGGCCACAGGCCAGGACCGTTGCCCCGGCCATGGCATGCACGTAGCGCTCCAGGGCAGGCAGCCGTACACGCTCAATGCCCTTGACCGCCAGGCCGACGACCGCAAGCATGGTCAAAACCGTGACGGCACCGAACACCGACGTCACCATCAGAACACCGACAAAACTCTCCCGAGCCGCCGGGTACATCAGCAGCGGAATCAGGGGTTCGCAGGGGCCGAGCACGAAGATGACGAAAATTACCCAGGGCGTGATGGAACGCCCGCCATCAGGTTGTTCATGCAGGTGCGCGTGCTCGTCGTGGTGGCTGTGCTCGTGGCTGTGGGTGATGCCGTCATGGCTGTGCCAGTGCCGGTGCGGCCGGTTGCGAACGGCCTGCCGGATACCCCAGGCGAGATAGGCCAGTCCGAAGCCGGCCAGCAGCCAGGCCGCCAGGTTGCCGCGCAGCCCCTCCAGCCATTCCAGCGAGGCCAGCTGCGTGCCTGCGAAGATTCCGATCAAGCCCAGGACGACGGACCCCAGCAGGTGGCCGATACCGCACAACAGCGTAATGCGAAGGGTTTTGGCCCTTGACCAGCGGCGCGCCCGGGACATTGCGATAAACGGCAGGTAGTGATCGGGGCCCAGCAGCGTATGCGTGAAGGCGATCAAGGCGGCGGACAGCGATAAAACGGCAATTTCCGGGCTCATGGCGGTCAAGACCTCTTCTTCGACCGCCGTATTGCACAATGCCGGCCATCGGCGCGCAAGGACCCGGGTCAATTAAACCCGATTAACGTGCTGTTTTGGACCTGCGCGGCGGCCTCGCCCGGTGCCTGCAGGAATTCACGCTATAATGTTAAGACAGGGGTGAGTGGATGCACGGAGGCATCCTTTCTGAAACTCATGGAGGTACTACCAGATGAAAAACCGATTTATTGTTTGCCTGACGGCTGTCGCCGCCACACTGCTGGGCATGGCGCCCGCACTGGCCGGCGATCTCACGGTAACACGCTATTTTTCCGGGCTCTGGGAGCAATCCAGGCAGGAAAGCCAGGGCATCGTGCTGCAGGTCATCGACCAGGAGGAAGAAGGCAATCCAAAGGCCGTTGCCTACTGGTTCACCTACGGTGACGATGCGCAGTCCGCCTGGCACATGGCGATCGGCCATGTCGAGGGCGACCAGGTGCTGATGGAACTGTACACGGCCTTCGACGTGGACTTCATGCAGGACGAAGACGAAGCGCTCAACCCGGTCGAGGCGACCGGCTGGCTGAACCTGACGTTCGACAACTGCAACAAGGGCATGGCCGAGTACTCACTGGACGGTATCGAAGGCAGCTTCGAGATACGGCGCCTGGCCGGTCTCTACAACGGCCGCTGCACCGGCGGCATCTCCGACAACACGCCCAGCGATGCCAAACCGACCAAACTCGAGGTGAAGCTCTATCCTCCCGTCGAAGGCGCGGAGGGCGAGGGCAAGGCGATGTTCTGGGAGCGCAGCGATCGCAGCGATTTCCACATCTCGGTGGAAGACCTGGTCGATGGCGAGTATGACATTGCGTACTGTGACGAGGATGCGGTCCTGTACGAGGACGTGCTCCTGGTCGAGGATGGAGAAGGCGCCGTGCAGTTCCGCAGCCCGGAGGCTGCCGGCAAGATCCTGCTCATCGAAAGCCCCCGGGACTGCCAGATCAACGTCAAGCTGGGCGAAGAGACCATACTCACCAGCGGCGAGGCGGTACTCTCGAAAAAAGCCAAGGGCCCCAAGGACGACGACGATGACGGCGATGACGGCCTGGAGATCAAGGTCGAACTCCAAAATACCGGTATCGAAGGCTTCCTGGAAGCCGAGGGCGAAGCCGAGTACGAGGTCGAGGGCGACGAGCGCGAATTCGAAATCGAGATCGAAGACGTACCGGCCGGCAGCTACGGCTTTTTCGTCATAGGCGTTCAGCAGGGCACGATTGAAGTCACCGAAGACAAAGGCAAGCTGAAATTCAGCGCACCGCAGAAGGGAGACACGGAGCTGCTCAACTTCGATCCTCTCGGCGAGATGCTTGAAGTAAGAAATGAAGAGGGCGCCATCATCCTGGAAGCCGCGTTTCCTGATGCCTGAGGTATAAAGCGGTACGAGAATGAAAAGGCCGGCGCTCAGCCGGCCTTTTCTTTGCAGGTCCTGAGCGCAGAAATGGCCAGTATTCCGGCCAGCATCAGCAAGACACCGGCCCAGCGCCAGGCCCAGGAATCGAGGGCCAGGATGATCGAGGCGCCGCCCACCAGAACCATCGAAAAAATGGCGAACAGCTTGACCCGGCGCCGGATACAGCGATTGTTTTCCCAGTCACGAATCATCGGGCCGAAGGTCGGGTTGGCCAGAACCCAGCGGTGCATGCGGGGAGACGTCCTGGCAAAACAGGCTGCCGCGAGCAATACCCATGGCGTGGTGGGGAGCAGCGGCAGGAAAACCCCGGCCGCGCCTACGCCCAGAAAAAGCAAGCCGAGAATCCGAAGCAGATGGCGGCTCGACACCCGGCTAAGCGATCAGGGGCAGTTGGCTTCGATCAGCTTTTTCAGTTCCGCGACGCGCTCGGCGCGCTCCACGTCGTCCATGCGAACGACCTCGCCGGTTTCCTTGTCGGTGTAGAACTGCCGGCGGTGCGGCTCGATCTTTTCTTTTTCCGAACGCCAGGCGGCACACTGCGCTTCCAGTGCCTTTTGTTCCTCGGCCGAAGCCCTGCGGCTCTGCGCAATCTCCTCGCGCCGCTGCTGGGCCGCCGAGGCGGGCGCCGCTGCATCCGCGTAGGGGTTGTCGTCAGCCTGCTTCGGGGGACCGGGTGGAATCGGCTGCGATTCCACTTTTCGATCGCCCGGCGCCTTGTCCGTGAAAACGACCGTGCCGTCCTCGTCGGTGTAGGAATACATTGTCTTGTCCTGGGCGCCGGTATCGGCCCAGGGGTTCATGGCCAGTAATGCAACGATCAACGTGCCGACGGCTATTCGGTTCATGGTCATCCCTGCCTCGCTTGGTATCCTTCGGCCATTCTAGCATTGGAAAAGCGGCGAATTCGTACCGTTTACTCCCACTTATGGGTCCGCTCGTACGATTTCCGGGTTGCTTTCGATCGTGACAGCGGCGCCGCGCCTTGCTCTGCATGGCTCGGTGTTATCATGTGCGCACCCCAATCGAGGCAGTCGGGCGCCATGCCGGAAGTCATCTCAATAGCCACCCAGAATATCCTTTCACCCGTCATCCTGTGCTTTATTCTCGGGCTGGCGGCCGCGTTGGGCCGCTCGGACCTGAGTATCCCCGAAGCTGCCGCCAAGATGCTTTCCATCTACCTTTTGTTCGCCATCGGTTTCAAAGGCGGTGTGAGCGTGGCGGGTCACGGCATGGATGCGACCCTCGGCGCAACGCTGCTGGCCGGGGTCGTGCTCTCGAGCTTGCTGCCCTTCGTTGCCTATGCGCTGATCCGCCTGCTGACGCGTTTGGACCGTATGAACGCGGCGGCGGTCGCCGGGCACTACGGCTCGATTTCCATCGTCACCTTCCTCGCGGCCTCCGCGCTGCTCAGCCAGCGCAACGATCAGGCCGAAGGCTACATGGTGGCCGTGGCCGCCGCGATGGAGGCTCCGGCCATCCTGTCGACCCTGTGGCTGGTCTCGCGCAATGGCCGCAGCCGGGTGGACGGCGCACTGCTGCGTGAGATCATGCTCAACGGATCGATTGTGCTGCTGATCGGCTCGTTCCTGATCGGCTGGGTCACCGGGGCGCAGGGCATGAACAAAATCCAGCCGTTCATCGGCGCCCCCTTCCAGGGTGTGCTGTGCCTGTTCCTGCTGGACATGGGCCTGATCGCGGGCCGCGGCCTGCGGCGTTCCTACCGCAGCCTGGGGTTCGGGGCGCTGGCATTCGGCATGCTGATGCCGCTGGTCGGCAGCGCCTTCGGTCTGGCCGCTGCGATGCTGCTGGGGCTCAGCCTCGGCGGCACGGTGCTGATGATGGTGCTGGCTGCTTCGGCCTCGTATATTGCCGTTCCGGCGGCCATGCGGGTCGCCCTGCCCGAGGCCAACCCTTCGATCTACCTGACGCTGTCGCTGGGTGTGACCTTTCCGTTCAACCTGGCGGTCGGCATACCCATCTACTACGCCGCGGCCCTCGCGGTGACAGGAGGCACCTGACATGGAAACCCATCATGCAAAACGCGTGGCGATCATCATCGAGGCACCCATGAGGCGACGCCTGGAAGAAGCCGTCGAAGCGGCCGGCGTGACCGGTTACACGGTCGCCCCGCTACTCGGGGGCAGCGGCCTGTCCGGACGCTGGAGCAGCGAAGGCCAGATCGGCAGTTACGCCGACATGGTGCAGTTCATCTGCATCATTCGGCCCGAAAGACTTGACGCGCTGCTCGACGCCACCTTCGGCATGGTCGAAAAATACATGGGCATCGTCACCGTGTCGGATTGCGAGGTACTGCGCGCCGAGCGCTTCTGAGGCAGGACGTTCAGTCCTGTGTTCTGAAATTGGCCTCGAGCCCGTTTCCAGCCGGGTCCTGGAAAAACAACTGCCCCAATCCCAGTTCGGCGATGTGAGATCGGCTGTAGCCGATACCGGCTTTTTCCAGCCTTTTGACCAGCGTGTCCGGGTCTGTCACATGAAACGCAACGTGGTCGAGATAGCCAGTGCCCGGGGAATTACCCCTTTGTTTACTCTCGCTGAGGTGAACGAGCGGTATTCCTGCCGCGTAAAGCCAATATCCGCGACTTGAGAAAGAGGGTCTCTCTCCCTCTGTCAGCCCGAGCACATCGACGTAGAAGCGGCGTACCTGATCAAGCAGGGGTTTCGGAGCCCTGATATTGATATGGTCGATTCGCAGAACATTCATGAAAAGAGCACCCGTGCTAGCCTTTGTGCTGAACCCGTTTGCGCCAGCGCTCCAGGGCCTGCAGTTGCTCGATCGCGTCCCTCAACTGCGCTTGCACCTCGGCGATATCACGGCTTTCGCCACGCTCCCGCAACGCCCGTTCCGCGTCCGCCTTGGCCCGGCGGACCGCCTGTTCATCGAAATCCGCGGCGCGTTGGGCGGTGTCGACCAAAACGGTAACGAGATGCGGCATGACCTCGATAATGCCCCCGCCGATCAGGAACGTGTATTCCTCGCCCTGATCGTCGAGCACGCGAATCGCACCGGCGGTCAGCGTGGTCAGCAACGGCGCGTGGCGCGGAGCGATGCCCAGTTCGCCAGCCGCGCCCGGCGCGACCACCATCGACACCTTGCCGGAATAGACGGTGCGGCGGGCGGAGACGATGTCACACTTCATGGCGTTCTTCCGGTCGGGTGAGGGCGGACCCTTGATTCGAAGGGAAAGTCTAACAAAAACGCCGGTCAGATTTTCACCTGGCCGGCGTCGCTCGACAAGAGATCAGGCGGTTAGCGCGAGCCTTTCTTCCTCAGTTGCTCCAGCGCACGCAGCTGCGCCGCCGCTTCAAACAGCCGTGCCTGGGCTTCGGCGATCTCGATTTCACCGGTCTGGTCCGCCAGGTGACGTTCGGCTTCTGCCTTGGCGCGCGAGGCGGCGGCCTCGTCGAGATCATTCGCACGCACGGCCGTGTCAGCCAGCACGGTAACGATATGCGGCATTACTTCGAGAATGCCGCCGCCAACAAAGAAAAACTCCTCTGTGCCGTCGGGGCACTGCACGCGTACCGGTCCGGGCCTGAGCTGCGTGATCAGCGGCGCGTGGCGCGGCGTGATGCCCAGCTCACCGAGCTCGCCCGTCGCGAGGATCATCACGGCTTCACCGGAGAAAATTTCCTCCTGGGCCGAGACGATGTCGCATTGGATGGTTTTTTTCATCGGTTCAATCCCGGGGTTCACAGGGCCGTCAGGCGGCCTTTTCCATCCCCTTGCCTTTCTCGAGCGCTTCTTCGATCGTGCCGACCATGTAGAACGCCTGCTCCGGCAGGTGGTCGTATTCACCATCGATGATGCCCTTGAAGCCGCGGATCGTGTCTTTCAGGGAGACATACTTGCCGGGCGCCCCGGTGAACGTCTCCGCCACGAAAAACGGCTGCGACAGGAAGCGCGAGACCTTGCGGGCGCGGGCCACGATGGCCTTGTCTTCCTCGGACAACTCGTCCATGCCGAGGATGGCGATGATGTCCTTGAGCTCCTTGTAGCGCTGCAACACCGACTGCACCCCGCGGGCCACGTCGTAGTGGTCGGCGCCGATGATGTTCGGGTCGAGCAGGCGGGACGTGGAATCCAGCGGGTCGACAGCGGGGTAGATACCCTGTTCGGCGATGGAGCGGCTCAGTACGAGCGTCGCGTCCAGGTGGGCGAAGGTGGTGGCCGGCGACGGATCGGTCAGGTCGTCCGCGGGCACGTAAACGGCCTGGAAGGACGTGATGGAGCCGGTCTTGGTCGACGTGATGCGCTCCTGCAGCATGCCCATTTCCAGCGCCAGCGTCGGCTGGTAACCCACGGCCGAAGGCATACGGCCCAGCAGCGCGGAAACCTCGGTTCCGGCCAGCGTGTAGCGATAGATGTTGTCGATGAACATCAGTACGTCGCGGCCCTCGTCACGGAAGGATTCGGCGATCGTCAGGCCGGTCAGGCCGACACGCAGGCGGTTGCCCGGCGGCTCGTTCATCTGGCCGTATACCAGGGCAACCTTGTTGAGCACGTCGGCGTCCTTCATCTCGTGGTAGAAGTCGTTGCCCTCGCGGGTACGCTCGCCGACGCCCGCGAACACGGAGTAGCCGCTGTGCTCGATCGCGATGTTTCGAATCAGCTCCATCAGCGTTACCGTCTTGCCCACGCCGGCGCCGCCGAACAGTCCGACCTTGCCGCCCTTGGCGATCGGCATGATCAGGTCGATGACCTTGATGCCGGTCTCCAGCAACTCCGTGCCGCCAGCCTGCTCTTCGTAGGTAGGGGGTTTGCGGTGGATGGGCAGACGCTGGTCTTCACCGATCGGCCCGGCCTCGTCGATCGGCCGCCCCATCACGTCCATGACGCGACCCAGGGTCTTCTGGCCGACCGGCACGGAAATGGGCGCGCCGGTGCTCGTCACCGGCCGACCGCGCGTCAGGCCGTCCGTCGAACCCAGCGC
This sequence comes from Lysobacterales bacterium, assembly GCA_036351575.1. Classification (GTDB taxonomy): domain Bacteria; phylum Pseudomonadota; class Gammaproteobacteria; order Xanthomonadales; family SZUA-36; genus JABDPF01. The sequence goes on along the minus strand of JAZBPJ010000006.1, from coordinate 37,226 downwards.
GATGGTACGGACAACGCCGTCACCCAACTGCTGCTGTACTTCCAGCATGATGTCGGTTTCGTCGACCGTCAGGGCGTCGTACACCTTCGGCATGTCTGCACGTGCGAACTCGACGTCGACGACCGCACCGATTACCTGAACAATAGTTCCACCACTCATAAATCCTGCTCCGTCTAAACCGGGGTCAGAGTAAAAATTTTTCGGCTACTCTGTTATCCCCTGCTCTGTTCCAAAATTTTTACTCTGACCCCAATTACCACCAATTACCAATTACCACCAATTATCAACCGACAGCGGCAGCGCCGCCGACGATTTCCGAAATTTCTTGCGTGATCGCCGCCTGGCGGGCCTTGTTGAAGACCAGCGTCAGTTCGTCGATCAGTTCGCCCGCGTTTTCGGTCGCGTTCTTCATCGCGATCATGCGCGCGGCATGTTCCGAAGCCAGGTTTTCCAGCACCGCATGGTACACGTCGGCCTCGATGTAGCGGGTCAGCACCGTGTCCAGCAGGGACTCCGCGTCCGGTTCGTAAATGTAGTCCCAGATATCGCGGACTTCGTCATCGTCCGTTTCGGGCAAGGGCAACAGCTGCTCCAGAACGGGCTTTTGCGACATCGTGTTGACGAAACGGTTGTACACCACGTAAACGAGGTCCAGCTCCTCTTCCCGGTAGGCGTCCAGCATGACCTTGATCGACCCGATGAGGTCTTCGATCTGGGGTTTTTCACCCAGGTCGCCGGCATGCGCGGCAATTTCCACGTTCACGTTGCGGAAAAAAGCCGAGGCTTTCTTGCCCAGGGTGACCGCGCTGATGGCGGCGCCTTTCTGTTGCCATTCGCCCATGCTGGCCAGCACGGCCTTGAACATGTTCGTATTCAGACCGCCGCAAAGACCGCGATCGGTGGATACGATGATGTAACCGACCTTTTTCGTTTCTTCCCTGACCAGGGTGAACGGATGCCGGTATTCCGGCCGCGCCTTGCTGAGGTGACCCATCACGCGCCGGATCATCTCCGCGTACGGGCGCGTTTCGGCCATCAGGTCCTGGGATTTGCGGATCTTGCTGGCCGACACCATTTCCAGGGCCGAGGTCACCTTCTTGGTGTTCTCGACACTCCGGATCTTTGTGGTGATTTCTCTTCCGCCTGCCATGTTTCAGTCTCGTTGTTTGGGGTCAGTGCCGCCGGGCTGTTCCGACCCCGGTTTCGTTACCAGGAACCCGTGGCCTTGAAGTTTTCGAGCATGTCTTTCAGCTGCCCGTCCAGGTCATCGTTCCAGTCACCGTGGTCCAGTGTCTCCAGCAGATCGCCGTGCGACGTAGCCGTGTGGTCAAGCAGGGCCGCTTCGAAGGCGCCGATCTTCTCGAGCTCCACGTCGTCGAGATAGCCGCGGTCAGCGGCGTAGAGCGACACCGCCATCTGGCCCACGGACATCGGGCTGTACTGCCGCTGCTTCATCAGCTCGGTTACCCGCTGGCCGCGGTCGAGCTGCTTGCGCGTCGTCTCGTCCAGATCGGATGCGAACTGTGCGAAAGCCGCCAGCTCGCGGTATTGCGAGAGCGCCAATCGAATGCCGCCACCCAGCTTCTTGATCACCTTGGTCTGCGCTGCGCCACCCACGCGGGATACCGAGAGGCCGGCGTGCATGGCGGGCCGGATACCGGCATTGAACATGTCCGTCTCAAGGAAAATCTGGCCGTCGGTGATGGAAATCACGTTGGTCGGAACGAAGGCGGACACGTCACCCGCCTGCGTCTCGATGATCGGCAGCGCGGTCAGCGAGCCGGTCCTGCCCTTCACCTCGCCGTTGGTAAATTTCTCGACGTAAGCTTCGTTGACGCGGGCCGCGCGTTCGAGCAACCGCGAGTGCAGGTAGAACACGTCGCCCGGATAGGCTTCACGGCCCGGCGGCCGACGCAGCAGCAGGGACACCTGGCGGTAGGCCCAGGCCTGCTTGGTCAGGTCGTCGTAAATGATCAGGGCATCTTCGCCCCGGTCGCGGAAGTACTCACCCATCGTGCAGCCGGAATAAGGCGCGATGTACTGCATGGCCGCCGACTCGGACGCCGAGGCGTTGACCACGATGGTGTGCTCCATGGCGCCGTGCTCCTCGAGCTTGCGGACCACGTTGGAAACCGTGGACTGCTTCTGCCCGACGGCCACGTAAACGCACTTGATGCCGGTTCCGACCTGGTTGATGATCGTGTCGATGGCGATCGCCGACTTGCCGATCTGGCGGTCGCCGATGATCAGCTCGCGCTGGCCGCGGCCGATCGGCACCATGGCGTCGATGGACTTGAGTCCCGTCTGCACCGGCTGGTCTACCGATTTGCGCCAGATCACGCCCGGCGCCACCTTCTCGATCGGCGCGTAGCCGTCGTTCTCGATCGGCCCCTGGCCGTCGATCGGGTTGCCCAGCGCGTCCACGACGCGGCCCAGCAGCCCGCGGCCGTGGGGCACTTCCAGGATGCGACCGGTGCACTTGACCGAATCACCCTCGGTGATGTGTCCGTAATCACCCATGATCACGGAACCCACCGAGTCGCGCTCCAGGTTGAGGGCGAGCCCGAAGGTATTGTCCGGAAAGGCGATCATCTCGCCCTGCATGGCGTCTTCGAGACCGTGAATGCGCGCGATACCGTCGGACACACTGGCTACCGTGCCTTCGTTACGCGCTTCGGCGGAGATATCGAGCTCCTCTACGCGCTTTTTGATCAACTCGCTGATTTCAGATGGGTTCAGTGTCGTCTGCATCGTTTTCTTTCCCGTTTGACCGCCGCTGTTACGGCGCTCGGTTAATTAAATTCGTTTAGCCGTCAGTTCGCGAGGCTGGCGGTCAGCCGCGCCAGGCGGCCCCGCAGAGAACCGTCGATCACTTTGCTGCCCGCATAAACCACGGCGCCGCCAATGACCTCCGGATCGATTTCGTTTTCCAGCTGGATCTCCCTCTCGAAACGCCGGGCCAGCGCTTCTTTCAGGCGCTGCGACTGGCCTTCGTCCAACGGCACCGCAGACACCACCCGCACGCTGAGGCGATTCTCGGCCTCCTCGCGCAGGCCGCGGTAGAGCGCTCCCACCTGCGGCAGCAGGGGCAGGCGCCGGTTGTCGGCAAGCACCGCGAGCAGTCCGCGGAAGCGGTCGTCGAACGCGTCGCCCGCTGCGTCCGTCAGTATCTCCAGGACCTGGGCCTTGCTGACGTCCGGGTTCTCGATCAGCGATACCATCGCTTGCTCGCTGACCACTGCACCCGCCAGCGCCAGCATATCGTCCCAGGCAGCCAGGGCATCATCCGCAAGCGCCAGTTCAAAGGCCGCCTTGGCGTAAGGTCTCGCCAGTGTCGTCAGGCTGCTCATGGTCAGATCTCGTTGATCAGCTTGTCGAGCAGTTCGCGGTGCGTGTCCGCATCGACTTCACGCTCCAGAATCTGCGAAGCGCCCAGGACCGCGAGGTTGGCCACGGCAGTGCGCAGTTCTTCGCGCGCCTGGTTGGCCGACTGCGTGATCTCGGCCTCGGCGGCCGCCACTTGTCGCTTGCGTTCACCGACGGCGTCTTCCTTGGCCTGGCCCAGTATCTGGGTGTGGCGCTGCTGCGCCTGATCGACGATCTCGCCCGCCTTGTCGCGGGCTTCGCGAATCTGTTTCTCGACGTTGATCTTGGCGGCCTCCAGCTCTTTCTCGGCGATGTCGGAAGCGGCCAGGCCTTCGGCGATACGTTCACGGCGCTGGTCCAGCGCCTTCAGGATCGGCGGCCAGACGACCTGCATGCAAAACCACACGAAAATCAGCATCGCGAGAGACTGCAGGATCAGGGTGGCATTAATGTTCATGCCGGTACCTCGTTTTCTATGGTGTCAGCCAAATGCTCGTTGCCGGTAAGCTTGTTATCCGCCGACTGCATTTTGCAGCTGGCCAACGAACGGGTTGGCGAAGGTGAGGAACAACGCGATACCCACACCGATCATGGCGACTGCGTCCAGCAGGCCGACGGCCAGGAAAAACTTGGTCTGCAGCATCGGGGCCAGTTCCGGCTGGCGCGCGGTACCTTCCAGCAGGCGGCCGCCCAGCATGCCAACACCAATACCGACACCCAGCGCGCCCAGTCCGATCATCAGGGCTACAGCTATAGCGGTCATTCCAATTACAGTTTCCATCTATATCTCCCGTTTACAAAGATGTTTAAAAAATAACAATCGGGGTCAGAGTAAAAATTCTCGTTCTCCTTCAGAGTTCATGCCCTGCCCCGGGAAATTTTTACTCTGACCCCATTAATCAGTGATGCTCCGAAGCCATGCTCAGGTAGACAATGGTCAGCATCATGAAAATAAACGCCTGCAGCGTGATGACGAGCAGGTGGAACACGGCCCAGCCGAAATGCAACCACTGCCCGCCCAGGAATGCCAGGCCGCCGATCAGCAGCATCTCGGCGAACAGGATTAGCCAGGTGTACTTCATCGCAAGCCGGCCCCTGATGTTCAGCCACAGCGTCAGGCAGACCGTGACCGTTGCCGCGACCCAGAACCAGGCGGGGATGTGTTCGCCGAAGATCGAACTCAGACCGGCGGCGAATCCGGCGGACCCCGCTGTGAAGACCAGCGCGATCAGGATGAAAATCAGTTCCCCGGCGTACAGGTTGCCAAACAACCGAAGGCCCAGCGAAACCGGCTTCGCCAGCAGGGAGACGATTTCGAGAAAGAAGTTGAAAACCATGATGAACGGCCAGAGCACTTTCGGCACGCCCAGCACTTTCGGGTTCAGCGGATTCATCACCAGCTCGCCCAGGAAGCCGCTGACGCCCTTGAACCGGATGCTGAAGACAATGATCAGCAAGAATACCGTGATCGACATACCCATCGTGGCGTTGATATCGGTGGTCGGCACGACTTTCTGATACTCCACGCCCACATTGCTCGCCACCCACGGCAGCCAGTCAACCGGAATCAGGTCCATGAAGTTCATGAAAAAGATCCACACGAACAGTGTCAGGGCGAGCGGTGCGATGTACCTGTCGGTGCCGTGAAACGACTCGCGCACGCTGGTGTCAACGAACTCGACGATGGACTCTATCGCGCATTGGAACCGGGTGGGGACGCCCGCATTCGCGGCTCTGGCGACTTTTCGGAACAGAAAGAAGAACACGAGGCCGAGGAAAACGGCCCAGAACATCGTATCCACGTGAAACGCCCAGAACCCCATGGAGGCGGCTTCCTCCGCGCCATGTGCGAAGCCCCAGCTGCCGTCGGGATGCCTGCCGAAAGTCAGGTTTTGCAGATGGTGTGTGATGTAGTCACTGGGAGTGAGTGTTTCGCTGCCGCCAGCCATTCCGAATCCTGTTGTATTTTGTCATTTGACCGGCGCGCCGCCCTGTGCGGCTGCCGGAAACGTCTGCCCGATCCCTGCAAAATCAAGTTCGCGAAATGAATTCCTGCCGTCATTCGCGAAACAGAAGCGCCAGCCCGACCCATCCGGCCGCAAGGACGCCGATCATGCCCAGGAAAAAAAACCCGGGCGCCAGCGGTTTCACCCAGATGAACACCGCCGCGCAGAGTGCCCCGGTGAGCATAAGCTTAGCAAACTCGGCGAGCATCGCGGCCCGCAGGAACACCACGCTGTCTCCGCCCAGTTTACCCACCACCATCACGGCGAAAACGAGGCCTGGCAGGTACACGGCCAGGCTGCCGAACAGCGACGAGTACGCCGCCACCGGCCCCGCCGGTAACGACAGGAGAACCAGCGCCAATGCCACCAGCGTCTGGATTCTCAAGCTCTTTGAAATACCTTTCAGCACACTCCCATTCTTTGGCACCTGCCTGCCCTGAGAAGCCACCATAACCGCTTGCAATGTGCAGGGTCAGCCAAAGATTCTAAATTTTAGCATCCCCTAATCTACAGGGGCAACGGAAAGAGTTAATTAATCCCTTAAGCAAACGTCGGCTCCGGAACTCCGCAATCGACAGGGCGCCGGCAAAAACCGCCCCCCCCCGCGAGCGGGCGCCCGCGAAAGCAGGCCGGCCCTGGAGGCCTGCTACACAAAACCCGCCTCAATCGGAGAGATCGAGACGCTCGAGAATGCCGTCGAACTCGTCGGCGTTGTTGTAAACGATGGTCATCTTGCCTTTACCGGACGCCTGGTGCTGGATGCGCACGCGCGTGCCCAGCGCGTTCCCGATGCGCTCCTGCAGCCGCAGGATATCCGGGTCGACCCGCCGGTTGCCTTTTTTCTTTGCGGACTGCTGAAGCCGCCGGACCAGGTTCTCCGTCTCCCGGACCGAGAGCCGCTTACGCGCCACTTCGCGCGCGGCCTGGACCTGCAGCGAGTCTTCCAGCGACAGCAGGGCGCGCGCATGCCCCATTTCAATCTGCCGCAGGTCCACCAGGTCCTTGACCTCCTGCATCAACTCGAGCAGGCGCAGCAGGTTGGCGACCGCAGGCCGGGACCGGCCCACGGCATCGGCCGCCTGTTGCTGGGTCATCTTGAATTCGTCGATCAGGCTGCGCAGCGCGCTGGCCTCTTCCAGCGGGTTCAGATCCTCGCGCTGGATGTTCTCGATCAGCGCCATCGCGACGGCGGCTTCGTCGGGCACGTCGCGTACAACAGCGGGTATCTCGTCGATTCCGGCCATCTGCGCCGCCCGCCAGCGCCGTTCACCGGCGATCAGCTCATACCCTTTACCCTCCAGCGGGCGCACGACGATGGGTTGCACGACGCCCTGGGCGCGGATCGAGTCCGCCAGTTCGGAGAGCTTGTCCTCGTCGAATACCGAGCGCGGCTGGTAGCGGCCCGGCCGAATGAGGTCCAGGGGCAGGTCGCGCAGTTCGTCACCGCCGCCTTCCTGCACTCTCTTCATCGTGGCCTGGCTGAGCATCGAGCTCAGGTTTTTTCCAAGTACTGGTTTTTTTCGAGTTGTCATATGTCGAATCTTTACAGTCCAGGCAATTGCCTTTTTTCATGCCGCCGCAGCATTTCGCCGGCCAAAGCGATGTGCGCCAGTGCGCCCTTGGAGGCCGGATCGTACAGCAGCACCGGCATGCCGTGGCTGGGAGCCTCGGCAACGCGGATATTGCGCGGCACCAGTGTACGGTAAACGCGATCACCGAAATTTTCGACCAGCTGCTCCGACACCGCCAGGGCGAGGTTATTGCGGCCATCGAACATGGTGCGCAGCAAACCCTCGATTTCCAGTGCAGGATTGACGCTGGCGCAGACCTGCTCGATCGTATTCAGCAATGCGGTCAGGCCCTCGAGCGCATAGTACTCGCACTGCACCGGAATCAGCACGCTGTCGGCGGCGCTGAGGGCGTTCAGCGTCAGCATGTTCAGCGACGGCGGGCAGTCGATCAGTATCCAGGCATAGTCCTCGAGCAGGGGTTCCAGCGCATCCCGAAGCGCGAACTCGCGGCGATCGGTCTGCAGCAGCGACATCTCGGCCGCGGTCAGGTCACCGCTGGACGGCAGCAGGTCGAAATCCAGGCCGGCCGGCCGCAGGATGGTCTCGGCGGCCGTGCGTTCGCGCATCATGACCTCGCAGGCGGAAACGTGCAGCCGCCGCGGGTCGATCCCGCAGCCCGTGGTGGCGTTGCCCTGCGGATCGAGGTCGATCAGCAGGACCGGCAGCTGCATGCGCGAAAACGCCGCGGCCAGGTTAACGGCGCTCGTGGTCTTTCCAACGCCGCCCTTCTGGTTGGCGACCGCGACGATGCGGGCTTTTTTGCTTGAATCGTGTGTGCTCATGAGGAGACGGACATGATGACGAGGTGCCGCTGTTCGTGCAATCCCGGCACGGAGAGTTTTTCGACGGAGCGAACATCGACCCAGCCCGGCAGCGCTTCGATCTCCTCCTCCGGGTAGCGGCCTTTCATCGCGAGCATGCGGGTATCCCCGCCGGCCAGGTGACGCGCCGCCCCGGCGAAATCGGCCAGGCTGCTGAACGCCCGGCTGATGATGGCGTTCGGCGCTTCCGGAAGCTCGGCAGATTCCAGCCGCGCCTGCAACGGATGCACGTTGGCCAGGGACAGCGTGCGTTTCACGTGGTTGAGAAACCGCACCTTCTTGCCGGCACTGTCCAGCAGGGTGACTTCAAGCCCCGCGTTCACGATGGCCAGGGGTATGCCCGGCAGCCCGGCGCCAGTGCCGGCATCCAGCAGTCGCCCTGCGGGAACCCAGGGCAGCACGGACAGGGCGTCCAGCAGGTGCTTCGACAGCATTTCTGCCGGCTCCCTGACCGCGGTCAGGTTGTACGTTCGGTTCCAGCGCTCGATCAGGCCCAGGTATTCAAGCAGCAGTGCTTGCCGCGCCTCGTCGCAGGCGATACCCAACGCTTCGAGCCCGGCCCGAAGCGCTGACTCCAGAGACATGCAGGCAGAGACCCCTTGCTCAGTTCAGGCCGGCTTTGCGCATCTCGGACGCGATCTGCCTGGCGATATCGCTGGCGGCATCGGCGTGCTCGAGATCCTTGGTGAAGGTCACGATGCGCCAGGCGGGCTTTTCGGTATCGAGATCGTAGTAGCTCGACTCGATGTAGGCCGTGCTCTGCACGTCGGCCCAGCCCGGCCCCTGTCGAATCGTGTAGACATCCGTGAACCCGGTGAAATAGGGCCGCCCCCAGACATAAGGAACACCGGTGCCGACAAACTCGGCCCAGTAATCCGCGCGCACGTAGCCTTCGGAAGGACCGCCGCCGGAGTAAAACATGACGACGATGCCGTCGACGTCGGCATCGCGCAGGATGCCGGTAGCCACCTCGACGTCGATCTCACCGCGAATGCCGCCGCCGAAACCGGGCAGCCGGCTGGAGGGGACCGCGGGCGATCCCCGGTCCGCCAGGATTTTCGCGACGTCGACTTCAAAGGCCTCGCGCATCAGCGCGTCCGGAAGCACGGCAATCACGGCCACCTTGTCGGGCCGGTTTTCGATGGGCTGTTCGGGCTGCCAACTGTCCACCACGCGCGTCTGCGCGCATGCAGTGAAAAACAGGGGTGCAAGCACCAGGAGGGTGAGGAGCCGGCCAACGCGGCCGCAAGTCATATCAGGCATCAAAATTCCGCTGAACGTGAAAAGGCGCATGTTAACCCAAGCGGCATCGCAAACCTAACCCATGGTGCGCGGCGACCGGCAGCGGCTCCGACGGGCGGCTTACTCTTCCTCGATCGACAGATCCAGGTCCTCGGCCCGGTGGCAGGCGACCCAGTCGCCTTCTTCCATCTTGCGCAGGGCGGGCACGTCCGCCTCGCAGCGCTTGACCCGGTAGGGGCAGCGGTCGTGGAACGTGCAGCCCCTGGGCCGGTCGAACGGCGACGGCATGTCGCCGGTCAGCCAGTTCTCCCGGCGCGCCTCGGCGGCAAGCTTCGGGTCTGGCAGCGGCACCGACTTGATCAGGGCATTGGTATAAGGGTGCAGCGGTTTGCGGTACAGGCTCTCCTTGCAGGAGACCTCCATGGCCTGCCCCATGTAGATCACCATCACCCGGTCACTGATGTGCCGCACGACAGACAGGTCGTGCGCGATGAAGATCAGCGCCAGGCCGAGCTTCTTCTGCAGGTCCTTGAGCAGGTTGACGACCTGCGCCTGGATGGACACGTCCAGCGCGCTGACCGGCTCGTCGCAGATCAGCAGGCGCGGGTTCAGGACCAGCGCGCGCGCGATGCCGATGCGCTGGCACTGCCCGCTGGAAAATTCGTGCGGGTAGCGGTTGATCTGGTTGGGCAGCAGGCCGACCATTTTCATCATGCCCCGCGTGCGCTCGTCGACCTGCAGGCGGTCCATGTTGGGGTAAAAGTTCCACAGCGGCTCGGCGATGATGTCGCCCGCGGTCATGCGCGGATCGAGCGAGGCCACCGGGTCCTGGAAGACGATCTGCAGTTCCTTGCGCCGCTGCCGCATGGATTCCTCGTCCAGTTCGGTCAGGTTTTCACCCAGCCACATGACCCGGCCGCGGTTCGGTTTGATGAGCCCGAGAATGGCCCGCGCGAGCGTCGATTTGCCGGAAGCGGATTCGCCGACGACGCCCAGCGTCTCGCCGGCGTAGAGTTCGAAACTGATGCCGTCGACGGCCCGGTTGCGGCGCTCCTGCCGATGAAACACGTTTCCGGTCACGCTGTTGAAGGTCACCGTCAGGTCCTGTACGCGGAGTACGGGCTTTTTCATTCAGCCTCCTCCGCGGCGCCGGCGGCTGCTTTTTCCCGCATCACGGCCCCTTCCGGCCGCAGAACACAGCGTGAACTGCGGCCGTCTTCCGTTTCCCACACCGGCGGCGGCTCGAGACAGGCCGCGCTCGCCTGGCTGCAGCGCTCGCGAAAACGGCAGCCGTCCGGCAGTTCGAGCAGGTTGGGCGGGTTGCCCGGGATGGCGTGCAGGTCGTCCGTATCCAGCCGGTCCAGGCGGGGAACGGACGCCAGCAGCCCCTGGGTGTAGGGGTGGCGCGGGGCGTAAAAAATCTGGTCGGCGGTGCCCGTCTCGACGACTTCGCCGGCGTACATCACCATGATCCGGTCGGCGACCTCGGCCACGACGGCCAGGTCGTGCGTGATCATGATGAGGGACATGCGGGTCTTTTCGCTCAGTTCCCGCATCAGCTGCATGATCTGCGCCTGCACGGTCACGTCCAGCGCCGTGGTCGGCTCGTCCGCGATCAGCAGGTCCGGCTCGCACAGCAGGCCCATGGCGATCATCACGCGCTGCTGCATGCCGCCCGAGTACTCGTGCGGGTACTGCCGGATGCGCTCCTCCGCGTCCGGAATGCGCACCGCGCTCAGCATTTCGCGGGCGTGCGCCCTGGCTTCGCTGCGCTTCATGCCCTGGTGATGCCGAAGCACCTCGACCATCTGCGTCTCGATGTTCAGGTAGGGGTTCAGGGACGTCATCGGGTCCTGGAAGATCATTGCGATCTTGCTTCCCCTGATGCGGTTCAGCTCGGCCGTTTTCATGCCCATGAGCTCCTCGCCCTGGAAACGCGCTGAGCCGCGGGCGCGGCCATTTTCGGCCAGCAATCCCATGATGGCCATCATCATCTGACTCTTGCCGGAACCGGATTCCCCAACGATCGCGAGCGCTTCGCCGGGTTCCAGCGAGAAATCGAGACCCGTTACCGCGCGCACCACGCCTTCCGGCGTGTCGAATTCGACCTCGAGGCCCCTGACGTCCAGCAATGCCATCAGAGATGGTCCTTCGGGTCGAGTGCGTCGCGCATGCCGTCACCAAGGTAGTTGAAACAGTACAGCGTCACGGTCAGGAACGCCGCGGGGAACACCAGCGTCCAGGGCGCCGACTCCATGTCCTGGGCGCCGTCATTGATCAGCGCGCCCCATGAACTCATCGGTTCCTGCACGCCCAGCCCGAGGAAACTCAGGAACGACTCGACGAGAATGACCTGGGGAATGGTCAGCGTGACGTAGACCATCACGACGCCCAGCAGGTTGGGCACGATGTGACGGCGGATGATGGAACGGTGATCCACGCCGCAGGCCTGGGCCGCCTCGACGAATTCGGTGTTTTTCAGGCTGAGCGTCTGGCCGCGCACGATGCGCGCCATGTCGAGCCAGTTCACCGCTCCGATGGCCACGAATATCAGGATGATGTTGCGCCCGAACACGACCATCAGGAGTATCACGAAAAACATGAACGGCAGCGCGTAGATGACGTCGACGAAACGCATCATGATGCGGTCCGTGACACCGCCGTAGTAACCGGCGATGGCGCCGTAACCCACGCCGATGACCAGGCTGACCAGGGTTGCGATCAGGCCGACCAGCAGCGAGATGCGTCCGCCTTCGAGCGTGCGGGCCAGGATATCGCGCCCGACCGGGTCGGTGCCGAACCAGTGACCGGTCTCCAGGCTGGGCGGCGCAGACGTGTGGTCCCAGTCGGTGAAATCGGCTTCCCAGGGAACCAGCCACGGTCCAAATACGACCGCCAGAATCATCAGGGTCATGATGACGCCGCTGACCAGCGCAGCCCGGTTTTTCAGCAGGCGGTGCCAGGCGTCTGTCCACAGCGAGCGGCCGCGCACATCTTCGGGCTCCATCGCCAGTGCGAATGCATCCTCGACCGAGGGGGCCGGACTCGATTTCTCGCTCACCGTATCTCCTCGTATCCGATCCGGGGGTCCAGCCAGGCATACAGCAGGTCGACCACGAAATTGAGCAGGATGATGATGATGCCGTAAAAAACGACGACGCCCATCACCAGCGTGTAATCCCGGTTCAGCGCACCCTGCACGAAGTAACTGCCCAGCCCCGGAATGCCATAAATCCGCTCGATCACGACCGAGCCCGTGATCATCACGGCCGCGGCCGGTCCCAGGTAGGAAATCACCGGCAGCAGGGCCGGCTTCAACGCATGGCGAAGCACCACGACGTGCTCGGCAAGCCCCTTGGCCCGGGCCGTGCGAATGTAATTGCTGTGCAGCACCTCGATCAGGCTGCCGCGCGTCAGCCGGGCGATGTAGGCCACGGCCGGCAGGGCGAGGGTAAGCACCGGCAGGACCATGCTCTGCCAGCTCCAGTCCCAGCCGCCGGCGGGAAGCCAGCCGGCGTAGATCGCCAGGACCAGGATCAGCAGCGGAGCAATGACGAAGTTCGGCACCGATATGCCCAGCATGGCGACGCCCATCAGCGAGTAGTCGATCGCTGTATTCTGGCGCAGGGCAGCGAACACGCCGATCCCCGTACCGACAAAAAAGGCGATGAGTATGGCCAGCCCGCCGACGGTTGCCGAGGCCGGGAACCCCCGTGCGATCAGCTCGTTGACCGACCAGTCCGGGTAGCGGAACGACGGGCCGAAGTCCCCTGTCACGACATCGCCGAGGTAACGGAAATACTGCTGCAGGATGGGTTCGTCGAGATGGTACTTGGCTTCCAGGTTGGCGCGGACTTCCGGCGGCAGCGTGACTTCTCCGTCGAACGGGCCGCCCGGCGCCACGCGGATGAGAACGAAAGCGATCGTGATCAGCAGCAGCAGGGTCGGAACCAGGCCGATCAGCCGGGTTGCCACGTGCCGCATCAGGCCTTCACGCCTCACAATACGTCCTCCGATTCTTCTTTATCTCCCGCAACAGGCATGTCTTCACCCGCATCCTCGCCGGGCAGCGCTTCAAGAGGGGTCAGCCCATCGCCCGCTGGCAAGCCGGGCTCTGCAGGAATAATTTCTTCCCCTTTCGATCGCAGCTTGAACATGAAACGCGTCGGGTGCCGGTCCAGCACGTTGGGCTGCCAGCCCCGCAGGTGCGGATTGACCAGCCGCTTGCTGACATAACTGTAGATCGGAATGATCACGTTGTCGGCTATCAGCACCCGTTCGGCTTCGAACATCAGCCGTTCCCGGCGGGCCCGCACCCGTTCGGTTCCGACCTCGTCCAGCAGGGCGTCGAAACTGCTGTTCGCATAGCCGAAGTCATTGCGCCGGTGACCGCTGCGAAACATTTCCAGGAAACTGTAGGGGTCGTTGTAGTCGCTGATCCAGCCAACCCGGAACACCTGGGTGATGACTTTCTGCTGGCGGTTCTGCAGAAAGACACGAAACTCCTCGTTGACCAGGGTCGAGTTGACGCCCAGTACCTGCTTCCACATGGAGGCCAGCGCCAGCGCGATTTTCTTGTTGTTGCCGCCGGTGTTGTAGCGAATCTCGATGCGCAGCGGGTTTTCCTCTGAGTACCCGGCCTGCTCGAACAAGCGGCGCGCCTCGTGGTTGCGTTCTTCCTGGGACCAGTCCGCGTAATCGGGCGAAAACGGCACATAACCCTCGATACCCGGCGGTACCAGCGAATACGACGGCTGTTCGCCGAACTGGGTGACTTTCCCGGTAATGATCTGGCGGTCCACGGCCAGGTTCAGCGCCATCCGCAATGAGGGATTGTCGGCAAACGGGGGCTGCGTCAGGTTGAAGCCAAAGAAATAGGACCCGGTCCAGGGGCTGACGACCAGTTCGTCCGGGTAGTGCTCCTGCAGCCAGTGGAACTGGCTGTCCGGCACGCCGCTGGTCCAGTCGATTTCACCCAGGCGAAAGCGGTTCAGCTCGGTCACCGCCTCTTCGGCGTGCACGTAGAACACGCGGTCGACGATCGTTTCCGACGTTTCCCGGAAGTACGGATTTTTTTCGAGCTCGATACTGGCGCGGGGCTTCCAGTCCTTCAAAACATAGGCCCCGTTCGAAACGAGGTTGCCGGGTCGGGAAAAAGCATCGCCGTACGCCTCGACGTTTTCGCGGTTGACCGGATACGCCACCGGGCTGGCCAGCAACCCCAGGAAATACGGCGTGGGGCCGGTCAGCGTGATCTGCATGGTGTATTCATCATCCAGCAGGCCGACGCCAAGCTGATCCACCGGCAGTTCGCCGGCCAGCACCTCCCGGGCGTTGAGAATGGGCAGCAGGGCGCCCGCGCTGGCCGATGCGGTTGCGGGATCGACCGCCCGCCGCAGGCTGTAAATGAAATCGAGCGCCGTCAGCGGCGCGCCATTCGACCACAGGAGGTCACGGCGCAGGTAGAAGGTGTAGGTGCGCGCATCGCGCGATATGTTCCAGCGCAGGGCCGCGCCTGGCACGACCTTGCCGTCGCGGGATTCGGTGGTCAGCCCCTCGAACAGGTCGCGAAGTATGTGCGAGGCGGGCAGGCCGACGGATTTGTGCGGGTCCAGGGTAGCCGGCTCTTCACCGTTTCCCCGGTAGACCCACTGCTGTTCCGCCAGCACGGACGGAACCGGCCGCCCGTCTTCACCCAACTCCAGTTCGACCGGCGCCGGCCGGTTCTGCAGGCGCGATCCGAAATCCACGCCCTTGTCGCCACAAGCCGCCAGCAGCATGACGACGGCGGTCGCGAGCAGAAAATTGGGCCTGGGCCGCGTCAAGAAACTGGTTACTCCAAAGATTGGTGGCAAGCGTTTATTCATGCGAATAATAACGTCAATCCGCTGCGAGCGGAATGCGGCGATTGTCGACGCAAACCAAAACAGGAGCCCCATGACATTCTGCATCGCCGATCGCGCTGCCGCGTATGGCGGTTATGTTCCGGATTCGGTATGTTATCGTTTATGGAATAAATTATTCGAGCTTGAGCGATGTCGTGCCTGGTAAAAATCCGATCCCTGCTGGACGAGCTCTCGCCCAATGAACGCAGAATAGCGCGCTTCATCCTCGACAATCCCGGCCTGATCCGCGACTACTCATCCCAGAACCTGGCCAGTTCCGTTGGCGTCAGCCAGTCCAGCATCGTGAAATTCAGCCAGAAACTCGGCTACCAGGGCTTTCCGGACCTCAAGCTCGCGATCCACGAAGCGGTTCTGCTCGGGGCGGAGAACGCCGGCGAGCCGGGCCGCAGGAAAGGTTCAAAGGACAGCGACCACCCGTTCAAGGAGCAGCTCTACCGGGTCAAGTCCGAAACACTGCGCAGCACGCTCGAACTCAACGAAGAGGGTCGACTCAAGGCCGCGGTCGATATTCTCGAAGCCAGCGAACGCATCCAGGTCATCGCGCTGGGCTCCGGTTCCCTGGTGGCCCGTAATTTCGCCACGATGATGATCCAGATCGGCATGTCGGTGATCGCCGAGGTCGATACCTACATCCAGCTCTCCAGCGTCGCCACGCTGGGGAAAAAAGACGCCGCTTTCCTGATCTCCTTCTCCGGCCATTCTCCGCGCATGCTCGAAATCCTGAAGAACGCCAAGCGGGCCGGCGCCCGGATCATCACGCTGACCAACTACAACGCCAACCCGGCGCGGCCGCTGGCCGACGTGCAGCTTTACTCCATCAGCCATGCCGGGGAATTCGAAGTGCCGCAGATCGTTTCCACGACCTCGCAGCAGTTCGTCGTCGACCTGCTGTTCAGCCTGCTGGTGCAGCGCAATCCGCGCGCGAAGGAATTGCTTGCGCGCAGCCGTAAAGTGGTCGAGAGCCTCTAGTGGTGCGCCTGGCGGAAACCGGTTGAGTGGCGCCCGTGAACCCCGACTGGCTGTCCGTCCTTCCGCCGCTGGTCGCCATCGCCTTCGTGCTGTGGCGGCGCGAAGTGATCCTGGCCCTCGTGCTTGCCGTTTTCACCTCGGAATGGCTGCTGCAGTCTTCGTTCGCGGCAGGCGCCGGCCGGGCATTCATCGCAACGCTCGAGCGCACCGCCCTGGTGCTTACCGACCCGGACAATGCGCGCATCCTGCTGTTCAGCCTGATGATCGGCGCCCTGATCGCATACCTTCGACAATCCGGCGGCGTCACGGCGCTGGTCGATGCATTGGTCAACAGCGGCCTGGCCAGCAACAGCCGGCGAGCCGGCCTGCTGACCAGCGGAGTGGGCGGCGTGATCTTCGTCGAAAGCAACCTCAGCGTATTGACCGCCGGCATCCTCTCGCGCGGGCTGTTCGACCGTTTCGGCCTGAGCCGCGCCAAGCTGGCCTACATCATCGACAGCACTTCTGCGCCTGTCTGCATCCTGATCCTGCTCAACGGCTGGGGCGCGTTTATCCTGGTGCTGCTGAGCCAGTACGAGTTCGAACAATCATCGGCGGCCATTCTCTGGGGTACCGTGACCCTGAATTTCTACGCGATCGTCACGCTGCTGATCGTGTTGTTCACGGCCTGGACGGGCCGTACCTTCGGCCCCCTGGCGCGCAGCGAGGCGGTCGCGCACGACCATGAATCGGCGGAACCGGAGGTCGCGCCCACGCACCCGGCATACATGGTCGTTCCGCTGGCGGTAATGATCGTCTCGATGATCGGCTTCATGCTGTGGACCGGCAACGGCGTACTGGCCGACGGCAGCGGGTCGCGCTCGGTGCTCTACGCGGTCGCGCTGGCCTGCACGGTGGCTTACCTGATGATGCTGGCCAGCCGCCGTTTTTCCCACATCGAGCTGGTCAAGACCGGCTTCGACGGCATGGCCGAACTGCTGCCGCTGGTCACGATCGTGCTGTTTTCCCTGGCCCTGGGCTCCAGCCTGCGGGACCTGGGAACCGGTGTCTTCATCGCTGGACTGGCCGGCGACAACGTGCCGCCGTTCCTGATCGTGCCCATGCTGTTTCTCGCCGGCGCCCTGACCTCGTTCTCGACCGGAACCTCCTGGGGCACGTTCGCGATCCTGATCCCGATCGGCATGCCGCTGGCAGCCGCACTGGGGCTGCCGCCCTCGCTCGTGCTTGCCGCGATCCTCGGCGGCGGCGTTTTCGGCGATCACTGCTCGCCGATATCCGATACGACCTGCGTGTCCGCCATCGCCTCGGGCTGCGACCTGCTGGAGCACGTGCGGACGCAATTGCCGTACGCGCTGGTCGCCGGCGGTATCACGTTTCTGCTTTACCTGGCCATGGGGCTGTTCACCCTCTAGGAACCCAAAGATGACGAAGATCTCTGCACGCTTTCTCCTTCTTCTCACGGCCTGCCTTCTGCTCATCGCGACCCAGGCTGCCGCCCGGGACGGCTTGTCCGAGAGAAAGATCGACCGCCTGGTGCAGCGGGCGATGGAGGCCTTCGACGTGCCAGGCATGGCGGTCGGCGTGGTCAAGGACGGTGAGACCGTTTACCTGAAGGGACACGGCCTGCGCGAGCTCGGCAAGCCCGGGAAGATCGACCCGGATACGATGTTCAAGATCGCATCCAACTCGAAAGCGTTCACCGCGGCGTCGCTGGCCATCCTGGTGGACGAAGGGCTGGTCGAGTGGAACGGCGCGGTCTCGGACTACATTCCCGAGTTCCGCGTGAGCGACCCCTGGGTGACGGCCCATCTCTCGGTAACGGACCTGCTGGCCCACCGCAGCGGCCTGGTGCCGCACGCCGGCGACCTGATGCTGTGGCCGGACCCGAACGGGTTCACCCGCCAGGACGTGATACAGGGCCTGCGCTATTTTCCGCTGGTCAGCGATTTCCGGGACAGCTACAACTACGACAACGTCCTGTACATCGTCGCCGGCGAGATCATCCCGCGCGTTACCGGGCTGGGCTGGGAATCGTTCGTACTGGAACGGATCATGCAGCCGCTCAGAATGGACCGCTGTTTCGCCGGAGCCATACCGGATAGCGAAATGCAGAACCTGGCGGCTCCGCACGGCTGGATCGACGGCGAACTCAGCGTCATCGAGCGCAGCCGCATTCACGGCGGCGCCGCGGTTTACGCCGCGGCCGGCGGTGTCGTGTGCAGCGCATCCAGCATGGTGAAATGGGTTTCCATGCAGCTGGGCCGGGGCACGGCGCCGGACGGAACCACCGTGTTCAGCGCAGCGCGCAGCAGCGAGATGTGGCACCCGGAGAACAGCTGGCGCGTGAGCCAGCGCAATTACGAGTGGCACCGCACGCACTTCAACGGTTACGGGCTGGGCTGGCGGCTCAGCGACGTGCACGGCTACAAGGAGGTTTCGCACACGGGCTCACTGGCGGGCATGCGCGCCTGGACCCTGATGATCCCCGAGATCGACCTGGGTATCGTCGTACTCAGCAACGGCTCCAACTCGGCGGCCCGCAACGCGGTGATGCAGACCATCAAGTACGCCTACCTGCCGGTCAAGTCGCGCGACTGGATCGATACCTACCTGGCCATGCAGGCCGCCGCGGAAGAAGAGAAAGAAGCGCCCGCAACCGAACGCCCCGCGCGCACCGTGGTGGAGCCACGCCCGCTCGGTGAATACGCCGGCGCCTACAGCGACCCCTGGTTCGGCGACGTCACGGTCCGCGTGAACGATGGCGTGCTGGAATTCATCTCGGCCAGGTCGCCCAAGCTGAGCGGGCCGCTGGAACACGTGACGGCGGATACCTTCGTGGCGCGCTGGCCGGACCGCAGCGTCGGCATGGACGCCTGGGTCAGCTTCGAATTCGACCGCCAGGACCGGCTGCTGGGCATTCGAATGAACCGCGTATTTGACGACCCGGACGCGACGATCGACTATTTTGAACATCTCGACCTGAAACCCGCTGACTGATCAAGAGACGAATGAGACCCTCGAAAGCCATCGTCGACCTGGACGCCCTGCGGCACAACCTCGCCCTGGCGGCGCGGCATGCGCCGGATTCACGCAACATCGCCGTGATCAAGGCCAACGCCTACGGCCACGGCATGATCGAGGCCGCCCGTGCGCTGGAAAACGACGCCGATGCTTTGTCGGTAGCCACGATGGACGAAGCCGTCGTCCTGCGCGAGGCGGGCATCGAGGGTCCGCTGCTGGTGCTCCAGGGTCACCACGGCCCGGACGATATCGGCGAAGCCGCCGCGCGGGGCCTGTGGCTGATGCTGCACGAGCGAGGCCAGGTGGAAACACTGTTGCGCCACTCGGGACCGCCGGTCCGGGCCTGGCTGAAAATCGATACCGGCATGCACCGCCTCGGCATTCCCCCCGGCGAGGCCGGCGCCGTCATTGATTCGCTGCTGGCCTCTGCTGCGGTTGCCGGCCCGCCAGTGCTGTGCACGCACCTGGCCTGCGCGGACGAGACGGAAAACCCGGCGACCGCGCGGCAGGTCGAGATCTTTCACTCGACCGTCAAGGGCCGAAGCCTGCCGACCAGCATCGCCAACTCGGCCGGCATCATGCACTGGCCGGCAACGCACGCCGACTGGAACCGGCCCGGCATCATGCTCTACGGCAGCGACCCGACCAATGCCTGCCCCGGCCACCCGGAACTGAAAGCGGTGATGACCCTGCAGTCAGAGGTCATGGCGGTCCGGGATATCGCGGCGGGCGAAGGCGTGGGCTACGGCGCCCGCTGGGTCGCTGAAAAACCGGCCCGGATCGCTACCGTCTCGATCGGCTACGGCGACGGCTACCCGCGCCACGCGCCGAACGGCACGCCGGTGCTGGTCAAGGGAAAGCGCGCGCCGCTCGCCGGCACCGTTTCAATGGACATGATTACCGTGGATATCACCGGCCGCGAAGACGTGCGGGTCGGCGATCCGGTCGAACTGTGGGGACCGAGCCTGCCGGTCAACGACATCGCGGCCTGCGCCGGCACCATCGGATACGAGCTTTTGGCGGGCATGACGGCGCGCCTGCCGCGTGTATTCAGACCTGGCGCCTAAACCAGCAGCAGCTTGCAGAAGAACACCGCCGAGATGGCGCCGACGAAATCGGCAAACAGGCCGGCCGGGATCGCGTGGCGGCTGCGCATGACGCCCACCGAGCCGAAGTACACCGCGATCACGTAAAAGGTCGTCTCCGACGAGCCGAACATGGTCGCACCGATCTTGGCGTACATCGAGTCCGCCCCGTGCTCGTTGACCAGATCGGTCAGCAGGCCCAGCGAGCCGCTGCCCGACAGCGGCCGCATCAGGGCCAGCGGCAGGTTCTCGGGCGGGAAACCGACGAAGGTGAGAACCGGGGCCAGCGCCTGCAGCAGCAGGTCCAGCGCGCCCGAGGCGCGGAACATGCCGACCGCGACCAGGATGGCGACCAGGTAGGGAATGATGCGCACGGCGATGGTGAAGCCGTCTTTCGCACCGACCACGAAGACCTCGTAGACCTTGACCTTCTTCACGCTGAGCGCGTAGAGCGGAATGCCCACCAGCAGCAGCGGGATGATGTACTTGGCGACGGAGTTCAGGCCCCAGGTGATGGAATCAATCATCGCCCGCCTCCTGCACGGATTCCGGCGCCGCGAAGTGCTTGCGCTTTTCCAGGAACTTGACCGCGGCGATCGCCGCGACGGTCGAGCAGGTCGTGGCCAGTATCGTCGGTATGAATATCTGGCTGGAGACACCGCCCATCAGCGCGACCACAGTGGCGGGCAGAATGAACTGCACGCTGGACGTATTGATCGCCAGGAACATCACCATGGAATTGGTTGCCGTGCCCTTCTCCGGGTTGAGCTCCTGCAGTTCCTCCATCGCCTTGAGGCCCAGCGGCGTGGCCGCGTTGCCCAGGCCGAGCATGTTGGCCGACATGTTGAGCACGATCGAGCCCATCGCCGGGTGTTCGGGCGGCACGTCGGGAAACAGCCGGATCATGACCGGCTTTACGGCCCGGGCGATCAGTGAAATCAGGCCCGACTCCTCGGCGATCTTCATGATCCCCAGCCACAGCGCCATGATGCCGATAAGGCCGATGGCGATCTCGACGGACACCTTCGCCATGTCGATGGCCGCCTGCGTGACGGCCTCGATGCGGCCGGTGACCGTGCCCACCACGACGGCGATGACCATCATGCCGAACCAGATGTAATTCATCATGGAGCCGTTCTCCTCAACCAGAAGCTAGCTTACCGGGGACCCTGGCATCATGATAAAAGGTGATGCCCCCACGGCGTGCAGTTCCACCTCGTGGGAGACGGGCAGCGTGGCCTGGCAGGCGCCGTGTCCGCAAGGGAAATTCGCGATTACCGGGAACTCCAGCCCTGCGCAGGCGTCCAGCACGATCTCCTCGGCCGCGCATCCGAACGGCGGGTCCGTGTCTTTCATTTCCAGCAGCTCGCCGAGCACGAGCCCGGCGATACCGTCCAGGCTGCCGGACGCCCTGAGCTGCTGCATCATGCGGTCAAAAGCGTGCAGGCGCTCGTCGACCTCCTCGATCAGCAGCAACGCGCCCGTCGTATCGATTCGCCCCGGCGTGCCCAGGCGCTCGATTACGAGCGACAGGTTGCCGCCCCACAGCGGGCCGCGCGCAATGCCAGGCTTCAGCACGCGGGCCTCGCAACCGGGCGCCGAGGCGATGCGCACGCCCGCTTCACCCGAAAGCACGCGGCGAAACGTCTCCAGGTTCCAGTCGACCGTCTCGCGTCCCCAGTTGCTGAGCATCGGGCCGTGGAACGTGACCAGCCCGGAACGCTGGGATATCGAAGTCAGCAGCCCGGTCACGTCGCTGAAGCCGCTGAAAATCTTGGGGTGCTCGCGGATCCGTTCATAGTCCAGCAGCGGAAGCACCCGGTTGGCGCCGTAACCCCCGCGGGCGCAGACAATGGCGTCGATGGAATCGTCGGCGAACATCGCCATGATGTCCGCGGCGCGCGCTTCCGGGGTGCCGGCGAACTTGTGGCTGCGCAGGCCGACCGATTCTCCGATCACCATTTCGTAGCCTGCGCCTGCAAACACGGCGCGCGCCCGTTCCAGGCGATCCGGCTCGATCCAGTACGACGGGCTGACCACGCCGATGCGCGCGCCGTCTTCCAGGCGCGAGGGTCTTATCTGCATTCGGTATCCAGCATTTCGAGGCCCTTGATCTCGGTGATCCCGAGGCCGGGCGCATCGGTGATCCGGATTTCCGCGTTGTTGAACTGCACGCCGCTGACCACCGGGTCGTATTCGCCCAGCGACGGCGTATCGAGGTCCACCTTGGTGATGACCGAAGAACGCGCCGCCGCGATATGGGCCGCGGCCGCGACGCCGATGCTCGATTCGAGCATGCAGCCGATCATGCACTCCGTGCCGTAAACGTCGGAGATGTCCGCGATCTTGAGGGCGTTGGACATGCCGCCGGTCTTCATCAGCTTGATGTTGATGATGTCCGCGGCGCGCATGGTGATCAGCTCGATCGCCTCGCGCGGCCCAAACGAACTCTCGTCGGCCATCACCGGCGTCTGCACGCGGTCCGCCACGTACTTCATGCCGTCAATGTCCTCGCCGCTGACCGGCTGCTCGACGAGCTCGAGCCGCACGCCGCTCTCCTCAAGCGCCCGCAGCACCGAAACGGCCTGTTTCGGGGTCCAGCCCTGGTTGGCGTCCAGCCGGATCAGCGCGCGGTCCTCGATGGCCGTGAAAATGGCCTTGATGCGCTCGATGTCCAGCGCCGGGTCCTTGCCGACCTTGACCTTGAGCGTCTCGAATCCCCGCTCCACGGCCTCGCGCGCGTCTTCGACCATCTTTTCGATGTAATCCACGCTGATGGTGATATCGGTCACGATGCGCTCGTCGCCGCCGCCCAGCAACTTGTAGACCGGCGCTTCGTACAGCTGGCCGAAGAGGTCATAAACCGCGATTTCCACGGCCGCCTTGGCGCTGAAATTGCGCACGATGGAATTCTGTATCCGCCGGACCAGCCGATTCAGGTCCGCGATGTCGCGCTCGAGGATCGCCGGTGCGATCACCTTGGAAATGGCTTCGATAATCGATCCGTGCGTCTCGCCGGTGATCACGGCCGTGGCGGGCGCGCTGCCGTAGCCGACGTGGCCGGTATCGGTTTCAATCATCACGACGACATCGGCGATTTCGTTCACCGTCCTCAGCGACGTCTTGAACGGTGTTTTCAGCGGAACGCGCAGCATTCCAAATCGGATCGATTCAATTTTCATGTTCACCCGGCCATTATTCCAGTTTCTTTATGGCGTACATCGTTTCGAAAAATGTCTTTCCCCGGATCATCTCGGTCCGGTTGATCGCGGTGGCCGCCACCCCGTTCATGATGCCCTCGATGGGTTTTCCCCGCTCGTCCACCCAGCCCGAGCCCGACATGTGGTGGATCACCCAGGGCTCACCCTCGTCGAAACCGAGGAAAATCATCACGTGCCCCGGCGCGTAGACGAGATCGCCCGCCCGGGCCTGTTCCAGCGCGGCCATGCGTTCGTTTATACCATCGCTTTCCGGGATACGGACGGTTTTGCCGATCGGGCTTGCGCCCTGTTGCCCCGAGTTGCGCGGCAGCACGATACCCATGGTCCGGTACACATCGAGAACCAGCCCGGTGCAGTCGCGGGCGTTGTAGGAGTGCCCCCAGCCGTAACGTTCGCCGAGGAACTTGAAGGCCTGGCGAATGACGTTTCCCCGGGTGTAGTCGAGGTAGCCCTCGCGAACGTCCTGCCCGCGGCCGATCAGAACGGTGCGAAAGCCCAGCTCGTTCTTTTCATCGCGCACCGGGAAACGCACGGCGAAACTGGCGACCGGGTTCTGGCCGTCGACGTGGGCCGGCATTTCTTCGGGCGGCAGGACCGGCAGCCGGACGCCCATGTCGAGCTGCAGCTCTGAACTGTTCTGGTCGACGGGATTGTAGTTCGTGGCCGCGCGGGCGCCGGTCACGACCAGGAAGGG
The DNA here is from genome assembly GCA_036351575.1 of Lysobacterales bacterium. Taxonomy (GTDB): domain Bacteria; phylum Pseudomonadota; class Gammaproteobacteria; order Xanthomonadales; family SZUA-36; genus JABDPF01. The sequence continues at coordinate 13,324 of JAZBPJ010000006.1, read as the reverse complement.
CCGCGCCGAGGCGTAGTCCATGACCGCCCGCCGCGGCCCGGTGACCAGGCGGATCTTGCGAATCCAGGCGTGGTAGTTGTACGAGCGCACGAAAACCCACTCGCCGTCCGTGCTCTCGTGCAGAACGGCGACCAGTTCCCCCGGGAAAAGTGCGTTTTCCTGGAAACGGTCGAGGTCGCGGGTTTCTTCCGACCGGATCACGAAGTCACGCGTCGGCCAGCTGCGCATGTTGGTCCGGTGGATGATCAGGCCGAATCGCACCGGCACGACATCCGCGATGCGATCGAGTCCCAGCTGCCCGGCGTACCGTTCGTAATCGGCAGGCTCCAGCGCGCGCCGGGCGGGATCGTTTCGGTAGTAAAGCGGCGCGTCCCCCGGGCGACTGACGGAGTCGATCAGGCGCGCCAGGTCCGGGCCGGGAACCGTGTCCGGGTAGTCCATGAGATCGACCAGGTGCGGGTCGCTGGCGAAAGACCTGCGGTTGAAATCAGCGATCCAGCCGGCGTCTCCGAGGACCTGGTCCGGATTCTCCGTCTTGCCGACCCAGTATTCAGGCGACTGCTGCATGCGCTTGTTCGCTGTCCCGTGTGACGGGCCGTGCCGGGTCCGCCGCAGATGGTTTGGAATAATTTATTCTAGGTTTTGGCCGTCAGCCTGGCAAGTTTATTCCACGGCGGCCTCAGGCTGGGGCAGCAGCGGATCGAGATCGTCCGGGTAATACTTGTCGACCAGGGCGTAGAGCACCGCGGCGGTCTCCACGGTGAATTCACGCGAGACCCGGTGCGGCAGAAAATGGTGCTGGAACGCGCGCAGGACGTTGCGCGTCTGTTCATCCAACTCTCCGCTCAACTCGATACGGTAACCGTAGACCTGCAACGCCGTCTGCATCTGCAGAACGGTCGGCATGTGCCGGTTGAAGTCTTCCCAGTAACGGATCACGGTGTCCTCGTCGTACCAGGCGCCGATACCCAGCCGGTAGAAATACTCCCAGGGAAACCGCGGGCCCGGATCGATTTTCCGCTGCGGCGCGATATCCGAGTGCCCGATCACGTGGGTCGGTTTGATGCCCGGGTGCCGCGAGAGAATGCCCTTCACGAGGTCGATCACCAGCGCAAGCTGGTCCTCGGGGTAATCCGGAAAGAAACAAATCGTCTCGGAAGGCCAGTCGGCGGTTTCAGCCTGCGCCATCCCCTCGGCCCGGTGACACCAGGTTTCGTTGACGATCTCGATGCCGATCGAAACATTGTTCAGTTTCGTCTGCTCCTTCCAGTAACTCGCCCCCGCGTGCCAGGCACGCTGGTCTTCGGGCACCAGCTGGTAAACACGGAGTTGCTCGTCCGTGTAGGTCGTATCCAGCGGCGACGGGACCAGGTAGTGGGAACTGACCGGGTAGCCCGATTCGTTGGTCAGGATATTGAGCGAGCCGCTGAAATCCTCGCTGGTGTGGTGGATCACCAGGATATTGACCCGGCTGTCCTGGTTTGCCGATTCGACGACTACCGTGTCACGTTTGCCCGCGGTCGTGCACGACGCCGCCATGACCGCGGCAGAAAGAAAGACGAGGATGCGAAGGACGCGGTTGTTTTGCTTCATTTTCGGCTCACGGCTGCAGGAAATATTCATTCATCGAATACGGAATATAAGAATAATTAATTCTTTACTTGACAAGAAAATATGATATTTTATTTTGACAAAAAAATAATATGTTTTCCTTACTTTTTTAACATCTCAGCGGGACCTGACCATGAAAAATCATGCTAGAAACTGGCTTACAGCAAGCAGTCTGATTTTCCTGGCGCTCTTCGCCCTGGCCTTCAGCGGCCCGGCGATGGCGCAGCAAACCGGTGAAATCGCCGGCACGGTAACCAACGCCGCGGACGGCAGCGCAATCGCCGAAGTCGACATCCAGGCTACCGGCACGGCCTTGCCGGGCGTCCGTACCACGAGCACGGCTGCGGGCGGCAGCTTCCGCCTGCCCTTGCTGCCGCCGGGTGATTACACGCTGGTGTTCACGCTGCCGGACGGCACGACGCGCACCCGCGCCACCCAGGTCCTGCTGCAGCAGAGAACGACCCTGAACCTTGCCGTGGATTTCGGCGTCGACGAGAGCATGCTCGAAGAAATCATCGTTGTCGGTTCTTCTCCCTTGCTGGAGACCTCCGGTTCCTCCATTTCCGGGGCGATAGACAACGACACGTTCAGCGCACTTCCCGTCGAGCAGGAATACCGTGACCTGATCAAGCTGATCCCCGGTGTGCAGTACACGCAGGACGCCATCCGCGGGCCCAGCGCCGGCGGTAACGGCCAGGACAACACCTACCAGTTCGACGGTGTGGACGTCTCCCTGCCGCTGTTCGGCACGCTGTCCACCGAACCGTCGACCCACGATATCGACCAGGTTTCCGTCGTCCGCGGCGGCGCCACCGCCATCGGCTTCAACCGCTCCGGCGGCTTCAAGGTCAACACGATTTCCAAGTCGGGTTCCAACGAGTTCCACGGCATGATCAGCTACCAGCTGCAGGACGACAGCTGGGAGTCGGACCGCGATTACGAAAGCGCGCAGGACTTCAAACAGAACCAGGATTGGACGGTAGCCAACTTCAGCGGCCCGCTGATCAAGGACAAGCTGTTTTTCTACGTCTCCTATTACGCGCCGACCACGGATCGCGCCAACCGTGCCAATGCCTATGGCGAAGTGCCGGATTACAGCTCCGAGCGTGACGAGTATTTCGGCAAGCTGACCTGGGCCCCGACCGAAAACCTGCTGCTGGAAGCCAGCTACAGAAACTCCGACAGCGAAAGCAAGAATGCGAGTGTCGGCGCCTTTGAAACGACCGATCGCTCGGAAGGTAACGAAGCTTCACTGGAAATCACGATCGTAGAAGGCTCCTGGATCATCAACGACCGCAGCAGCGCCTACTTCAAGTACACCGATTTCGCCAACGAAACCGCCGGCCGGCCCGACCTGATCCTGGATGCGACCCCCTCGCTGGGCGCGTCTCTTGATCTGAACAACCTGGACCGCCTGGGCGGCTTCTCGGTTCCGACCCTGCGCGGCGACGACCCCATCTGGGACGCCGGCGCACAGCCCCTGATCGACCGCTATGGCTACCTCGAGAATGGCGTCGCGATGGGCGGCGGCATTGTCGGCGCAGCCACTGAAATCAACGAACAGAACTTCTACCGCGAGTCGTTCGAGATCGGCTACGACTACAGCCTCGACTGGGGCTCGGTCACGCATGACCTGCACATCGGCTACCACATGGAGGAGATCGAGGAATTCCTGCTGCGCTCATCCAACGGCTGGGGCTCGATCGAATACGGCGGCGGCACCCTGAACACCGACTACGACGAGGACTTCAACTGGTTTTTCCGGGCGCTTCCGTTCCAGACCAGCCTCGGCAGCTACGGCGTACCGCCGATCCGCTCCTATGTCGAAACGACGAACATCGAGCTGAACGACACCATCACCTGGAACGACTGGACCTTCAACGTCGGTGTGCTGTTCTCCGAGGACCAGTTGTACGGGCAGGGCCTTAAAGTCAACAAGGCCAACCTGTCCGGCTTTGAAACTTCACCGGGCACCAAGTACCCGATGCACAAGATCAGTTTCAGCGACATGATCCAGCCGCGCCTCGGCGTGACCTGGGACTTCTCGGACACCATGTCGGCCTTCGCCAACTTCGCCCGCTACTACCCGTCCGCCAGTTCGCTGGCGCGCGCGGCGTCCTGGGACCGTAACCTGCACACCACGATCGAGGTCTACTTCGACGAAAGCGGTAACTTCCTCGCCGCCGAAGAACGCGCCTCGTCTTCAGGCAAACTCTTCCAGAAGGGCATCGAACCGCGTCATATCGACGAGTACATCATCGGCGGCACCTGGGAAGTCAGCGACCGTCTGAGCACGCGCGCCCACTACCGCCGCCGCGAAGCGCGCGACATGTGGGAAGACACCTGGAACTGGGCACGTGAAGGCTACTCCTGCACGGCCGAACCGGACCGCTTCGGCTGCATGCCGGCCGGCTGGGCTCCGGAAGAGCCGTACATTCCGGAGCTGGATGACTACCGGGCCGAGATCGGCGGATCTTCGTTCGTGATCGCGCAGGTTCCGCGTGCGTACACGGACTACGACGAGATCAGCCTCGAGGCCGAGTGGCAGGGTGATCGCTGGTACCTGATGGCGTCCTACACCTGGAGCAAGTACCGCGGCAACTTCGACCAGGATAATGCAACTTACTCGAACGACTTCAACACGTTCATCGGTTCGTCGCTTATCTCGGACGGTCGCGGGCGCATGCTGTGGAACATGAAGGACGGCAAACTGCGCGGCGACCGCCCGCACCTCCTGAAGCTCTACGGTTACTATGAACTGCCCTGGAACGCGGTGGTCGGCGCTTACGCCCTGTACCAGTCCGGTCATCCCTGGGAAACCTGGGACGGCAGCATCTACGGCTACAGCTCCAGCACCATCCGCTATGCCGAACCGGCGGGCAGCCGCAGGACCGATGCGCACTACCAGCTGGACCTGAACTACACGCAGAACTTCTACTTCGGCGCCAACAACCGCTACGCCGTGCAGCTGCGTGCGGACCTGTACAACGTGTTCGACAACCAGACCGGCTACAACATTGAGCCGATCATCAATGCGGCCGGTTACGGAACGCCGCGCAACTACTACAACCCGAGGCGCCTGCAGCTTGCGGCCAAATTCATGTTCTGACATAAGAATGGCCGCGGCCAGCCGCCGCAACCCTGATTGGCCGGTTCTGATTTCAGAACCGGCCATTCTTTTTTGAGGAGCCCCGGGATGAACACGTTGTCAGACCTGGCTGTGGGAGCCCGCCATGCGGGCGAAAAGCCTGATCGCCCACAGTAACCATGAGGAAGTACGATGGCTCGGACCGTGGGATCAAGCATTCACTTTTCAGGGGGCGCTCGAACACGTCCATGTGTCGCTCGGATGAAGACATCCTGTCTTCATACGCCCCTGAAAAGTAAACACCTGATCCCCCGGCCGGCTCGCACGGAGACAGTAGCTATCATCTTATGAACATCCACCCCGTTGATGCCGCCATCGTCGTGCTCTACCTGCTGGCCGTGCTCGCTTTCGGCCTGTGGATCGGCCGCGGCCAGCGCAACTCGGCGGATTATTTCCTGGGCGCGCGCTCGCTGCCCTGGGGCGCGCTGCTGCTGTCCATCGTCGCAACCGAGACCAGCACGGTCACTTTTCTCAGCCTGCCCGGCATCGCCGCTGCGGCCGGCGGCGACCTGACCTTTCTGCAGATCACCTTCGGCTACATCGCCGGCCGCCTGCTGATCATCGCCTTCCTGCTGCCCCTGTACTTCCGGGGACAGGCGTTTACCGCCTACGAAACGCTGGAAAAACGCTTCGGCACGCTCAGCCGGCGCGCCGCCTCATCGCTTTTCCTGGTCACCCGCAACCTCAGCGACGCCCTGCGGCTGTTCCTGACCGCGCTGGTGCTGCAGATCGTGCTGGGCCTGGACCTGGCGCTTTCCGTCATCGTGCTGGGCGTGATCACGATTCTCTACACGCTGGTGGGCGGCGCGAAATCGGTGATCTGGAACGACTGCATCCAGTTCGTCATTTACATGATCGGCGCGGCCGCCGCGCTGGCCGTGATCGTGCAGGGCATTCCCGGCGGCTGGGACGCGCTCGCGGGCTTTGCCGCCGAGACCGACAAGCTGCGGGTGCTGGATTTCGACATTTCGCCGTTCAAGCCCACGATGACCTTCCTGGCCGGCCTGGTGGGGGGCGCCTTCCTGACCATGGCCACGCACGGCACCGACCAGCTGATGGTTCAACGCTATTTATCGGCAAAAGGCCAGGGGGACGCGGCAAAAGCGCTGGGTGTCAGCGGGTTTATCGTGTTGGCCCAGTTCGGCGTGTTCCTGTTCATCGGCGTCGCGCTGGCGGCTTACGCGGCGCTCGCCGCCAACGGCTCCATGCTGCAGGACGCGGCCGGTGACCGCCTGTTCGCCACCTTCATCGTGCACGCCATGCCGGTGGGCCTGGCCGGCCTGACGCTGGCCTCGGTGTTCGCGGCCGCCATGTCGACGCTGTCCAGTTCACTGAATTCCTCGGCCACCGCGCTGATCAGCGATGTTTACCTGCCGACGCGCCGGGAGCCGGTCACGGCAGCCGGCCAATTGAAAGCGGGACGCATCGCCACCGCGCTGTTCGGCGTGCTCCAGGTCGGCATCGCCCTGGTCGTCGGCTACATCGGGACCACCGAAAGCACGGTGGCCAACGTGCTGAAAATCGCCGGTTTCGCATCAGGACCAGTGCTGGGCATCTACCTGCTGGCGCGCTTCGCCGATGACGTGAAACAGCCGGCCGCCCTCGGCGGTTTCGTGGTCGGCGTGGCCGCTCTTTCGGCACTCGCGCTCGGAACCGCACTATACTGGCCTTACTACGCGGCGGCGGGTGCATCGACCACCTTCGTCGCCGGCTGGATTGCGCAACGCGTGCTGGACCGATGAAGACAGTGAACCTGATCAATGCCCGCGTTTTCGACGGCGAGGCCGTGCATGAAAACGCCCGTGTCCGGATCGAGGGCGGGCGGATCCTCGAGCTGGCGGAAAACGGCCAGGGCATGGCCGAGGCATCCGTATCCATCGATCTCGAAGGGCGGCTGCTGGCGCCCGGCCTGATCGATATCCAGGTAAACGGCGGCGGCGGGGTGCTGTTCAACGACGCGCCGACGGTCGAGACGATCCGGACCATCGGCGCGGCGCACCGGCGCTTCGGGACCACCGGATTTTTGCCCACGCTGATCAGCAGTACCGCGAGCACCACGGCCGACGCGATCCGGGCGGTGCGGCAGGCCATCGAAGAAAAAGTGCCCGGCGTGCTCGGCATCCACCTCGAAGGCCCCTTCCTGGCAGCGGCAAAGCGCGGCATCCACGACGCTGCGCATTTTCGGACCATCGACGAGGACGGCTTCGAGCAGGTCACGAGCCTGGGCATCGGCCGGACCCTGCTGACCGTCGCGCCTGAAATGACGGGACCGGACTGGATTCAGCGGCTGACCAACGCCGGGATTATCGTATTCGCCGGCCACAGCAACGCCGAATACGAACAGGTGCGCGAAGCGCTGGACGCCGGCCTGCGCGGTTTTACCCACCTGTTCAACGCGATGAGCCCGTTTGAAAGCCGCAGCCCGGGCATGGTCGGCACGGCGCTTTCAGACCGCGAGAGCTATGCCGGCCTGATCTGTGACGGTTACCACGTGCACCCGGCGAGTTTCGCGGCCGCCGTGGCTGCCAAGGGCAGCACGCACTGTCTGCTGGTGACCGACGCGATGGCGACGGTCGGCTCCGAAACGGGGGATTTTGAATGGAACGGCGAGACCGTGCTGGCCAGGGGTGGCTGCTGCCGCCTGCCGGACGGAAGCCTCGCTGGTTCCGACCTGGACATGATGACGGCCGTTCGCAACGCCATGCGCTACGGCGGCATGAACCGCTTCGAGGCACTGCGCATGGCGTCCACCTACCCGGCGCAGGCGATGGACCTGGACGACGAACTGGGTTACATCCGGCCGGGCTACCGGGCCAGCTTCGTGGAGCTCGACAACGATATGAACCTCGCGGCAACCTGGATCGACGGCGAACGGCAGGAGGCACACTGATGGAAGTCGTCATTTTCCGCGATGAAGAACAGGTGGCCGAACGCGCAGCCGATCTGCTCGTTCGAATGCTGTCCATCAAGCCCCGGGCGGTTTTCGGGCTGGCCACCGGCAGCACGCCCATCGTCCTGTACCGCCAATTGATCGAACGCAACCGCAAGGGCGAAGTCTCCTTCAGCGGCGTGACCTCCTTCAACCTCGACGAGTACCTGGGCATCGCGCCCGGCGACCCGCAGAGCTACCGCTCCTTCATGGACCGCGAATTCTTTGACCACGTGGATATCGACAAGGCACGCACGTACCTGCCGTCCTGCGAGCCGGGCGACAATCCGCAGTTCGTCGGGCCGCGCTACGAGGCGATGATTCGAAAAGCCGGCGGTATCGACCTGCAGATTCTCGGCATCGGCCAGAACGGTCACATCGGCTTCAACGAGCCCAGCTCCAGCCTGGCTTCACGCACGCGCGTCAAAACGCTGACGCCGCGCACCATGCAGGACAACAGCCGGCTGTTTGACCCCGGCGAATTCCAGCCCAGGCTGGCCATCACGATGGGCATCGGCACCATCATGGACGCGCGCAGCATCCTGCTGCTGGCCACCGGCGAGCGCAAGGCCGGGGCGGTGGCGGCGATGGTCGAGGGCGCGGTCAGCGCGATGTGCCCGGCATCCATATTGCAGATGCACGAGCGCGTGACCGTTTTGATCGACGAACCCGCTGCGTCGAAACTGAAGAACCGTGAATACTACGAGCGGGCAGCGCGTGAAAACCGGGCGCTGAAAGAACGCTTCGGTGAATTCTATGCGGACGGCTGAAGGATCAGGGGTAGAGCAGGTACGCCTGGCGCCGTTTGACGAAGGCGTCCCGTTCTTCCCGGTACACCGCCTCGATGGCATCGATGTCCTGCCCGGCGCGAACCGCTTCGAAAACGGCCCCGTTGGCCAGCAGCCGGGCGTAGGCTTCGGCATCCCAGTCATCCGCGTACATCAGCCTGAGGACACGCGCGATTTCGAAACCCGTTCGCAGCGGGTCGAATTCCGGGCGATTCGTGATGATGATATTGACGCCGCTGCAGCGCTCGCCGGCGAACTTGCTGGAATCGGGCGTAAAATCCACGGGAACAAAGACGACACCCGGCAGCTGCATGCGATTCAGCACATCGGCAAGAGCCTGCCCGTCCAGCCACGGCGCGCCGATCACCTCGAACGGCGTGTCCGTGCCGCGGCCCACCGAAAGGTTGGTGGTTTCCAGCAGCCCGATACCGGGGTAAAGCAGCGCCTGCGTGAGGCTGCGCATGTTCGGCGAGGGGTTGATCCAGCGCAGGCCGGTTGCATCGAAATAGCCGGAACGGTCCCAGTTCTCGAGTTCGATCACCTGCAGGTCGAGATCAAGCGAGCGCTCGGCCCGAAACATCAGCGCCAGCTCGCCCGCCGTCATGCCGTGCCGCACGGGCAGCCGGTGCCAGGCCGTGAACGAAAGCTTGTCGGGATCCGCCACCGGACCGGTGACGTCGACGCCGTTGATCGGGTTGGGGCGGTCCAGCACCACGAATCGAATGCCGTTTTCCGCGGCCGCTTCCAGCGCCAGGCCCATGGTGGAAATGTAGGTGTAAAAGCGCGTGCCGATATCCTGGATATCGAACACCAGCGTGTCGATGCCCTCCAGCATGGCAGGCGCCGGCTTGCGGGTTTCCCCGTACAGGCTGAACACGCGCAGCCCGGTTTCGCCGTCCTCGCTGTCGGCGATCTCGGGAATATCGAGTTTTCCGTGCAGACCGTGCTCGGGGCTGAACAGCGCGACGAGCGTCACGTTGGGGGCATCGTGCAGGCGTCGAACGGTGCTGACTCCGCTTCGATCGACGCCGGTGTGGTTGGTGATCAGCCCGACGCGGCGGCCCTCGAGCGGCGCGAAGTTTTCCCGCAGCAGCACGTCGATACCGGTTTCCACGAAGACCCCGTTCGCTCTGGCTTCGGTTGGCGGCGCTTCAAGCTGTGCCTGGGCCAGCATGGCGAAACCCGCCAGGACGGCCAGCAAACGATGCAGGGTATTCATGGGCGTATCCCACTCGACTCGATTCGATGCGCTCGATTGTTGCAGAATGTACCGGGCGTTTTCAACGTGGGAAAAATCAGCCATGACCGGTGAAAAGCGTATCGATCTCGACCGCATGGCCACGGAGGCGCACAACCCCCGCAGCGCCAACCTGGACCGCCTGAAGACGCTGGAGATCGTTCGCCTGATCAATTCCGAGGATGCCGGCGTGGCGGCGGCCGTGGCCAAGGCGGAAATACCGATCGCGGAAGCCATCGACCGAATCCACGAACGGATGGCTCGCGGAGGGCGCCTGGTCTACGTCGGCGCCGGAACATCGGGCCGCCTGGGCGTGCTGGACGCGGCCGAGTGCCCGCCGACCTTCAATGCGAAACCCGGCCAGGTCGTCGGCCTGATCGCCGGCGGGCGCGAGGCCCTGCAGACCGCCATCGAGGGCGCCGAGGATTCCCCGGAGGCCGGCAAGGCCGACCTCGAGGCCATCGGGCTCGGTCCGGACGACGCCGTGGTCGGCATCGCCGCCAGCGGGCGCACGCCTTACGTGCTGGGGGCGCTGGACCATGCCCGCAGCCGGGGCGCCGCCGCCATCGGCGTGACCTGCAACGACAGCGCGGCCATTGCGGAACATGCCGACCCCTGCATTACCCTGCTCGTCGGCCCGGAAGTGCTCTCCGGGTCGACCCGCATGAAGGCCGGAACCGCCACGAAAATGGTGCTCAACATGCTGTCCACCGGCGCGATGGTGCGCCTGGGCAAGACGTACGGAAACCTGATGGTGGACGTGCAGGCCACCAACGAGAAATTGGTCGAGCGCTCGATCCGCATTGTTTGCATGGTGACCGGATGCACGCGCGAGCAGGCCTCCGGGGCGCTGACCCGCTGCGACGGCGAGGTCAAGACCGCGATCGTCCTGATCGAACTCGGGGTGGCGGCCGACGAGGCCCGGCACGCGCTGGCAGCGGCCGAAGGGCACCTGGGCGCCGTGCTGAAACCGAAGGATGAAGACTGATGAACGTGGAAGAACTGCGCGGCCCCCTGATCGTCGGCGTGGACGGCGGCGGCACCAAGACCGACGTCACGCTGGCCACGATAGGTGAATCCGGTGAAATCGTGGTGCTGGGCGAGGGGCAATCCGGACCGTCCAACATGCGGCTGGCCGGGCGCCGACAGACGCTGAAAAGCCTGGAAGAAGCCGTCGGCCAGGCCGCGGCGCCCCTCCTGGAGCATGGACTGAAGGCCGATATCGCGGTGCTGGCGCTGGCCGGAAGCGACTTCTCGGACGTGCAGCACGAACTCAAGCAATGGGCCAATGAAAACGGCCTTTTCAAGCGCATCGAGATCGTCAACGACGCCGACGCCGTGCTGGCCGCCGGCTCGGACGGGCGCTGGGGCGTCGCGCTGGTCGTCGGCACCGGCTCCATCGCCATCGGCGTGGACCGGAACGGGCGCTTCATCACGCGCGGCGGCTGGGGGCACTGGTACGGCGACAAGGGCAGCGGTTACGACCTGGCCGCACGTGCGCTGGCCGCGGTCAGCGAGGCCGAGGACGGCATGGGCCCGGAGACGACGCTCACCGTGCGCATGCTCGAACACTTCCAACTGGAAAACCCACGCCTGATCATCCAGAAGCTTTACGCCACCGGCAACGTGCGCGCCCATATCGCCAAGGCGGCGCCCGTCGTGCTGAAAGCGGCCGCCGGCGGTGACATCGTGGCGGTTCGAATCGTCGAAGCCTGCGCCGGTGAGCTGTGCCGGCTGGTCACGGCGGTGACCTGCGACCTGGAATTTTCCGACGCCTACCCGCTGGCCCTGTCCGGCGGCGTGATCTGCAACAGCGAATCCTACCGGGCGCGACTCGAGGCCGGGCTGCGTTCGATCAACCCCGCACCCGGCCTGATCCGGGCCGTGCCCAAACCCGTCCTGGGCGCGATCCGCATCGGCCAGAAACTTCTGAACAGTTGAAGCGAGCGACAGAACCCATGGACAGACGAACCCTGATCAAATCCCTGGCAGCGGCCGCGGCGGTCAGCGGCATGGCGCCGCTCACCGCGAGCGCAGCGGCCGAGCGTGAAGCAGGGCCGGCACTCAAGCCCGCGCGCCTGGAACCGGGCATGACGGTCGGACTGATCGCGCCGGCGAGCGCCTCGAACAACCGCCAGCATGTCTACATGGCCATCGACGTGCTGAAGTCGCTGGGTTACCGGGTGAAGGAAGGCAAACACCTCTACCGGCGCACCCAGTACCTGGCGGGCAGCGACGCCGAGCGCGCCGAAGATATCAACGCGGCGTTCCGCGATCCGGAAATCGACGGAATCTTCACGCTGACGGGCGGCTACGGCACGATGCGCACCCTGCCTCACCTGGATTACGGGATGATCCGCAAGAATCCGAAGGTAATCATCGGCTACAGCGACATTACCGGCCTGCTGCTGGGCCTCTACGCGAAGACCGGACTGGTCGGTTTTCACGGCCCCGTCGCCAGCTCGATGTTTTCCGACTACACGCTGGCCGAGTACAAGAAAGTGGTCGTGAATCCGCAGCAAAGGGCGGTCATCGGCTCACCGCCGCAAGTGGATTACCCGGAAGGCCAGACCGAACGAAGCAACCGCCTCATGCGCTTTCACGGCGGCACGGCGAGGGGACGGCTGATCGGCGGCAACCTGAGCCTGCTGAGCCCGCTGGTCGGCACGCCGTACCAGCCCGATTTCGACGGCGCGATCCTGTTCCTGGAAGACGTCAACGAGGCTTTCTACCGCCTGGACCGCATGCTGACCCACCTGCTGCTGGCGGGCATCCTAGAGCAGGTCTCGGGCATCGTGATGGGCAAGTTCACCAAGATCCCCGAAGAAGGCAACAGCTTCAACCTCGAGGAAATCATCGAGCAGCTGCTGCTGCCGCTGGGCATTCCCGTGGTGCGCGGACTGATGATCGGCCACGTCACCGACAAGACCACGGTGCCGATCGGCATCGAGGCGGAACTCGACGGCGACGCCGGTACCCTGACGCTGCTGGAGCCGGCGGTTAACTGAACCGGGCCTTCGACCCGATGCGGAAATCTGGTTCGCCCGCCATGCGGGCGATAATTAATGCGTTTATTCCGATTCTGGCCAGTAAGCGCTTCGTGCGTCCTGTGTCGCTACCGGGGCTTATGGAAAGCTGAGCCTGCTCGCATTAAAATGGCGCGCCCCCAGTCCCTGTTTGATTTTTGGGAAATGTGAATGCTGACCCGAATTCGAAATGCCGATCTGTTCGTCCCCGAGCCCCTGGGAATCGGGCAGTTGCTGCTGGGAGGGGGGGAAATCCTCCACGCCGGTCCGGAAACCGCGGATGTGCCGGCTAGCCTACTCGACGAGGACTTCGATGCAGACGGTGCTCCGGTGGTTCCTGGTTTCATCGATGCACACGTGCACCTGACCGGCGGAGGCGGCGAGGATGGATTCAGTACCCAGGCGCCCCCGGTTCCATTGAGTCAGTTCACGGCTTTCGGGGCGACCTCGGTGGTCGGCTTGCTGGGTACCGACGACGAGACCCGCAGTACCGCCAACCTCGTGGCGCGTGTGCGCGCGCTGCGCGAGGAAGGCCTCTCCGCCTGGTGCTGGACCGGTGGCTACCACGTGCCGCCGACGACGCTG
>JAZBPJ010000005.1:0-13922 GCA_036351575.1 Lysobacterales bacterium | reverse complement strand
GCTTGCCGAAGGTCAACGAATGCCGAAAAGCCGCTTAGCAGGGAGCTTCATGCATGACATACTTTTTCTGTTGAAATTCCGGAAACCAGGCCATGAACGAATACAGGTACGAAACGGATTGTGTCGAGCGCTTTCTCGAGTACGTGAAAATCGATACCCAGTCTGACGAAGCGTCGGACACTTATCCGAGTACGCCGGGCCAGCTGGATCTGCTGCGCAAGCTGCGCGACGAGTGCCTGGAGCTGGGCATGCAGGACGTGGAAATGGACGAAAACGGTTATGTTTTTGCCACGGTGCCGGCGACAACCGCCAAGAAAAATGTGCCGGTCATCGGCTTTATCGCCCATGTCGATACCTCGCCGGAGATGAGCGGGAAGGATGTCAAGGCCGTCATTCACCGCAACTATGACGGGAGCGACCTGGAACTACCGGCAGACCCCGAAGCAGTGATCGCCGCAGCGGACAATCCGGCCCTTGCCCAGCAACTGGGCAACGACATCATCACCAGCGACGGTACGACGCTGCTGGGCGCTGACAACAAGGCCGGTGTCGCAGAAATCATGGGCGCTGCGGGCTGGTTACTGGAACATCCCGAGATCGCGCACGGGGCGGTGCGCATCGGCTTCACCCCGGACGAGGAAATCGGCGCCGGAACGAAGTACTTCGACGTCGAACGCTTCGGCGCCCATTGCGCATACACCATGGACGGCGAGACACTGGGCGAATTGCAGGTGGAAACGTTTTCCGCCGATTCGATGACCGTGACGTTCAACGGCTTCAATACCCACCCCGGATTTGCCAGGGGCAGGATGATCAACGCCATCAAGGTGGCGGCCCGGTTTATCGACAGCCTGCCCAAAAGCGGCTTGTCGCCCGAGACGACCGAGGGTTACGAAGGATTCGTGCATCCCTGCGGCATCGAAGCCAGCGTGGAAAAGACCGTGGTCAAGTTCATCATCCGGGATTTCGACGAGGCCGGCCTGGTCGAAAAAGAACAGTTGCTGGACCGCCTGGCCCGGGACGCCGTGCTGGAGTTTCCCGGTGCGGGCTGTTCGTCCATGGTCGAGGAATCCTACCGCAACATGAAAGTCGTGCTGGACAATCATCCCGAGGTCAGCGATTGCGCCGCGGAGGCCATTCGCCGGGCGGGCCTGGAACCCAGGGTCATTCCGATCAGGGGCGGAACGGATGGTTCAAAGCTGTCGTTCATGGGGCTGCCCACGCCGAATATTTTTGCCGGCGAGCATAATTTTCATTCGCGCTACGAGTGGATTTCGACCCACGACATGCACAAGGCGGTGGAAGTCATTATCGAATTGTGCCGGGTCTGGGAAGAGGGCGCCTGACCGGCAAGCCTGAAAAAACGGTTATTCCATTCTAATGGACAGGCTGCCGATTTCCTTGTAGATGATCGACAGCGGCTTCTTGCACGAGAGCGTCATGATCCGGCTGCCGGTGCCGTAGATCAGGTGGGAAGTCAGGTAGACGTGCAGGTCTCCCGGTTCGCTGACAATGCGGCTGATCGCCTCGTGTATCAGGTCTTCTTTTCCCGGGGTCAGCTCAATGCGGAATTCGCCAAGCGCCAGCTCGCGTTGACCGAACACCAGCGGAGGAGAGTGATCGGTTCGCAGCACCGCGCGGTACAGTTCGCGAAACCCGGCGGCGGGCATGACGAAACCAGCCTGTCGCTCGGTCAGCAGCCAGTGAATCCCTTTGTCGTGGTCGGAGTGACTCTCGTGCTCGCCGAACGCCTGGCACCAGCCCCTGAAGTAGGCTGCATAGCGTTTTACGGTCCGTTCCCGCATCTGACCTCTATTGTAAACCCAGCGAGTCCTCATGATGCCCGCTTTTTTGTTCATTGCCCGGGCCGGGGCTGAGAATCAGTCATGATAAACTCCGCGCGGTTGTTTTGATTGCAGAACAGAGGGCTGACATTGGTTCACAAGGCATGCTTCCTGGGCTTTTGGGCCGTGTTTTCCCTGTCAGCAGTCGCCCTGGGCCCGGAGTCCGGCGAGTCGGCGGAAACTGACGAGTCCGCCAACGCGTTTCCGCTGCCCGAAGTTGTCGTAATCGGAAAGAAAATCGAGGCGCCGCCGTCGCTTGTCGTCCGGCAGGTAAGCGCCGAGGATATCTCCGCACGTGCAGCGCACACGGTGGGCCGTGCGCTGGTGCACGTGCCCGGGGTCAACATTCAGGTCGGCGGCTCTTCGGGTGATGCCAGGGCATGGATCAGGGGGTACCGGGATCGGGATGTCCTGGTGCTTTTTGACGGCATCCCGGTCGCTTCCGGGTTCGAAGGCACCATTGACCTGAATGAAATCGCTGTCCAGCGAATCTCTGCCGTTAAAGTATTGAAGAGCGCCCCTTCCGTTATTTACGGCACCAACGGAGTGGGCGGCGTAATTGACGTCATTCCACAGCGTCCCCCCGGTAAATTTTACCTGGACGGAATCGCCGAGCTGGGAACCGACGGCCGCAGGCTGCTGCGGGCCAGCGGCGGCGGAGGCAGCGGTCAGCTGAGTTTATCCATTTCTGCACAGTACCAGTCGGCGGATGAATACTCCCTTTCCGGTGACTACGAGGCGCAGGAGAACCAGCCGCGCGGAACGCGCGTCAACAGTGACTTCGAGCGCAGCAGTGTGCTGCTCAGCATGGATGCGCGGGATTGGTTGCTTGGCGACACATCACTGTTTATCAATCTGGCGGATACCGGGAAAGGGCTGCCAGTCGAGGCGGGGGTGGATGATCCGGATTACGAGCGCCTGACGGAATCGAAACGCCACACGATCGGCCTGTCAAACCATTTTTCGGGCATCCCGCTGTCACTCAAGCTTTATTACAACGGCTACGACAGCGAACTGGCCTCTTATACCGATGCCAGTTTCAGCGAAATAGACGAGGTCGAGCGGACCGAGGATTTTGCGCTGGGCGGCAAGCTTTATTCCACCCTGCATACATCGGAAAACAACAGCCTGGTGCTGACCGGGGGCGTACAGACTGACCGGTTCACCGGGGAAGGTGAGCTTGAAAGCGGCAGCAAGGCCGAGTTGACTACCTGGACCCTCGCGATTGAGGACGAATACTGGGTCGGAAAGACCCTTTCGATGGCTGTCGGCGGTATTTTTACCTATTTCGACCAGACCCTGCTGGACCGCAGCAGCAGTGAATTCAACCCCCAGTTGGCGCTCAGCTGGCAGGTGCAACCGCAAATCACGCTGCATGCCTCGGCCGCACAGCGTACCCGGTTTCCCAAGCTGCGGGAGTTGTATCGCCGACGTTACGGAAATCCGGAACTTGATCCGCAGACCTCGGAAAACTACGAGGTCGGCATCAGCTACCGGCACAATCCGAGCTGGATCAGCGATGTATCCCTGTTTTACAGCCATGTCGACGGCCTGATCGAGCGCGAAGATCGCCGGTCGCCGTACACCAACCTCGACCCGGTAACGATCAGCGGCCTGGAGGCGGCGACCAACGGCTGGTTCGGTGACCACCTGATGTTTCGTCTTGCCTACACTTATGTCGACGCTGCAGAAGACCTGCCTGGCGGCGGCAGCCGGCAGTTGCGCAGCCGTCCCACGCATACGGTCATAAGCGAGCTTCGCTATGAATTGCCGTGGGAAATGATGCTCTCCCTCGGTGGGATTTACGTTTCAGGATTGTACGACCTGGACCCGGACGGAGTTTATACGCGGCTGCCGAGTTATTTCGTGGCCGATTTCAGGGCGAGCTGGGCGATTCTCGAATCCAGCGAGGTGTATCTGGCCGTCAGAAACCTGGGCGACAGGGCCTACCTGCAGCGCATCGGCGATCCGCGGGAAGGGCGCGCCGCGATGCTTGGCCTGCAACTGGTCTACTGATTTTGAATTACGCACGTCATTCATTTCTGTATTACTGGCTCACGGTGCTGCTCGTGCTCACAGTGCCCGCTTCGGCCGAAGCAGAGTGTCCGGAGCTGGCCGGGCAGACCATCCGCTGGATCGTACCCAATCGGCCGGGCGGGGGTTACGATGCCTACTCGCGGCTTCTGCAGCCCTTCCTGGAACAAAGCCTGGATGCACGCGTCCGGATCGAAAATCGACCCGAAGCGGGCGGCCTGGTTGGCGCCATGGCGATTCGGGATGCAAAAGCCGACGGCAGGACGCTGGGGCTGGTCAACGCCTCCGGTTTGCTGGCGGCCAGCCTGCTCGAAAGCAGCAGCACCCCGGATCCCGCCGTGGATTTCACGGTGCTCGGCCGAATCACGCGGAATCACGTCGTGATGTTCAGCGGACGCGATGCCGGTTTTTCGACGATAGATGATGTGCTGGCAGTCGCGGCCGATCGGCCACTCGTGGTAGCCGTGCGCGATGCCGGCTCCGTCAGCCTCATGGCTGTTCCGATCATGGCGGAACTCCTGGCGATGGACTACGAACTGGTCAGCGGTTACGTTGGCAGCAATGCCCGCACCCTGGCTTTGATTCGAGGAGAGGTCGATATCGCCATCAGTCACTTCGACTCCGTCCAGGGCCAGGTCCGGGCCGGTGAGTTGGTGCCGCTGTTGCAGCTGACTGCAATGGCCGGCGGCGAGTTTCAAAGCGGTTCGCCTTATGCCAACCTGCCGGAATTGGGCGGTGCGGGGGGATTGGCCGAACGCCGTGCTGCGCTGACCGGCCTCGAGCCGGTCCGGGCCCGGCAGGCCGCCGATGACCTGGATGCCATTATCGGCGCCGGTCGTCTGATGGTCGGACCGCGCCGGCTTCCCGCTGAACTTTCCGCCTGTCTGCAATCACGTATCGGTGATATCGTCCTCAGCGAAGCCTTTGAGCAGGCAGCGGAACAGGCCCGACTGGGCATTGATTACGCGGACAGTGCCGCCGCCGAGGCTGAAATTCTCAAGGGCCGCAGGGCCCTGGAGCGCTTTCAGACGACGATCCGGGCTGCGATCGAGCAGGTCAGGCGGTAGGGGAGACGATGGACGGAAGCGTTTTCGACGCCGCTCTCGAAGGCCTGGCACTGGTTTTCAGCTGGCCCTATATCCTTTACCCCGTTGCCGGCACGCTGCTGGCAATGGTGTTTTCAGCCAGCCCCGGTCTCAACAGCTCCAGCCTCATGGCGTTGGCGATCCCGGTCACCTATGCCTGGGACCCCCTGGCCGTGATGCTGCTGTTTGGAGCGTTCGTGGGCGGGGCGACGTTCATGGGTTCGGTTACCGCGATCCTGTTCAACATCCCCGGCAAGGCGCAAAACGCGGTGACGCAGCTGGACGGTTTTCCGCTGACGGTTCGGGGCGAGGCGCGAACAGCCATCGGCTGCTCGGCCGCATCTTCCGCCCTTGGCTCGACGTTTGGAATTTTCCTGCTGATCGCCCTGATTCCCGTGATGCGCCATGCCGCCGTGGCCCTGGGGCCCGCCGAGTATCTGATGCTGGCCGTGTGGGGCTTGTCCATGCTGGCGGCGCTGACCGGGGACTCCGTGCTGAAGGGGCTGATTGCCGCGGGCCTCGGTCTGGCGCTGGCCATGATCGGTCACGATCCGCGCACGGCGGAACCGCGGTTTACGCTCGGGTTCCACTATCTGCATGACGGACTCAGCCTCGTGCCGGTGTTCCTGGGTTTGTTTGCCCTGGCCGAAGTGATCCACCTGGCGGCCGAAGGCCGAAAGACCCTGTCCGGCCGGGCGCGTGAAGAGGATCTGGGCGGCAGCGCCATGGAGGGCATTCGGTCCGTGTTTCAGCATTTTGGCCTGTTCCTCAGAAGCTCCGTTATCGGCACCGTGATCGGCGCCATTCCCGGTATCGGCAGCTCGGTGGCAGGATTCGTCGCCTACGGTCACGCCAGCCAGAGCGCCCGGGACCGCTCGCAGTTCGGGCGGGGCGATATTCGCGGCGTGCTGGCGCCCGAGGCGGCCAACGATGCCAAGGACGGCGGTGCACTGGTGCCGACGCTGGCGCTCGGTATTCCCGGGGGCACCGGTACGGCGGTGCTGCTGGGTGCATTGACCCTGCACGGCCTGGCGCCGGGCCGGGAGATGCTGACGGACAACCTGGTGCTGGTCTTCGTACTGATCTGGTCGCTGTTCCTCTCCAACTGGATTACCTCGCTGCTCGGCCTGGCGCTGGTCAACCCCATGGCGCGACTCAGCACGATACGAACCACGCGGCTGCTTCCCGTGATCCTGGTCCTGGCCGTCATGGGTGCGATGCAATACAGGGGGCTCGTCGCAGACGCCGTATGCGCGGTGCTGTTCGGTATTTTCGGATACGCGATGAAGCGCTCAGGCTGGCCGCGGATTCCGCTGGTCATCGCCCTGGCGCTGGCGCCGACCTTCGAGAGCAACCTGCACTTGACGATGCGCCTGCACGAACTGGGACGCATTGACTTCTGGGCGCGGCCGGTCGTGCTGGCCCTGGCCGTGCTGACACTGGCCAACCTGTTTCTTTCGCCGTTTCTGCGCCGCTTGCGCGCGATGCGGCAAAGACGGGAGAAACAGCTTCGATGAGAAACAAGGGGTTGCGCAAGCGGTTTACCCTGAGCCTCGGATTGACCGTGCTAATCTCCGCGCTGCTGGGACTGATGCTGTGGCAGTCACTGTACCTTAGCGCGGCCGCCGGCTGGATTCCCCGGGTCGTTCTTGTTTTTACGCTTTTCCTGGCGCTGCTCCAATGCGCCCTGGACTGGCGGTATGGCGGCGCATTGCAGCAACATTCACCATCCGAAAAGGACGGTGCGCGTCGTCGCCGCGTCCTGGCGGCCCTGGCCTGGATCGGCAGTCTGCTGGCTTGCATCCTGCTGCTCGGCACCATCGCGGGCAGTGTCGTATTTTCATTCGCCTGGTTTCGCTGGCAGGCGCGTGAACGGCTGGCTGTGAGCCTGCTGATGGCGGCGGGCCTTGGCCTTGTTTTGTGGACGGCGTTCGCTTTTCTGTTGGGTGTCAGCCTATTCCCGGGACTGTTTTTCGAAGCGGTTTTCTGATTCGTTCGACAGGTCGCCGGGCAGGAACAACCCGGGCATACTCCTGAGTTCGGTGGTGGTAATGCCTTTCAGAAGAATCACCAGGAGCCCGTAAGTCACCGCGGCAATCAAAAGGCGGGCGAACAAGGGCCACGGGCCGAGAGCGATATAGACGGTAGCGGATGCCAGGCCGGCCAGCAGCGGCGCCAGGCAGCGACTGCACCACGGCAGCCCGCCGGTGGCACGCCGCACCGCAGCCAGCATCAATACGCTGCTGACGATCTCACCGGCCGCCAGGGCCGCCGCTGCGCCCATGGTGCCGTGCTCCGGGATAAACCAGAGCGAGGTGGTGAGGAGCACCATCGCTCCCAGCAGCCGGGCGCCGAGTATCGACGCCGGTTTCGGAATGGCCCTCAACAGCATGCGTGCGCCGCCCGCGGCAGCCAGGAAGGGTATGGCGGTCATAAGGATCACCAGTGCCGCCGCGGAGTCACGGTATTCGCTGCCGAACAGCAGTTCGATCAGGAATCGTGCATGGAATATCACCAGCAGGAACAGCGGAGTCGTTACGACCAGGAAGTAGCGCAGGATACGGGCGGCCAGGTCCAGTGCCTCCTGCTTGTTGTGGCTCAGGAAACGGCTGATCGAGGGAAAAGCGGCCGTGGTGCTGATGCCCAGCAGCGTGAGCAGTGTCAGCATCACTTTTTGCGCCACCAGGAACAGCGCCGCGGACTCGGTGTCGGCCAGCCAGCCGAGCAAAAGCACTCCGCCGCTCATGTAGACCGAGCCCAGCAGGGAAGCCATGCTGAGCGGCAAGGCCTCCCCTGATATCTCGCGCCAGGCGTTCAGATCGAAGCGCAGCCGCAACGGTCCGTACAGGCGGGTCAGTAAATGGTAGAGGATGGCGACAATTACCAGTATGGCCATTAGTTCAACAACGGGCGCCCACAGCACATCGTTGCCCTTGCCATGCACGAGCAACAGCAGGCCGATCAATACCAGGATTTTTTCAGCCATGTCGGTCAAGGCCGGAACATGCATGCGGTCCAGTCCACGAAAAGCCCACACGACGGTCAAGCCGGGACGCAACAGCAGAAACGCGCACAGAATGATTAGCAGCGGTTCAACCTGGAGCAGATCGCCCAGCGCAGGCGCGAAAACAATCAGCAGTCCGATCATGACCAGCGCCATAACGATTCTCAGACTGTTGATGTCGGCGAAAATTTTCGGTACTGCCCCGGGGTCGCGGGCGGTCATCCGCGTCCCGCGCGAGCCTGTGCCGGCGCGCACGAACACGGAGGCAAAACTGACCACGGCCAGGGCCAAACCCAATGCGCCGTAGCTCGCGGGGCTCAGAACCCGGGCCAGGTATATCGCTGTCGCCAGCCCGACCAGTCGAATGACCAGTTCCTGCAGGCCGAGCCAGCTGAAATTTCGCGCCAGGCGGCGGGCCGGTGGCGGCGCAGCCTCTCTCCTCATCGCAGGCGCCGTTTGATGGTTTTGCCCAGGACGCTCAGAAAGTGCGCCAGCGGGGGCAAGGGATCTGAAAAATAGCCGCGGTTGAGCGGGCTGGTGACCCGGGGCCTGTTGCCGAAGTACTCTGAGCGCAATTGCCGAAGAAGCTGGCGAATGGATTCTTTTTCATAGGGTTCTGCCTCGTCAGTGGTGCCGCCGAACACGCGACGGATCCAGGCAGCCGACTGGTCCAGGGCCTGGCCGACGAGGTGCAGAGAATCCCACAGGGGGTCGAGCAGGATCACACCGTCGCGGATTGGAAGAACAGAGCCGGGATCTTCGCCCCGCGCAATGCGCAAAAGCATGAGCGGCGCGTTGATGTCCAGTTCTGTCTGGTACCACAGGTTGTGGCCGAAGCGTGGATTGATTTCCATCAGCTTCTGTTTGCCGTCCCGCGCGTCGACAATGGTCTGAACCGTGAATCCGCCCCAGGCGCCGAGTTCGCGAAGCAGGGCTCTTAGCTCGTTTTCCAGCGGGATTTCCCGCGATGATTCGACTGCGGCACAGGGTGTTTGCAGACCGGTTTTCCGCGTGCGGTGTACTTTCGGTGACAGCACGGAAACCACCTCGTTGTCGCGCCCGACAACAACGTAAAAATTGCGCTTGGTTTCCGGCGGCACGAACTCTTGCAGCAGGGGGCGGTCCTGCACGTTCTGAAGCTGCCGAAACACCGATATCAATTCGTCTTTGTGCCTCGCCAGTCCGATATTGGCGGCATGCGCGTCGCAACGGGGCTTGAGTACCCAGGGCGGTGCAATTTCACGCGCTGCCTCGGCAAGATCGTCAATCTCCGTGATCATACGGGTTCGAGGAATCGGAAAACCGACCTTGCGGGCTGCTTCGAGCGTCTCGGCTTTATCCAGGAAACGGCACAGTTGCCCGTAGTCGGGGCACACGGCCACGACTCCCTGGTCGGCGAGGCGCTCCCGGTTCTTGGACAAGACGTAAACATCTGAATCGTAGGATGGAAAAATACAGTCGATGGATTCCCGGCGACAGATTTCTTCGATGGCCTGGATGTAGGCTTCCTCGGCCTCGGTGTTCTCTTTCTGCAGGCGGCCGGCACGCCAGTCCGTTCCGCAGGCGGGAACGCGATGGCGCCGCTTCACGAATCGGGACCAGAGCGACATTCCGCTCCAGCGCTTGAAAAAGCCGCCTTCCTCGACCGCCACGAAGATGTTGTCGACATGCTCGCGAAGACTGCGAATGATCAGGTAAGCCTGGTCTTCCTGGGTATTGGTGACGAGCAGGTTCATTTATTCGCGGCGGGATCGGCTTTTTGGATGGCCTCTTTCCACTCGTGAAGCACTTCCTCGTGGTCCGTTTCAAGCTGATCGATGAAGCGCAGACCGAGGTTTCGCACCGCATCGGGTGCATTGATTGCGAGGTAGCGTGCGCGCTCGCTTCCGGAGTTGAAGTGCTGGTGGTACCAAAAGATCGGCGGCACGAACAGGGTGCCGGCCTTCCAGTCCACCCGCTTTCGTTTTTCAAAAAAACCTTCCGGCCAGGTCAGGGAAAAACCGCTTCCGGACAACAGCAGGATGAATGCATCACTGGAATGGCGATGCGCTTTCTTGTAGCTCTGTTCCGGCATTTCCGAAATGTGCAGGCTCAGCATGCTGTTGCCCGCCATCAGCCACTTGATGGAGGAGTTGCCTTTTCCCCGGTAGTCGAAAGCCACGGTCGGGGTATTCAGAATGTCTGTAACGAAGTTCTGGGTAACGACGATTTCGCCACGGCCCTCGACCGGGTCGAAGTAGTTCTTTTCACCGTCGTAGCGGTCAGTGAATGCATGGGGATTTTTCAGCACAAACGATTCGTTGTCGATCAGGTTCAGCACCATCGGAAAACTGCTGATGGAAAGCAGGCGGGCGGGTTCTTTGCCGTTATTGAAATGCTGGTGGCGGACGTTGAGCGGTATGGCCAGCAAATCACCGGTTTTCCACTCGACTCGCTGTTCTCTGCGGTTTTCCTGCTGCAGAAACGTGTGCCCGCTGCCGCTGACGATGTAGAGGCCTTGCTCATAGAAGTGACGCTGGGAAGCGCTGTTTCCTTCCGCCGGTAGCTGGAGCAGGCGGCCATCGACCATCTGGTAGTCGGCGAAACGCAGGTATAAGCCGGTGACGCCGTCCCCCAGCTGTGGCCAGGGCTGGAGCGCCTGCTTCGAAATATCTTCGATGACCATGCCGTCGAAAACGGGGATTTCGCCGCGTACTCGCTGCAGCCAGACCTCGTAGGGCGAATCAACCGCCGGTTCGCGGATGATGGTCGGGCTCACCACGTCGACGCCCTTGACGAAGGCAAACAATTCAAAAAAGGCTTTGCGAGCCAGGCCGGTTTGCAGGGCCAGGAAACCGGCAGCGCCAACAAGCAGAACAAAGGCAATGATGAGTTTTGAAGATCTGGGCATGCCGGCGTTCCGTTCAGTTCGTGAAATCGCGCATATCTTATCGCGAATCGCGGTGAATCACGGTAAGGTTTCACCTCGTCATTCAACACGGATGAACCCGTCCACTTGATTAGCGCGCCGCGATGAGCCGAAAAAGCCGACAGGACGACGTATCTCCATTCCAGGATCCACGCTACCGCTGGTACGTGCTGGGTCTGCTGACCGTCGTTTATGCTTTCAATTTCATCGACCGGCAGGTGCTTGTGATCCTGCAGGAGCCGATCCGCGAGGAACTCGGCCTGATGGACTGGCAGCTCGGCGTGCTGTCGGGTTTCGCCTTCGCCGTTTTTTATTCCGTGCTCGGCGTTCCGATCGCCCACGGTGCCGAGCGCTTCGGGCGCACGCGCGTCGTGGCCATTGCCCTCGCATTCTGGAGCCTGGCAACGGCAGTGATGGGCATGGCGCAGAATTTTCTGCAGCTCGCCCTTCTGCGCGTCGGCGTGGGTATCGGCGAGGCCGGAAGCAGCCCGCCCTCGCATTCCATCCTTTCGGACATATTTCCGAAAGGCCGCCGTGCCACCGCGCTGTCGATTTTTTCGACGGGCGTTTTTCTGGGTTACCTCGTCGCCTACAGCGCCGGCGGCTGGCTGGCGGAAAGCCTGGGCTGGCGCACTGCCTTCGTCGCGGTCGGACTTCCCGGTGTTCTGCTGGCCCTGCTGGTGGCGGCAACGGTTCGCGAACCGCCGCGGGGGCTGGCCGAATGCGGTTACGATCTGCAGAAGACCCGTGACCGCCCTGCGGACATTCCCGGTTTCATGGAGACCCTGCGGCTGCTCTGGTCCCGCCGGTCCTTTCGTTACCTGGCCCTGGCGGGAAGCCTGCAGTCACTGGCCGGCTACGGCGTGGGGAACTTCATGCCGTCTTTCGTGGCCCGGGCGCACGGCATGGCAATCGGTGATATCGGCTGGCGCCTCGCGCTGATCACCGGCCTGGGCGGGGCGCTGGCGGTGGCGCTGTCCGGAATGCTGACCGATCGGCTTGCCCGGCGGTCGCAACGCTGGTACGCGCTGTTTCCGGCGATCACGATAACGGTTACCGTGCCGCTCACCTTCCTGGTCTTTTTATCCGAAGATACCGGCGCCATGTTCCTGGCTTACATTCCCTACGAGATGCTGGGGGCGACCTGGCTCGGCGCTTCGCTGGCGGTGGCCCACTCGATGGTCGGGTTGCGGCAGCGCGCGGTGGCGTCAGCGGTGCTGTTTTTCCTGATCAACCTGATCGGCCTCGGCCTCGGGCCGTTGCTTGTCGGCGGCTTTTCTGACCTGCTGCGCCCGGGTTTGGGCGATGCGGGCGCGCTGCGTTTCGCCATCATCGTGACGGCCGTCACGGCCAAGCTGGCCTGCGTCGTTCACTTCCTTCTCGCCGCGCGTTCGATCGAATCGGACGTTGCCCCTTGAATCGGCCGGTATTAGCGCAATAATTAGATAACGATCCGTTTTTCAGACACAAGCAGTCAAAGGAGTATCGACATGGCCCATACATTGCCCGAACTGCCATACGCACCGGACGCGCTGGCGCCCGTCATTTCCCCGGAAACCATCGAGTACCACTACGGCAAGCACCACCAGGCGTACGTGACCAACCTCAACAACCTGGTCCCCGGCACGGAATTCGAAAACGCCTCGCTGGAAGACATCATCATGAAAGCCGGCGGCGGCATCTTCAATAACGGCGCGCAGGTCTGGAACCACACCTTCTACTGGAACGGCCTGAGCCCCGACGGCGGCGGCGAGCCGGCCGGCGCGCTCGCCGATGCGATCAACACGGCGTTCGGTTCCTTCGAAGCCTTCAAGGCCGAGTTCATCAAGTCCGGTATCGGCAATTTCGGCTCCGGCTGGACCTGGCTGGTCAAGAACGCCGACGGTTCGGTCGAGATCGTCAACACCTCGAACGCCGCCAACCCGATGACCGACGGCAAGACGCCGCTGCTGACGATCGACGTCTGGGAACACGCCTACTACGTCGATTACCGCAATGCGCGACCGAAGTACCTCGAAGAAATCTGGACTATCGTGAACTGGGATTTCGTCGCGGCCAATTACGGTTGATGGAAGCAAAACTCAATGTGCTGGGTGAGCCGCTGCAGCCCTGCTCGGAGGAGCCGATGACCGGTTTCTTTCGCGACGGCTGCTGCAATACCTCGCCGGAAGACCTGGGTCGTCACGTGGTTTGCTGCCGCGTGACGGCCGAGTTCCTGGAGTTTTCAAAAGCGCGCGGCAATGACCTCAGCACACCCATGCCCCAGTTCGGCTTTCCCGGTCTGAAACCCGGAGACCAGTGGTGCCTGTGCGCCGCACGCTGGCAGGAAGCGTTCGAGGCCGGCAAGGCGCCACGCGTCGTGCTGCAGGCGACACACGCGGCCGCGCTCAAAGTCGTCAAGCTCAAAGACCTCAAGCAATTTGCCCTCGACCTGGTCTGAAGGAAAGAAACCGCCCATGCCCAAGTTCCTGATCCTCGTTGTTTTGCTGTTTTCCGCCCCGCTTGCAGCCGATACGGAGCAGGATATTCGCAGGGCGCTCGATTACTTCGCCGAGGTGTGGAACGAGAACGACCTCGTTGCCATGCAGGGCTATTACCACGGGGATTTTGTCCTGGTCAACGATACCGGCGTCGTGACGCGGGACCAGCACCTGCAAAACATGCAAACGCTGGTCGATGACGGCGGTGACCGCGGCGAGCTTTCTTACTCGAACCTCACGGTGACGAGCCTGGGTGATGGTCACGCCGTTGCCTACGGACAGATCAGCCTGACTTTCGAGGACGGATCCGCATTGAATAGCTGGTTCACCACGGTCTACAAGAACACGCCGTTCGGCTGGAAGGCGTTGCTGACGCGTAACTAGCCGCGCGGCGTTCGAACTCGCCATTTCAACTACAAATGCCGCGATGCGGTATATACGCCGTCCAGGGGACGCTCGCTGGCGCGCACATATATGTACACCTCTTGCGTTGCAACCCGCCTGCTCGTATTTGCATTGACGTTCACGAGGTTAACTGCGTACGTATATCCGGCCTTTGATTCGAGC
>JAZBPJ010000004.1:0-2476 GCA_036351575.1 Lysobacterales bacterium | reverse complement strand
GACTACAAGCCGCTCGGTATTCGCGCCGGCGCGTTCATGCTGCACCCGGGCGTGGAACTGGCGGCGCAATGGCATGACAACATCCTCTACACCAACGATAACGAACTGTCCGACCTGGTCTGGCACGTGCGCCCCTACATCACCGCGATGAGCAACTGGAGCAGCCACTCCCTCAGCGTTCGCGCCGCCGCCGATATCGCCCGTTACAGCGATTACGGCTTTCGCGATTACGAAGATTATTTCCTGCAGCTCATGGGCCAGGTGGATGTCAGCTCGCGGGACGTCTTTTATTACGGCGCGGACTACATGCAGCTGCATGAAGAGCGCAACGTGCGCAGCGACGAGCAGGGCATCAAGCCGACGACCTACACGATGACCGGCGCCTACGCGGGCTACGACCACCTGTTCAACCGCTTTTCGGCCGGGGTGTACCTCGGCACGCGCAAGCTGGACTACGACAACAACGTGCGCCAGGACGGCACGATCATCGACAACCAGGACCGCGACCGCCGGGACAACGAGATCAGCGCGCGCTTCGGTTACCAGTTCATGACCGACAAGATGGCTTTCCTGGACGTTGGCTACAAGACCGTCGACTACCGCCTGGACGAAGACCGTAACGGCTACGACCGCGGTTCGAGCGGAATGTTCGTCGGCGCGGGCCTCGACTTCACCATCACCGGCGTGCTGAAGGGCGACATTTACGCACGCTATTCCAGCCGCGAATACGACGACCCGCTGCTGCCCGACGTGGACGGCTGGGGCCTGGGCGGCGGCCTGCAGTGGATGCCGACCATGCTGACCTCGGTACGGCTGAACCTGGAAACAGGCATCCAGGACACCACGCAGGCGACGGCCTCGGGCTACGTGCGCAACATGTACGCGCTGCGCGTGGACCACGAACTGCTGCGCAACCTGCAGATCACGGGCCAGCTTTCCTATTACACCCACGACTACCAGCTGCTGCCCGACGCCCCCGAGGGCGCGCGCAAGAGCGATACGTATATGACCGCCGATATCGGCGCGACCTACTTCTTCAATCGCTGGTCGTGGTTGAGCGCGTCCTACAAGTACGGTACCTTCGACACCAATGTCGAATTTGATGATTTCGAGGCGAACACCGCCTGGCTGGTCCTGGGATTTGAGCGCTGACAACCGGGCGCGGCGGTCCCTGCTGCGCGCATTTTTCGCCTTCATGCTGATCGCATTTTCCGCCGTGCTGCCGGCGCAGGAAGCGGCCGTGGACGCGGCCAAGCCGCAGCAGGAAAGTTATCGCCTGGGCCCGACCGACGTGATCATCGTCACCGTGCATAACCACGAGGACCTCAGCGGAACGTTCCAGCTTGACGGATCCGGCCTGATCTCGATGTCGCTGATCGGCCAGGTCGAGGCCGCGGGGCTGACGACCGCCGAGCTGGAGAGCCGCATCACGAACAAGCTGAAGCCGGATTACCTGGTCAACCCGCGGGTCACCGTCCGGGTGCAGAATTACCGGCCGTACTACCTGATCGGCGAAGCATCCAGCACCGGCGCCTTCAACTTCAGGCAGGGCATGACCTTCATGGAGGCCATCGCCATCGCCGGCGGCTACAGCTACCGGGCCAAGAAGGGCGTCGTTTTCGTGAAACGGGGCGGCGCCGAGGACGAGGTCGAAATGGACGTGCACGAGAAGGTCCAGCCCGGCGACATCATTCGCATCGCGGAGCGGCTTTTTTAATGGGGTCAGAGTAGCCCAGCTACTCTGACCCCGGTTTTACCGGATCAAGGATGTTATGCAGCAGCCCATCGAACCATACGACTACAACCAGCAGGAAGAGGAACCGTTCCCGATCCTCGATTACCTGCAGCTGCTGTGGTTCCGGCGCCGGCTGATCATCGTGATCACCATCCTGGTGGCCGCTGTCGGCTACATCCAGGTCAACCAGCTGCGCAATGTCTACACGGCAACCTCCAGCATCCTGATCGGCGTGCAGCAGGGCTCGGTCACCGACTTCAACAGCTACATGCGCAGCTATTTCAGCCGCATGGACTCCAGCGAGGAAATCGAGATCCTGCGTTCGCGCAGCCTGGCCGAGCGCGTGATCAACGACCTGAACCTGCTGAGCCACGCGGAGTTCAACCCCGCGCTGCGCGAGCCCGAAGAGGGCTTTTTCGACTTCCTGCGCTACCTCGACCCGCGTACCTGGATTCCGGGCATCATGGGCCTGCTCGAGCAGGCCAAAACCGGCGAGGTGGTGGCGGTCGAGCCCAGCGAAGAGGAAAAAGAGCGCCGCAAGATGGTCACAGCGGTGAACATCTTCCTGGGCAAGATGAAGGCCGTTTCGACCCAGGCGCCGGACGTGATCAATATCAGTTTCAGCTCCTACAGCCCGGAACTGGCGATGAAAATCGCCAACGAGATCCCCGAGGCCTACATCGTGGGCCAGCTCGAGGCCAAGTTCGAGGCCACGCAGAAAGTCACCAACTGGCTGGCGGG
>JAZBPJ010000003.1:0-4086 GCA_036351575.1 Lysobacterales bacterium | reverse complement strand
CGATGCCGTCAAGGCGGCACAGACCGCCAGGACAGAGCCCAATGTTCGCATCTGCTCGAGACGCATTGCGGTTCAAAAGAACGAGGAGAACCTGATTGACCCAGTTTACTTGGGCCGGCCGGTGGACACAAACGTCAAAACGCCCGATATTACCTGAGCAGCGGCTCCAGCGAGGCCCAAACCGCGTCCAGGATCAGCGGCTGGGCGGCCGCCGACGGGTGAATGCCGTCCGGCAGCATCATGCCGGGTTCCAGCGCCACGTCCTCGAGCAGGAACGGCAGCAGGGTGATGGAATACTCCGCGGCCAGCTCGTGGAACATGCCGGTGAACTGCTCGGTGTAGCTGCGCCCGTAATTGGGCGGAATGCGGATTTCCGAGATGATCACGTCAGCCCCGGCTTCAAGGCTCTGTTCGATCATGGAAGCGAGGTTGGCGCGGGTCACTTCGATCGGCAGGCCGCGCAGGCCGTCGTTGCCGCCCAGCTCGATCAGCACGACGGCCGGCTGCTGCCTTTCGAGGATGCGCGGCAGGCGCGTGGCGCCGCCCCGGGTCGTGTCACCGGCGATGCTGGAGTTGAAAACGCGGTAATCGAGGCCATTATTGACAAGACGCCGCTGCAGCAGGCTGGGCCAGGACTCGGAGACCTCCATGCCGTAAGCCGCGCTCAGGCTGTCGCCGAGAATGACGATCGTGCGTTCGTCCTCGCCGTGCAGGCCCGGCGCAACGAAAAACAGCAGAATCAGCAGGAAAACGACTTTGAACCGCATAGCAACACCTGAAAACGGGCCGGAAACGAACGTAGCGCTCAGCGCCCGGCAATTGAGCAAAAGAGTGACAAGCCCCGAAGGATCCCTGCTTATTCTGGACCAGGTGAGCCTGGATGTCAGCCGCGGCGAATCGGTGGCCATCGTCGGCGCCTCCGGGGCGGGCAAATCGACCCTGCTGGGCCTGCTCGCCGGCCTCGATGAGCCGAGCGAGGGCACGGTCTGGCTCGCCGGCAACGACGTCACCGCGCTCGACGAGGACGGCCGCGCCGCGCTGCGCGCCGAGCGGGTGGGTTTCGTTTTCCAGTCCTTTCACCTGATTTCATCGCTCAGCGCACTCGAAAACGTGATGCTGCCCCTGGAGCTTTCCGGCGCTGCGAACGCCCGCGAGGCCGCGCTGGACGCCATTCGCACGGTCGGGCTCGAGGCGCGCAAAAGCCACTATCCCCACCAGCTTTCCGGCGGTGAAAAACAGCGCGTGGCCATTGCCCGGGCCTTTGTCGTGCAGCCCGACGTGCTGTTCGCGGACGAACCCACCGGCAACCTGGACCAGCGCACCGGGGAAAACATCATCGACCTGCTGTTCCGCATGAACCGGGATTCCGGCACCACCCTGGTGCTGGTCACCCACGACATGGACCTGGCCCGGCGCTGCGACCGCGTCCTGCCGATGGAAGCGGGCCGCATCCAAACCTCAGCGGCGGGCAGCAGCCAGTGAACAGCAGTTGGACCGATTCCGTCCGCCTGGCCGCGCGGCTGCTGCTGCGCGACTGGCGCTCCGGTGAGCTCACCGTCCTGATGAGCGCCCTGCTGGTCGCGGTGACGGCCATGACCGGCGTGGCCTTCCTCACCGACCGCGTCGGCCAGGCCGTGGAAATGCGCGCCGCGGAATCGCTGGCCGCCGACCTGCAGCTGAACTCCACCCAGCCCCTGCCCGAAGAGAACGAGGAGCTGGCGCAGGAAAACGGCCTGCGAACCGCCCGCGTGACCTCGATGCCCAGCGTCGTGTTTGCCGGCGAAACCAGTACGCTGGCCAACGTTCGCGCCGCAAGCGAGGGCTACCCGCTGCGCGGGCAGCTGAAGACCGCGCCCCGGCTGCTCGCCGAGGCAACCGTGACCGACGCGATACCGGCTCCCGGGGAAGCCTGGGCCTCGCCGCGGCTGCTGGCCCGGCTGGGCGCCGATGCCGGCGCGACCGTCGAAGTCGGGGCCACCGCGCTGACGGTCAGCCGCGTGCTCGATTTCCGCCCGGACGAAGGTTGGAGTTTCGTCGACCTGGCTCCGACCCTGCTGATCAACGCAGTTGACCTGCCGGCAACCCAGCTCGTGCAGCCCGGCAGCCGCGTGTCCTACCGCCAGCTGTTCGCGGGCCCGCGCGGCGCCGTGGACGATTTCAAGCCCGTTCTCCGTGAGCGCCTGGGCGACGGCCAGCGCCTGAGCGACATCAAGGACAGCAATCCGCAGATCCGCTCGTCCATGGAGCGGGCCGGGCGTTTTCTGAACCTGGCCTCGCTGGTTTCGGTGCTGCTGGCGGCCGTCGCGGTGGCCATGGCCGCCCGCCGCTATGCCCAGCGGCACCGCGACCGCATCGCGCTGATGAAATGCATGGGCGCCGAGCGCCGCTTCATCCTGCGCGGCAACCTGGTCCAGCTGTTCCTGCTGGCGCTGGCCGGCAGCATTGCCGGCACGATTCTCGGCTACCTGGCGCAATACGGGCTGGCCTGGCTGATGCGGGACCTGATCGGCCAGAACCTGCCGCAGCCCGGCTTGCAGCCCGCCGCGCTGGGGCTGGTCACCGCGCTCGCCATTCTTGCCGGCTTCGCCCTGCCCGACCTGGCGCGCATGGGCCGGACCCCGCCGCTGCGGGTGCTGCGGCAGGACATCGATCCGCCGCCTCTGCGCCACGGTGCGAGTTCGCTGGCGGCCGTCGCGGCGGTGCTGGGCCTGATGCTCTGGATCGTGCGCGACACGCAGCTGGTGCTGACCATCTTTGCGGGCCTCGCGATCACTTTCGTCGCACTGGGTGCGGCCGGCTGGCTGCTGGTGCGCGTCCTGCGCGGCATTCGGGGCGCAGCCGGCGTGTCCTGGCGTTACGGCCTGGCCAATATCGCCCGCCGCGGACGGGAGAGCGTGGTCCAGGTGGTGGCTTTCGGCCTGGGCCTGATGGTGCTGCTGCTGCTTTCCACGGTCCGAACCGAACTGATGGAAACCTGGCGCGCCAGCCTGCCGGAAAATGCGCCGAACCGCTTCCTGATCAATATCCAGCCGCAGGAAACCGGCGAGATGGCCCGCTATTTCGAGGAAAACGGTATCGATACGCCGCGTTTCGTGCCGCTGGTGCGCGCCCGCATGTCAACGATCAACGGCGAAAGCGTGACCCAGATGACCTTCGAGGACCCGCAGGGTGAGCGCTGGGCGCGGCGTGACTCGAACCTCAGCTGGGCGCCGCGGCTGCAGGAGGACAACCGCATTGTCGAAGGCCGCTTCTGGGAAGGCATCCCGGTGGAACCGGAAGTTTCCGTCGAGCTGGATTTCGGTCGCGAACTGGGCCTTCAGCTCGGCGACGAGGTCGGTTTCAACATCGCCGGCGAAACCGTCACCGCGAAGGTGACCAGTTTCCGCACCGTCGAATGGGACAGCTTCAGCCCGAACTTTTTC
Organism: Lysobacterales bacterium; assembly: GCA_036351575.1. GTDB lineage: Bacteria > Pseudomonadota > Gammaproteobacteria > Xanthomonadales > SZUA-36 > JABDPF01. The sequence continues at coordinate 664 of JAZBPJ010000003.1, read as the reverse complement.
ATGGTTTTCTCGCCGGGCCTGCTCGAGCCCTACCCCGCCACCTTCATCAGCAGTCTCTACCTGCCGGACGACAGGCAGTCCGTGATGCTGGGCCTGATGCGCCAGTTTCCCAGCGTCACGGCCATCGACCTGGACGCCGTGCTGGGACAGGTTCGCGACGTGATGGACAAGGCGGCGCTGGCCGTGCAGGCCGTGTTCGTGTTCACGCTGCTGGCCGGCCTGACCGTGCTGTGGGCGGCGGTGCAGGCCACGCGCGACGAGCGCCGCTACGAGAGCGCCATGCTGCGCACCTTCGGCGCCTCGCGTAACCGCGTGCTCGGCGGGGTCGCCGCGGAATTCATCGCCATCGGCCTGCTGGCCGGTGTGCTGGCCGCCGGCGGCGCCACGCTCGCCGGCTGGCTGCTGGCTGAAAACCTGTTCGAACTCGACTACGGTTTCAGCGCGATGGTCTGGGTGGCCGGGCCGCTGCTCGGCGCACTGTTCGTCGGCGCCAGCGGAATGGCCGCGACCTGGCGTGTCGTGACCCATTCGCCGGTCAGCGTGCTGCGGGCTGCCTGAGCCGCCGGGGCAATTCGATTTCAGCCCGGCGTCTGTGAAATAATGTCGCACCCGCCCGGAATCGGGCCGACCATGCATTCGAGGAAAACATGACCTTCAATCGACT
>JAZBPJ010000002.1:0-4278 GCA_036351575.1 Lysobacterales bacterium | reverse complement strand
GACGGTTACCTGCTGGCCTTTCAACTGGACGAGGTTCCGGAGCTTGCCCGGGGCAAGGGCAACAAGCTGATCAACATTCCGCCCAAGCGGCTCAAGGCCGGTGAAGAACACGTGGTCGGTGTCGCCGTGATGGCGCCAGGGCAGGAAATCCTCGTCTGGGCCGGGCAGCGCTACCTGCGCATGGGGCCGAAAGACATCGAGCATTTTCACGGTGACCGGGCGCACCGCGGCCGCAAGCTGCCGCGCGGTTTTCAGCGGGTAACGAAGATCGAACCGGCCGAGGAATAAATGGGGTCAGAGTAAAAATTGCAGGCGTTGCCTGCAATTTTTACTCTGACCCCGGTTTCACCCCGGTTTTCACCCCGGTTTTCGCTACTCGGCGTCAATCACGCTTGGCGCAGCGCCCTGTTGATGCATCTTGGCGATTTCCTGGTCGAAGTGGTACAGGCCGCGGCCGTCGGTGCCAATGATGCGCATCTTGTCGAGGATGGTGTTGAACAGCTTTTCTTCCTCGTGCTGTTCCGCGACGTACCACTGCAGGAAGTTGAAGCTCGAGTAGTCCTTTTCCTGGAACGCCGTGTCCGCCAGTTCGTTGATCTTCCCGGTCACGTGTTTTTCATGATCGAGCGTGTATTCGAACACGTCGTCAACCGAGGCGAAGTCGGTGGGCGGTGCGTCGATGGCGCCGAGCTTGGCCATCGCGCCGCATTCGTTCACGTAGGTGAACAGCCGCTGCATGTGACCCATTTCCTCGTCTGCATGGGACTTGAGGAAGTCCGCGCAGCCCTCGAGACCCTGGCTTTCGCACCAGGAAGCCATCTGCAGGTACAGGTTTGAAGAATAGAATTCGAGGTTGATCTGTTCGTTGAGCTTGTCGAGCATCTTGTCGGTGAGCATGAGGTTCTCCGGGTCTGTAAACGTTGCAATCAGCTTGCTCCCAAACATGGGGTCGCCGCTCCACCCTGTCAAGCGTGATTCGACGCCCTCGAAAACCGGGGTCAGAGTCGCTGCGCGACTCTGACCCCATCAGAACATGTCCCGCGCCTTGAGAAGCGCATCGATGAGCACGTCCACTTCTTCCCGCGTGTTGTACATGCCGAACGAAGCCCGGGCGGTCGCGGGCACGCCGAAGAACTGCATCAGCGGCATGGTGCAATGGTGGCCGGTGCGGATGGCCACGCCGAAGTGGTCGATGATGGTGCCGAGATCATGCGGATGCACGTCGCCAAAGGTAAAACTGAGCGCGCCCGCTTTTTGCGCCGCCGTGCCGATGATGCGCACCTCGTCCAGTTCGCCCATGCGTTCGGTGGCGTATTCCAGCACGTCGTGTTCGTGCGCGGCGATGGCCTCGACACCAACCGCGTCCAGGTAGTCGATGGCCGCCGCCCAGCCGACGCCGCCGGCAATGTTCGGCGTGCCGGCTTCGAATTTCGCGGGCAGGCGGTTCCAGGTCGTTTTTTCAAAAGTGACCTTTTCGATCATTTCGCCGCCGCCCTGCCAGGGCGGCATGGCGTCCAGCGTCTTTTCGTTCGCCCAGAGGGCGCCGATGCCCGTCGGACCGTACATTTTGTGCGCCGAACAGCAGTAGAAAGCGCAGCCCAGCTGCTGAACGTCGACCCGCGTGTGCGGCAGCGCCTGCGCGCCGTCGACCAGGACGGGAATAGCGTACTTCTTCGCCATGCGGCAGATTTCCGCCACCGGGTTGATGGTGCCCAGGGCGTTGGAAACGTGCACGATGCCCAGCAGCTTGACGCGCTCGGACAGCATCGACTCGAGCTCGTCCAGCAGCAGTTCACCCCGTTCGTTGACCGGCGCCACGCGCAGCGTCGCCCCGGTGGCATCGCGCAGCATCTGCCAGGGCACGATGTTGGAGTGATGCTCCATGTGCGTGATCAGGATCTCGTCTCCCGGGCCGATCCGCGGCCGCAGGAAGGCATTGGCCACCAGGTTGATCGACTCGGTGGTGCCGCGCGTGAAAACGACCTCGCGCTCGGACGGCGCATTGATCCAGGAGGCGAGCTTGCGGCGCGCGTCCTCGTAAAGCTCCGTCGCTTCCTGGCTCAGCGTGTGCACACCGCGGTGCACGTTGGCGTTGAACTCGCGGTAAAAGCGGCTGGTAGCCTCGATAACGGCCAGCGGCCTCTGGGCGGTGGCGGCCGTGTCGAGATAGACCAGCGGCTTGCCGTGCACCGTGCGCTGCAGCACCGGAAAGTCTTCCCGGATTTTTTGCACGTCAAACATGTTCACTCCGATTCATGGGGTCAGAGTCGCGACGCGTTAGCGACGCGACTCTGACCCCGGTTTTAGCGTCGTTACTCCGATCCCGGTTTTTCACTATTCCGACGCCGGCATCGCGTCGTCGACCATGCGTCCGACGGTTTCCGCCAGCGGCCCGTTGTCCAGCAATGCCGTTACGACGTGGCAGAAAGCGGCGGTCAGCAGGCGGCGCGCCTCGGCTTCGCTGAGCCCGCGGGAGCGCAGGTAGAAAATGGCGGTCTCATCCAGTTGGCCCACCGTCGCGCCGTGGCTCGCCTCGACTTCATCCGCGTAGATTTCGAGTTCCGGCTTGGTATCCATCTCCGCCAGCGGTGACAGCAGCAGGTTGGCATTGGACTGCTTGACGCTGGAGCCGTCGGCGCCTTCGCAGATCAGGGCGCGGCCGTTGAACACCCCGCGGCTGCGGCCCGCAAGCACGCTGCGGAAGAGCTGTTTGCTGCGGCAGTCGGGGGCCGCGTGATCCACGCTGATACGCGTGTCGCCGTGGCGAGAGCCGTCCAGCACGCAGGCTCCGGCCAGGTCCGCGGAGGCGCCGGGGCCGGCGAGTTCGACATTCAGCTCATGGCGCACCAGCCCGCCGCCCAGGTCGAAACCGCGGTAGCGGTAGCGGCTTTCTGCGGCCTGCTCCACGCTTGTCGTGGTCAGCAGCAGCGCCTCTTCAGGCTCCGCCTGGACGCGCACGTGCAGCAATTCGCTGGACTTGCCCAACTGCGACTGCAGGACGAGGTTGCGCGCCCCGGCCGTACCGTCGCCGGACATGTGCTGTTCGACCAGTTCCAGGCGGGCGCCCTCGTCCAGCAGAACGAACAGGCGGAACGGGCTGAAGCGCTCGCTGCTTTCGGCGCCGCTCATCCAGCGGGTCAGGACGATACCCGCGTCGACGCCGGCTGCCACGTGCATCACCAGGCCGTGGTGCAGGTAAGCGGTGTTCACCGCGGCAAAGGCCTGCGCAGGACCTTGAAGACCAATTTTTCCGGCCAGGCCGCGCAGGCGCTGCTCGAAGCGTTCCAGCGCCTCGTTGAACGTCAGCAGGCTGACCCCCTCGGGCGCGGCCGGCAGCGCGGCCGGTGCGACGCCATCCACGATATCCAGGGTCAGCGCGGCGCCGGACAACAGGGCCTCGGGCGGTATTACGCCGCCCCTTGCATGCATGTCATGCGGCAGGTCGGGCGCGGCCGCTTCGAGCCGCTTGAGCGGCGTGTACTTCCAGGCCTCGACCTTGCGGTGCGGAAGACCGCTGTCGCTGAAAGCCGCGAGCGCTTCGGAGTGCAGCGCGCGCAGCCAGTCGGGCGACTCCGGCGCCGCGGCGGCGGAGGCCGTGTCGGCCCAGCGTTCGGCCAGTTTCGCGGGGGCTGTCGTGTTCATTTCAGGGCCTGATCTCCACGTCCAGTGCGCTGATTCCGCCGGTTTCGAGCCAGGCATAGCCCTGATCTTCGAGTTTCAGCGCGAGGTCCGCCCCGCCGCTGGCGACAATGCGCCCCTCGGCGAGCACGTGCACGTAATCCGGAACGATGTGTTCGAGCAGGCGCTGGTAATGCGTGACCACGATCATGGAGCGTTCCTCGGACCGCTGGCGGTTAACGCCCTCGGCGACCAGCCGAAGGGCATCGATGTCGAGACCGGAATCGGTTTCATCGAGGATGGCCAGCGACGGCTCGAGGACGGCCATCTGGAAGATCTCGTTGCGCTTTTTCTCGCCGCCCGAAAAGCCCTCGTTGACGGCCCGGTGCATCAGGTCGTCGTTGATGTGCAGGATTTTCAGTTTTTCACGCACCAGTTTCAGGAACTGCATGGAGTCCAGTTCCGGCTCGCCGCGGTACTTGCGCTGCGCGTTCAGCGCAGCGCGCAGGAAATACGTGTTGTTCACGCCCGGAATTTCCACCGGGTACTGGAAGGCCAGGAAGATGCCTTCGCAGGCGCGCTCTTCCGGCTCCAGTTCCAGGATGTCGCGGCCGCGAAACAGCACTTCGCCGGCGGTCACCTCGTAGCCCTCGCGACCGG
>JAZBPJ010000001.1:0-10276 GCA_036351575.1 Lysobacterales bacterium | reverse complement strand
TTCGTGGTCGACGAAGATCAGCGCCCCGGTGTCGAACCCCAGTGCGCCGGCCCGCTGTTTGAATTTCCGCATGACTTCCGCGCTGACTTCGGGTTCACGGGAAAGCAGCCAGAGGTAGGACGTGTCGGGCCCGGAAACGAAAGCGTAGCGGTAGTTTTCGCGGTCCAGTTCGAACACGATGTAGGAGCCGTAGAACGGGCCGAAGAAGGACACCTTCAGGTAGCCGGTGTCTTCGCTTTCGACGAAATAGGCCTTGCCCTCGGCCTCTTCCCACTCGCCTTTCTTGATCGAGTAACCGCGGTTGATCACGCGCACGCCGCCGTCGTCGCGCAGGCTGTACTCGGCGGTGATGTTCTGCAATCCGCGTTCAAAAGGATGGTCGAGGCGGGCGATTTCGTACCACCTGCCCATGTAGCGATCGAGTTCGAATTCGCTCACGGGTTCGACGCCTTCGGGCGTGCCAACGCAGCCGGCGAGCAGCAGCGGCGCCAGGAGCAGGGAGAAGAGCAGGGTTCGCAGCTTCATGGTTTTCCTCACCAGGGTATTTCGGAACCGTCCCAGTTGAAAAAGCGACCGCTGTCGGCGGGCTTCAGTCCGTCGATGACGCTCAGCAGCCGCTCGGCGGTCTGTTCAGGAGTATACAACCGTTGAGGATCGATATTGCGCTGAAACGGTCGGGTCAATGCCGTGTCTGTCGTACCCGGATGCAGCGCCACGACGGCGGCCTGCGGGTGACTGACGCGGCACTCGTTGGAGAGGGTTCGCATGAACTGGTTGAGGGCCGCCTTGGAGGCCCGGTAGCCGTACCAGCCGCCCAGGCGGTTGTCGCCGATGCTGCCCACCATCGCGGACAGGGCGGCGAACACGAAACGCTTCTTGCGCGGCTGCGCCGGCAGCAGCGCCCTGGCCGTCATCAGCGGGGCGACGCTGTTGACCTCGAACAAGCGCATCAACTGGTCGGGTTCGCAACGGGCGAGGCTTTTTTCCGGGCCCATTTCTCCCTCGTGCAGAATGCCGGCGGCATGGATAACGAGGTCAAACCCGCCGTCGAACTCGCGCGCCAGGCGGCCCAGTTCAGCGAGGTCCCGCGGGTCGGTCACTTCCAGGGAAGCGGTCAGCAGCTTGCCCGGCCACTGCGCCTCCAGTTCCCGCAGCTCGTCGAGATTCGAACCGGCCCGGTGCGTGGCGACCAGCCTGGTCACTTCGGGCCGCGCCAACTGCGCGCGTACGAGCGCCAGCCCGATGCCGCGGTTGGCGCCGATCACCAGGCGCGTTCCGCCGAGGGTCTGCTCAGATTTCATGGCCGGCCTTTCCGAATCAGGCCGCGCCCGCCAGCCACCAGCGCGGGGGGCGGCGTTTCGTCCAACTGGCGAAAGACGCTTTTTCGCCGTGATAGAAGGCCCGGTAAGCGGAGACCGCATCGCCGGGCACCTTGTATTCGTCCGGCATGGCCTGGGCGAACTCGGTCAGGCCTGCGGACGCGTAGCGGTGCTTGCCGATCCGGCCCAGAACGGCGATCGAGGCGTGGTCTTGCTCGCGGTCGTAGCGGTAACGGTATTCGCGGTTCAGTTCGACCGCCAGTTCGGACAGCCACTCAAAGTTGTCCCGTGATTCCTCGACCCACAACACGCAGGGGTGCTTGACGTGCGTGGAACGGTAGGGCGTGTCGAAGCCTTTCTTGTTCAGCGCGGTGCACAGCATCTGCACGCTCTCGAGGATCATCTTGGATACGTGCCGGTCGCAGTGAGCCTGTGCGCAGCGCCGGATGTCGTGGTCGAGAACAAAGATGTTCATTTCATCAGCTGCATTGCAGGGCCGGAACAGACCGGCCCTGCTGCGTTCGTATTGAGAAGGAGCCGGTTTACGGGGCCAGCGCCTGCTGGATCGCGCTCACGACGTCATCGTCGTAGGGTTTGGTGCGCGGGCTGAACTCGCGGATCAAGTTGCCGTCACGGCCGATCAGGTACTTGTGGAAGTTCCAGGTCGGATAGGTGCCGGACGCCTTGGCAAGCTTCTGGTAGAACGGATTGGCGTCGTCGCCCTTGACCGTGATTTTTTCAAACATCGGGAACTCGACGCCGTAGGTCAGGCGGCAGAATTCCTCGATTTCTTCCTCGGTGCCGGGCTCCTGGCCGAGAAAATCGTTGGAGGGGAATCCAAGCACGACCAGGCCCTGTTCACCGTACTCCTCGTACAGTTTCTCCAGGCCGTCGTACTGGGGCGTGTTGCCGCATTTCGAGGCCGTGTTCACCACCAGCAGAACCTTGCCGGAATAGCTTTCACACAGGTTTACGGTTTCGTCGGCGGCGAGCTTGCGAAAATCTTCGTCCAGCAGGGTGCCTTCGCAGGCGATCGCCGGCGCGGCCATGGACAGTAGTATGGCGGTCATCAGGTATCTCATTGTATTGCGCTCCAATAATGTACATTAAATGTACAAATAAAAATAGAAATTCTAAGGATATAAATTGTACATTAATTTAAAATATCTGTACAAGTTTGTTTACTCCGGGGCGTGGCGGTAGCGCCAGCTCAGGAAAAAATGGATCCACACGCCCAGCAGGAAGTAGGTGAAACCGGCAAACGGCGTCCATGGAAAGGGCAGCAGCAGGGCCGCTGCAGCAGAGAGCAGGCCGATCACGGCCGATCCGGACCAGGTCCAGGCGGTGGTGCCTGCGAGGTAATGCTCCCGTTCACTCAGCAGCAGCTGTTCGCGCCGGCCGGCCGCGTAGAAGTTCATCCAGGCGAATACCAGGCAGACGGCCGCGAAGCTGGTGCCCAGGAAGACGAACATGCCCGCCAGCTGGTGAAAACTTTCGAGCTGAAACGTCTGCGGCACGTAACCTGAAGTGAACCACGCGACCATGCCCCCGATCATCATGCGCATCGGGTAGATGTAGACCAGCACCGTGACCAGCAGCAGGCCGCTGAGGAACACGGTCATCCTGTCGTCCAGGCCGAATCGCTTGCTCCATACCGAGTGTTCGTACCACAGCCAGACCAGCTGGGCGACGGCGATGGCGAACGCCGGAATGCTCTTGATGGCGACGACCACTTCGTCCCAGTTGCGCGGAATCGCGTCGAAAGAGATCACCAGAAGGGTGACCGCGAAAGCAAACGCGGCGTCGACGAATACCTCGATCCGTGTCATTTCGAGGCCGCGCATACGAAAACCGTTGTCTACCGGGCAGCGATCGATGAATTCCTGGCTGAGCTGGGTCATGCGGTGTCAGGTGTTGTCCGTGTCGTGGCAGTCTAGCAGACGAAAAGCAGGTGACTAAGCTCGCCGGACAGCAAGGGCCGGTCTTCCGATAATGACGCTCAGCGCAGTCTCCGGGCGTCGACCTCGACTTCGATCCGGCGGATGGAGCCGTCGCGTGCAAAGAGCGCGCGGGTCCATTCGGTGTCGAGTTCCGGCGACTGGAACTCCAGCGGCTCGCCGCGGCCCCGGTAGAGCCTGAGCCGTTCCCTGTCGCCCGCCCGGTAGACCACGGGCACGCCGCACATCGTGAACGCCAGCGAGTCCGCCGGCAGCTCAAGGGTCTGTTCAGCAGCGGATAGCCTCCAGCGCCTCGATTCCGCCAGGAACTCGCTTCGCTTCAGGTAGCCCGGGCGAAACCGCACGCGGCCGTCCTGGATTTTAATGCCGAGTTCCGCACAGCGGCTGATCAGGTCCTCTTTGACCTGGCCGGTCATGCCCGGCTGCTGGACACCGGTGAAAGCCGGTGTGTGAGAATACGGGTCGGTCGGAAACGCGCCGTATTCGGCGGGCGATTTGTGAGCGCCGATACCCGCCTTGATCGCATCGAAATGGCCAAGCAGCCGCTCTCGCAGCGCAGCGCTGTCCGGCGGCAGCGCGGCCATCGTGTCGGCGACCGCGAGCAGCAGCTTGGAGACCATGTGCCAGTAGATGCAGCCGAGCCCCTCGTACTTGTACATGGAGCCCGAGCGGCCGGTGAAACGGCGGTGGTCAAAGACGGTTTCGAACAGCGCACAGACGGCATCGGCTTCCGCCGCCCCGAGGCCGCGCTCGCTATCGAGCGCCTGCCGCAGCTCCGCGGCGTTGCGAAAGCGACCGTTGAAATGGACCTGGCCCTTGATGTCGCGCTCGACGATGTCGAAGCGGCCGGATTCCAGTTCTTCCAGCAACCAGGCGTTTTGCCCGGCGAGTTCGATGGGAACGATATTTTTCTGCAGGAACGCGGGCAGTTCCCTGTTCGGGTACAGCGTGTATCCGCCCTGGTCCGCGCGGTACAGCGGGCTTCGGCGCAGTGCATCCAGCAGCGCCAGGCTCTGCTCCGGATCCAGTACGCCCGAGGCCAGAACGGCGACCTGGCCCTCGAGCATCACCGGCAGGTTTTCGACCCCGTGTCCACCGGGCTCCAGGCTGAGGATGTTGTAGGATTGGTAGAGCCCGTCCGGCCTGGCGTTCACCGCGATGCATTCGTCCAGCAGCGCACCGGCCACGGTGAGCAGTTCCTTCACCCGCTCGCTTTCGAGCCGGCCGCGCTGGCCGCTGAGGCCGCCGTAAACGCGCCCGCGGTAGGCATCGAAAACCGCGCCCATGCCGTCCATGAAGCGCTTGCGCCGGCTGTAGTCGCGCACCGCGGCGGCGCTGTCCGTCTCGTTCAGCACCGAGAGGACGCCGGCAAAGAAATCCAGCATTTCGACGGACAGGGACAGGGGCGTTGAACCGTTTTCATCGACAAGACCGTCCAGGTGACGCAGGTAGCGCCTCAGGTAACACAGGGTCACCATGGACAGTCCGTAACCCACCAGCGCGTTGTTGGCGTCGTTCCATTCCGGGCGCTGGGTGTTCATCCAGACACCGCCTCCCGGAACCACGTTGGCCAGCTTGCTCAGTGCGACCAGAAGCAGTTTTTCCATCAGCGTGGCGCGTGCCGGGCTGCCGTCGGGCAGGACGCAGAGCCGCCCGTCGCTGCCGATGCGCAGTACGCGGTCCTCGACCTCGGCCTGGCGGATATCGTCAAAGGTCACGGTGTCCCGCGGGTTCGCCAGCATGTCCCCGTAGTTCCTGATCCGGTACGGGACGTCCGCGTAAACGAAGATTTCGCGGTCCAGGTAAGCCGCCAGGCGGCCGGGGAAGCAGGCCTGCTCCAGCTCCAGCAGCCGCAGCAGGTAGTTCACCTGGTGGTCGCCCCAGTAGCCGATATAGGACCAGGGATCCTCCGGGTCGAGCAGTTCCCAGTCGACCCCGGCGCGCGTGATCCGGTAGGGATTGTAGCCGTCGACGGTGGAAGCGTTGACGAACTTCGCGATGAAGTTTTCCAGGAACCCGGGAAAGCTGTAAGCCAGCGCCTCCCAGTTCTGGAAAATGTCCCGCCAGTTGCCCTCGTACGACAGTTTCTCGGAACCGTCGGGGTTCATGATGTCGATGTCGAAGGCGTTCCAGGGCCGGCTCGGGTCGCCGTGGCGCCGGCTGAAGGTCAGCGGAAGGTATTCGAGCGCGAGGCGTTCGAGGTCCGCATCGCCGCTGTCGCGGGCGGCGTCGAGCAGCGCTGCGCGGCCGAGGGGCTGATCGATGGCGCTGAGCAGGTCCTCGGCGCGCTCAGCCAGCGGGGCATTCCAGGTCTTCACAAAGTCGAGGAAATCTGCGCGCGGCACGGAATAGTCCTCGTGGAATACACCGCCCCGCATGATATTGAACAGCGCATTGGCGTAATGCCGCGTGGCCCCCTGGATGTCGGCCGAGGCCTGGAAGGCGTCGGCGCTGGCCGCACGCTGCTCCAGCCTGCGGGCGCCTGCATCGATGTCGCGTTCGATTTCTTCGTCACTCACACCGCCTGCAATGTCATGCAGCAGGGCGACGACGTCCGACGGCCCGAGCCCGACGTCGGCGACAAGCCGCCATTCGACTTTTTCACCGGGCTCGAGGGCGGTCTGCGCATGGACAAAGTAGTCGGCGCGTCTGCCCAGGACCCGCCCCTCGTTGGCAGGGGCGTCGCCGTTGCGAAACGCCTGCACGGCATCTACGGACAGGAAAACTTCCGGCGCCTGCAGACCCTGGTTCCAGGCGCAGGTGGCCCTGAGCGCCTCGCTGGGTTCGGCACGGTCGGTCGGAATCGAGCTGAGCGTGTAGATGCCGGCGCCGGTCCTGTCTTCGAGTTCGGCCTGCCGGTAAGCGTCCAGCAGGGTGCTGCGGGTGGCCTGCATGTTCGGGTCGACGCCGCAGGGCAGAAGGTTGCGCAGGCCATCCATGAACGACAGCTGCACGCGGTCGCCGAAATTCCGAACGGCCGCGCGGCGCACGAATCCGAAACGCGCGCTGCTGGCCCATTCGTATTCGAAAGCCAATCCCAGGTCGCGATTGATTTCCTCGAAGACCAGGCGGTTTCCCGCCAGGTTCTTGTAGAGATTGCGCTCGATTTCGTAGACCCGGGCGCACTGTGTGAAGGGCTCCCAGAGCTTCGTCGAGGTACTTTTTTCAAGCAGGATGGCCGTCATCGGCCCGGCCGTATGGTGAGCGTCGTGGAGCCGGTCGTCCGTTTCGTAGGGGAACAGGGCCAGCGAGGGGTTGCGTCGGCCGCAGCTCAGGCCGCCGTTGCTCGAAACATACATCCAGTGTTCGTGGCCGCTGACCACCGTCATGAAAAACGGCGGCATCCGGTCATAATTCGCTATCCGGAAATATTTTTCGTCCGCGCGCTCGACGATCTCGCCCGCGGCGCCTTTCCCGTTCTTCTTTAGCGGCGTATCCCCCAGCTGGATTCGGCTCATGTATTCCACGCAATGTTGTTCGTTTTTTTGCAAAACCGTCCCGTTCGGCAAGCGCCCGGAAGCAGCGGCCCGGCCGCGCCGGAGCGGTGATGTTGGCAGAACAGGCCGTATTGTTCAACGCGGCGGGTATTGAATTGACCGTCGGCCGAACGCGGTTTTTGAAGTATTCTTGAAGCCATGAGCAAAAAGCCCAGCACGATCCGCATCGGCCGCCGTTACCGCTTCAACCGCCTCGAGGGCCCCTACGACGTCCTGGTCGTCGGCTCGGGTATCGGTGGACTGACCGCGGCCGCCTGTCTTGCAAAGATGGGAAAAAAGGTCTGCGTGCTGGAGCAGCATTACACGGCCGGCGGTTTCACGCACAGCTACGACCGCAACGGTTACGAGTGGGACGTCGGCGTGCATTACATCGGCGATGTCGGCAGCGAACACACGATGGCCTCGCGGCTGTTCGACTACGTGACGGACGGCAAGCTCGAATGGGCGCCGATGGACGACCATTTCGACCGCGTGTTCCTGGGTGACGAGCACTACGACCTGGTCGCAGGGAAACCGGGCTACCGGGATGCGCTGGTCGCGGCTTTTCCGAACGAAAAACGCGCGATCGACATCTACCTGGAAAAGATGAAATCAGCCAAGTCCGCCATACGCGCCCTGGCCCTGCGCAAGATCCTGCCGGGCTGGTTATGCGCCCTGCTGCCGGTGACCCGCGTTCCCGAGGAATGCAAGCGCACCACCCGCGAGGTGGCTGAAAGCGTGACCTCGAACCAGAAACTGATCGCGGTGCTGACCTCCCAGTGGGGAGATCTCGGCCTGCCGCCCGCGCAGTCGAGCTTCATGATGCAGGCCACCGTGGCGCAGCATTACATGCACGGGGGTTACTACCCGGTCGGCGGCGCCTCGAAGATGGCCGAGACGATCATCCCGGTGATCCAGGGCGCAGGAGGCGAGGTATTTACCTATGCCTCGGTTGAAAAGATCCTCGTCGGGCGGCGCGGCGCCGAGGGCGTGCTGATGGCGGACGGCAATGAAATTCACGCGCCTGTCGTCATCAGCGATGCGGGTGTATTCAATACCTTCGAGCGCCTGCTCGATGAGGCCGTACCCCAACGCGCCGACTACCTCGAGCGCCTGAAAAACGTTCGGCCCTCGGTGGCCAGCATGTGCCTTTACGTGGGCATCAGGGAGAGCGCCGAGGCGCTCGGCCTGCCAAGGACCAATTACTGGGTGTATCCCAGCGAGCATTACGAGGAAGACCTGGAGGCGTTTCTCGCAGACCCGGAACGCGACCTGCCGCTGGCTTACATCTCGTTTCCGTCCGCCAAGGATCCGACGTTCGAGCAGCGCTACCCGGGCCGCGCCACGATCGAAATTGTCTCCTTCGGGCCGCACGAGTGGTTCGAGCCATGGGCCGGCACGACCTGGGGTCAGCGCGGCGAGGACTACGAGGCGCTGAAAGAAAAACTCTCGCAGCGGCTGCTGGCGAAACTGTTTGAAAGAATGCCGCAGCTCGAAGGAAAAATAGACTACTACGAACTGTCGACTTCGCTATCCACCGACTGGTTCTGCCGTTATTCAAAGGGCGAAATTTACGGCCTGGACCATGATCCCCGGCGGTTCGAGCAGGACTGGCTGAGGCCGCGCACCGACATTTCCGGCCTGTACCTCGCCGGCCAGGACGTGATGAGCTGCGGCGTGGTCGGCGCCATGGTCGGTGGCCTGCTGGCGGTGGTCGAGACCGGCGGCCTGCGCGGCTGGCGGCTGGCGGCGAAATTGCTGGCATAGCAGGTTTTGCATGCCTCAAAATAAATAAGGGAGATTCGAAGGAGGGTCTGATGGTGTTCAGTTTTAAAGCGTTTGCGGTGGCCGCCCTGGCCGGTCTCATGGCTTTACCCTGTGCCGCGGCGGAGTCGTCCGGTGCTGCCGATACGATTTACCTGGGCGGACCGGTGCTGACGATGAACGATGCGGTGCCGGCGGCCGAGGCCGTGGCGGTCAGCGACGGTCGAATTCTGGCGGTGGGCGACCTGGCGGATGTCCGCGCCCACCAGGGCGAGGCGACGCGTGTCGTTGACCTGGACGGCCGCGCGTTGCTGCCCGGTTTCGTCGACAGCCACGGCCACGTGGTGATGGGCGGCCTGCAGGCGCTGGCGGCCAACCTGCTGTCGCCGCCGGACGGCGAGGTGAAGGATATCGCCAGCCTGCAGGAAACGCTGCGCGACTGGGTGGCGGCCAATCCCGAGGCCGGGAAACCCGGCGGCATGATTATCGGTTTCGGCTACGACCCGGCCCAGCTGGCCGAACTGCGTGACCCGACACGCGAAGACCTCGACCGGGTTTCCAGCGAGGTCCCGGTCATCGCGATCCACCAGTCCGGGCATTTCGGCGCGTTCAACTCGGCCGCCCTGGAGCGCGCCGGCATCACTTCCGAAACGCCCGACCCGGCCGGTGGAATCATTCGCAAGCAGCCCAACGGGGAACCGGACGGCGTGCTCGAGGAGAACGCCTTTATCGGGGCGATAGCCAAGCTCCTCGGCGGACTCAGCCCGGAACATTTCGAAGAATTCGCTCGGGCCGGCGCACGGCTCTGGGCGCGGTTCGGCTACACGACCGCGCAGGAAGGCCGGGCGGCGCCAGGCACCGTGGCGACGGTCCGTAAAGTGGCCGCCGAGGGCGGGCTTGACATCGACGTCGTGATTTATCCTGACATGCTCGTCGACCGCGCGTTCATCGCCGCGAATGTTTCCGGCACCTATGCAAACCGCGTGCGCGTGGGCGGCGCCAAGCTGACCATCGACGGTTCGCCGCAGGGCTTCACGGCGCTGCGCGACCGTCCGTACTATGCGCCGGTGGGTCATTACCCGCCGGGCTACGCGGGTTATCCCGCGGCCACGATGGAACAGGTCGTGGACGCGGTCGACTGGGCCTTCGGCAACGGCATCCAATTGCTCACCCACGCCAACGGCGAGGGCGCCACCGACATGCTGATCGCCGCGATCGACGCAGCGGTGAAGAAGCACGGCCCCGGCGCGCGGCCGGTGCTGGTCCACGGCCAGTTCCTGCGCGAGGACCAGGTCGACGCGATGCAGCGGCTGGGTATTTTTCCCTCGCTGTTCCCGATGCACACCTTCTACTGGGGCGACTGGCACCGGGACCACACGGTCGGGCCGGTCAACGCCGACGACATCTCGCCGACCGGTTGGGTGCGCACGCGCGGCATGATGTTCGGCACCCACCACGACGCGCCGGTCGCGTTTCCCGACAGCATGCGGGTGCTGGACGCCACGGTCACGCGGCGCTCGCGTTCGGGCGACATCATCGGTCCGGCCCAGCGCGTCGACGTGATGACCGCGCTCAGGGCGATGACGATCTGGCCGGCCTGGCAGCATTTTGAAGAGAACGAAAAAGGTTCGATCGAGGCCGGCAAGCTGGCCGACTTCGTGATCCTGTCGCAGGATCCCACCGCGATCGATCCCGAGCATCTCGATACCCTGAAGGTGATCGAGACGATCAAGGAAGGCCGCGTCATTTACAGCGCGGA